>NZ_QGAA01000020.1:0-107407 GCF_005233485.1 Pseudomonas sp. CFBP13509
CAGGAAGCACGCGTTATCGTTGACGTTTTTCGCGAGCAAGCTCGCTCCTACAGGAGGCGATGTACGCTTAACTGACTGGCATTAGGGCAAGCCCCCTCCCACATTTTTAATCCGCGTCTAAAAGTCGACCGTGGCAGACACCAGATAGGTACGCGGGGTCGACAAGGTCAGCCCCGGCTCGCTGTCATCCGACGCGCCGGCCGAACTCCAGTAGCGCTTGTCGGCGACATTCTCCACATTCGCCCGCAGGGTGATGTGCTTGTCATCGACCTTGAAGGCGTAGCGGGCGCCGATGTCGATACGGTTCCAGGCGTCGATTTCCTTGACGTTGGACTGGTCCAGGTATTGGGAACTGGAGTGGATGCCCCGGCTGGTCAGGGTCAGGCCTTCGAGGGTCGGTACGTCCCACTCGGCACCGAGGTTGACGTTGTACTTGGGCGTGGCCGGCGCGCGGTTGCCGTCCCAGGCGCCATTGGTGGTGTCCTTCAATTTGCTGTCGATGTACATCACGCCGCCGAGCAGGCGCACGCCCTTGAGGGGTTCGCCGAACACGCTCAGCTCCGCACCGGTGTTCTGGCGCTTGCCATTGGGACCGAACAGCCGCGACGTGGCGTTGGTCTCGTAGGCCGGTTGCTTGATGCGGAACACCGCGGCGGTCACGGCGAAGGCGCCAGCGTCGTACTTGGCGCCCACTTCCACCTGGCGGCTGATAAACGGCGGGAAGATCTGGTCTTCGTTGCGCGACGTGGACGGTGCGATCTTGCCCTGGCTCAACCCTTCCATGTAGTTGGCGTACAGCGACAGTTTGTCGGTGGCTTTGAACAGCAGACCGCCCGAAGGCGAGATCTTTTCTTCGTCGTAGTTGGTCTTGCCTTTGATGCCGTCGCTCCAATCGTCCACGATCACGCGCTGCCAGCGCGCACCGAGGGTGAGCAACAGGCGGTCATCGAAGAAACCCAGGGTGTCGGACAAGGCCACGCCACTGAACGTGTTCTCGGTATAAACCTTCGCATCCTGGCGCGTGGCCACCGACGGCGTCGGGGTTTGCACGGGGTTGTAGAGATTGCTCGATGCGTTCGCATAACGCGCACCGCCGTTGGTGAAGTCCATATAGAAGTAGCTGGCGGCCAGGTTGACCTCATGGCTCACCGGCCCGGTGTGGAACCAGTTACGCACGCCGGCCGTGGCGGTGCGGACGTTTTCATCGCGGGTGAAGTCCCGAGGCTGCACGGTGAAATCACCGGCCGCATTGGTCACCGAAACAGCATGGCGCAGGAACTCATGGTTACTTTTACGCGCGCCGACACCGCCGTAGAGCATCACCGAATCGCTGAGGTCATATTCGGCATTCACCGTACCGAAGGTGTCCTTGGTGCGCGCCTTGCTCCAGGACTGCGCATAGTTGCGGCGCACATCGTTGGCGCTGGGCACCGGCGCGGCAGCCGCGACTTGCACACGCTCCTGCGGCGCATCGGTATCGCGCTCGGTGCGGCCGATATCGGTGGAAAGGCGCAGACGCTCGCCACGAAAATCCAGGCCCAGCACGGCCATCTCACGGTCGACGCTCTGGTGGTCCCATTCGGTATCGCCGGATTGCTTCACGCCGTTGAAGCGCAGGCCGAACTTGTTGTCCTCACCAAAGCGCCGGCCCACGTCCACCGCACCACCGGCCTGGCTGTCGGAGGCCCAGGTGCCGGTGAACGAGGTGATGTCCTTGTCGGTGGCGCGCTTGGGCACCACGTTGATCCCGCCGCCAACGCTGCCGCGCGGCGAGATGCCGTTGATCAACTGGGTGGGGCCTTTGAAGATGTCGACGCGGTCGGCCATTTCCATGTCGATGGTGTAGGTCGGCAGCACGCCGTACAGGCCGTTGTACGACACATCACTGTTGAACAGGCTGAAGCCGCGAATGGTGAACTGTTCATAACGCCCACCGGCCGGGTTGGTGGCGCGTACCGACGGGTCGCTGGCGATCAGGTCGCCGAGGGTGCGCGCCTGCTGGTTTTTCACCGCGTCCTGGGTGTAGGTGGTCATGCTGAACGGGGTTTCCATGAAGTCCCGGGTGCCCAGCAGGCCTTGCGAGCCACGCCGCGCCACCTGGCCACCGGCGTAGGTGTCGCCGTCGTACAGGCCGGTAGTACCGAGAATTGACGTGGGCGCCAGCTCCAGGCTGCCGCCCTCCGGCACCGGCACCAGCATGTAGGCCTGCTCCCCCATGGGCTGCAATTGCAGGCCGGAGCCTTGCAGCAAGCGGGCAAAGCCCTCTTCCACGCCGTATTCGCCGGATAAACCGCTGCTGCTGCGCCCGCTGACCAGCGCCGGGTCCACCGACAGGTTGACCCCCGACAACCCGGCAAAACGGGTCAACGCCGCACTCAGGCTGCCGGCCGGCACCTGGTAGCTGCGGCGCGCGGCGCTGTCTTCGGCATAGCTGACGGGGACGAACAAGGGGCTGGCGCTGAGGCTCAGCATCAGGCTCAGTTTGAGCAACGGGCGCAAGCGCAAGGGTTGGACTGCGGGCATTGGAAGAAGCTCTCGATTTTGTTCACTTGCCTGGAATGACAGGCGAGGTGAAAAAAGGGGACAGGCTTCGACCAACTTTTTTCAAAATGGCAGGGCAATGGCGGCGCCATGCCCTGCTTTGGCTACCATACCGCGATATGGGAATCCGCACGCGGTTCGGTACCGCCGCACAGCACGCCGCTGACCGGGTCGCGCAGGATGATCTGCCCACGGCCGTAGTCGGTGAGGTCGCTGGCGATCTGCACCTGGTGACCACGCCGGGCCAGGGCATTGGCCAGGTCGCGGGAGGCGCCCTGCTCGATGCCGACCTTCATGTCGCCCAGCCATTGCCAGCGCGGCGCATCCAGTGCGGCCTGGGGGTTGAGGCCGAAGTCCACCAGGTTCATCACCATCTGTACGTGACCCTGGGGCTGCATGTAGCCGCCCATCACGCCGAACGGGCCAAGGGCCTGGCCGTCCTTGGTGAGGAAACCGGGGATGATGGTGTGGAAGGTCTTCTTGCCTGCTGCCAGGCAGTTGGCGTGGGCCGGGTCGAGGCTGAATTCCTGCCCACGGTTCTGCAACGCAATGCCGCTGTCGGGCAGTACCACGCCGGAGCCGAAGCCGTGGTAGTTGCTCTGGATGAACGAGACCATATTGCCTTCAGCGTCCGCCGTGGCCAGGTACACCGTGCCGCTGGCGTGCGGGTCACCGGGCTTGGGCGCCTGTGCCTGTTCGCCGATCTGGCTGCGACGGCGGGCGCTGTAGTCGTCGCTGAGCAGGTCGGCCACTGCCACGCGCATGTGCAGCGGGTCGGTGATGTAGTGCAGGCCGTCGCTGTAGGCGAGCTTCATGGCCTCGAGCTGGCGGTGCCAGGTCTGTTGGCTGTCGCGGTGATCGAAGGTGAAGCCTTCGAGGATGTTCAGCGCCATCAGCGCCACCAGGCCCTGGCCGCTCGGCGGGATTTCCCAGACGTCGACACCGCGATAATTGATGTGGATCGGGTCCACCCACTGTGCGCGGTAGTCCTTGAGATCACTGGCGCGCAGGTAACCCCCGGTGGCCCGTGAGTGGGCGTCCAGGCGTGCGGCCAGGGCACCGCGATACAGGCTTTCGCAACGGCTGGCGGCCAGTTCTTCCAGGGTCCGCGCCTGGGCCGGGTTGCGGAAGATCTCGCCCGCTTGGGGTGCGCGCCCATCGATGAGGAACGTGTCGAACCAGGCTTGCAGCACTTCATCGCGGTGCGGGCTGAATTCGTTCAAGGAGATCTGCCATTGGTGGGCAACCACCGGTGACAGCGGGAAACCCTCGCGGGCCAGGCGGATGGCCGGTTGCAGCAGCTCGTCAAACGCCAGCTTGCCGAAGCGTTGCGACAGCTCCGCCCAGGCCGATGGGCAGCCGGGCACGGTCACCGGGGTCCAGCCGTACAGCGGCATCCGATCGTGCCCGGCAGCCTTGACCGCCTCGACACTCAAGGCGCCCGGCGCGTGGCCATTGCCGTTCAGGCCATGCAACTGGCCCTTGCACCACACCAGGGCAAACGCATCGCCGCCCAGGCCGCAGCCGGTGGGCTCCACCACCGTGAGCGCGGCCGCCGTGGCGATGGCCGCGTCGATGGCGTTGCCGCCCTTTTGCATGATCTCGATACCGGCCTGGGCGGCCAGGGGCTGGGACGCAGCTACCATGCCACGACGGGCAAATACGCTCTGGCGCTGCGACGGATAGGGGTACTCGTGGGCAGAAAATTTCAACATGGCAAAGGCTCTTCAAAAAAAGTCATAACACACGGCTGAGAAACGCCCGGGTACGGGGATGGCTGGGGTGGCTGAAGATCTGTTCCGGCGGCCCTTGTTCGATGAGTTCGCCCTGATCGAGTACCACCACGCGGTCTGCCACTTCCCGGGCAAAGCCCATTTCATGGGTGACCACCACCATGGTCATGCCCTCCTCGGCCAGCTCTTTCATCACCTGCAGCACTTCGCCGACGGTTTCCGGGTCGAGGGCGCTGGTGGGTTCGTCGAACAGCATGGCCTGGGGTTTCATCGCCAGGGCGCGGGCGATGGCGACCCGTTGCTGCTGGCCGCCGGAGAGCATCGACGGGTAATGGCTGGCCTTGTCCGCCAGGCCGACCCGCGCCAGCAGGCCACGGGCCTGTTCCAGCGCTTCGGCACGTGGTGTGCCGAGGACCTGGATCGGCGCTTCAATGATGTTTTCCAGCGCCGTCATATGGGGGAACAGGTTGAAGCGCTGGAACACCATGCCAATGTCGCGGCGCTGGCGGGCGATGTTGCGCTCCGAATCGCGCACCAGGCTGCCGTCGCTGCGCTCGCGATAGCCCATGGCGCGGCCGTTGACGCGGATGCGCCCGCCCTGGATGTCTTCCAGCAGGTTGATGCAGCGGATAAAGGTGGTCTTGCCCGAGCCCGAGGCGCCGATCAGCACCACCACTTCGCCGCGCCGTACTTGCAGCGAGATACCCTTGAGGATCTGCAACTCGCCGAACGACTTCTGAATATCCAGTGCCTCAATGATCAGCTCTTCACTTTGGTGCGCCATGGTTATCGTCCCCTCAGCAGTTTCAGAGTGCTGCGCCCGAACATGCGGCTGGCTGCCGGTGGTGGCGCGGAAGGCCGGTCGGACTGGCTGAAACGGGCTTCGAGCCAGCGCTGGAAAAAGCCCCAGAGGGTGGTCAGCGTCAGGAAATACAGGGCGACCACCAGGTACAGCTCAAACACGCGGAAGGTCGCCGAGGTGATCATCTGGGTGCTGAGCAGCAGCTCCTGCACACCGATCACGCTGACCAGGGTGGTGTTCTTGAGCATCACGTTGAACTCATTGCCCAGCGGCGGCACGATCACCCGGAACGCCTGGGGCAGCACGATGCGCCGCATCAACTTGGCGAAGCCCATGCCCAGGGAGCGCCCGGCTTCATATTGGCCCTTGTCCACCGCGCCGATGCCGGCACGGATGATCTCGGCCATATAGGCACCTTCGTTGAGGCCCAGGGCAATGATCGCCGCCTGGATATTGCCGGGGACGATCAGGCCGAACAGTTCAATATCTTCGAAGCGGAAAATCCCGCCCGCCGCCAGTGCCGTGTACAGAAACACGATCTGTACCAGCAGCGGCGTGCCGCGCATCAGCCACACGTAAAAACGCACCGGCAGATGCAACAGCGGGTTCTTCGACAAGCGCAACAACGCCGCCGCCAGCCCCAGCGCGCAGCCCAACAGCATCGCCAGCACACTGATCAGGCACGTCAGCCACAGCCCCGTGAGGTAGACCCCGCTGGGCTGCAGCAGGTACTGCCAGAACACATCCCAATTGAAATTCATCGCAGGTACGCCTCAGTCGAGTGTGTCGCTGCTGACATGCCATTTGTCCAGCAACTGCACATAGCTGCCATCGCTGCGCATATCGCTGATCACCTGTTGCACGGCGGCGGTCAGTTGCGGGTCGTCCTTGCGTATGCCCAGGCCGGTGAGGATGCGGCTGAACGCCGGCACGCCTTCCTGGAACAGGTCCGGGGCCATTGCTGCGTAGTAACCGGCGGTTTCCACGGTGGTGCCGTAGGCGTCGACCTGGCTGATACGCAGGGCCTGGAAGGCATCGGTGTCGGTGTTGTAGACCACCAGTTTCATCGGGGGCTTGCCGGCCTTGGCGAGGCTTTCATTGTGGGCATCGAGCAGGGTCTTGACGGTGGAGCCGTTGAGCACCGCGACCTTGTGCGCGGACAGGTCATCCAGCGCCTTGATGCCCTTGGGGTTGCCCTTGGGCACCACCACCGACTGGCTGGAATACATGTAGTTGACGATGTCGATCACCTGGCGCCGCTCGGGTTTGTCGAACAGCTGGTCGACGATCATGTCGCACTGCTGGGCGAGCAACGCCGGCACCAGCCCAGAGAACGGAATCACCCGCCATTGCACTTGCTTGCCGCCCAGGCGCTTGGCGATTTCCAGGCCCAGGTCAACGGTGAGCCCGCGCGGTTTCTGGGCTTCGTCGAAGGACACCAGAGGCGGGGAATCCATCCCCGAGCAATAGACAAGTTTGTCGACTTTTTGCAGACGATCCGGCACTTGAGGCGCAGCAAAGGCCCCTTGTGCGCAGAGACCGAGGGAGACAGCCACCAGCAAGGCGCGGCATTTATGCATGACCAGACACTCCAGTTCGTTGAATAACGGGGCAGGACTAAAGTCAAAACACAGCGGGTGTTTCTTATTGTTCGGTTTGCAGGAACTGGATCAGTGCCGGCACGGTGCCTTCGATGTGTTCGCGCACCACGGCTTCGGCACGGGCGGCATCGCCGGCGCGGATCGCATCAAGGATCACTGCGTGTTCCTGGCGGGCGCTGAGGGGTTTTTCGCCGTGCTGCAGCCACAAGCGCATAGGTGCCTCGACCAGCGAGTACAGCGCCGAAATCTGCTTCATCAGGCGCGGGCGGCCGCTGAGGCTGCACAGGTATTCATGGAACGCGCGGTGCCGACTGACCCACGCGGCGCCTTCGTCACGGTAGTCGTCCATCTCATCGAGCATGCGCTCCAGGGCCGCCAGTTGACGCTCGCCGATACGCCCGACGGCAACGCGTACCGCCAGGCCTTCAAGGGCGCTGCGCATCTCAAACACTTCGTGCAGTTCATCAATATCCAAACCGCTGACGACTGCGCCACGGTTGGGCCGCAGGGTCACCAGGCCCTGGGCGTCCAGGCGGCGAAAGGCCTCGCGCACCGGCATGCGGCTCATGCCGATCTCGCTGGCGATGTCTTCGGCGATCAGCCGGTCACCCTTGCGGTAGCGGCCGCCGCAAATGGCATCGAGCAGAAAGTTGTAGGCCTCCTCCTCGGCGGTGAGGGGCTGGCGGTCAACGTAAGCGGGAGCGAATTGCATCGGCAGCACCTTTTGAATTTTTGTATCCAATTATCCACGAATACAAAAAAGCAGGATGCGTGCCAACGGCTTGGGACAGGAGCCAAGTGATTGATTCAGATCGGATAGAAGGGAAAAAGCTGGGGCTGGCGTTGAAAAGTCGCGTGGGATTTTGCTACCCAATGGCGCAGAAGACGCCCCATTGGTGGGCGGAAGTAACAAGCGGACCGTGGGCGAGATGCTTTTTGCTTGAGGCGAATCCAGCCCACCGCTGGCTTTATGGCTCGACCGAATAGATGACGGTTTGCGCGCTGTTTTCGCCGACCGCCCGGCGGGTGAAATAGGTGTCGCCTTCGTCGGTGAGGATCTCGTAGTCGGCCTTGCGGGCCGGACTGGCGTGCTTGATGATTTTCAGCACGCGCTGGAACTTCACGCTTTGCGTGCCGTTCTGGTTGGGCCCGGTGAGCACATTGACGCTTTGAAACCAGCCGGCGTGCCGCTGGTTGCTCACCAGCGCGTGGCTCATCGCCTCGAAACGTTCCAACCGCGTGAAGCCCCATAGGGTCTGTTCTTCGACGGTGGCGCCCGGCGTAGCGGCGCCGGTAAACACAAACAGATTGATCGCCGGGCTGTCTTCGCAAAAGAAGTCGTAAGGGACCAGGCCGTCGACCATTTTCCTGCCGGGCACAAAGCCCTTTTTATGCACCTGAAACATCGCCACCTCCACTCAATCAAGGGTGACAAGTCTAATCAGGCGCGACGTACAGGGCGGTCAAGCCAGTGTAATGTCGTGTAAAGATCGCGCGCTGTGCAGGGTGATCTCCACTGCCAGCCCACCGCCTGGCTCGTTGCGCGCGAGGATGTGGCCGCCGTGCATCTGGACGGCCCTCGCAGCAATGGCCAGCCCCAGGCCAAACCCCACGCTGGCATCGCCCACCCCACGCTCGAACGGCTGGAAAATGCTGTGCAGCCGGTCATTGTCGACGCCCGGCCCTTGGTCGGTGATCTGTACCGTGAGGCGGTTCGCATCGTGGTTGACCTGCGCCGACACGCACACGGTGGTGTCCGGTCGGGTGTAGCGCACGGCATTGCGAATCACGTTCTCGAAGCAGCGATACAACAACTCACCGCTGACGCAGGCGATAAACGGCGGGCACACCTGCAGGTGCACGCGACAGCCTTTGATGCCGGCCTCAAACTGCGCATCTTCAACGATCATCGCCAGCAATTCGACAATATCCACGGGCTCGCGCTCGATACTTTCCGGACGGCCTTGCAGGCGCGCCAGGGTCAGCAACGCCTCGATCAGGGTGTCCATGCGCTCGGATTCGCGCTCGATGCGTTCGAGCATTTCCAGGCGGGCGGCGTCCTGGCGCAACAGGCCGATGGCCGCCTGCATGCGCGTCAGCGGGGAGCGCAGTTCATGGGAGATGTCGTGCAGCAGCTGTTGCTGGGCCTCCACCAGCACCTTCAACTGGTTGGCCATGCGGTCGCAGTCTTCCGCCAGGTCGACGATCTCGTCGCGACGCTTGCCCATGGCCGGCTTGACCCGGGTTTCGAAGCGTCCCTGGGCCGCGTCGCTCATGGCGCGCTTCAGGTACGCCAGGGGCCAGGCCAGGTAATAGGCCATGTAGCCGCTGAACAGCGCACTCATCAACGTGCCGATGATCAGCGGAATCTGGTGCCAGGGCCGGCCCGGCGGGTTACCGGGCGCGTGGGTCGACCTGATCGACAGCGTCAGGCCTTCCTTGCTGACGACCGCTCGCTCATAGACCGGCTGCGTCACCGGCCCACCTACCAGCAATTGACCGGCACTGTTGTAGACGCCGATGGCCTCATCCGCCGGGCGCTCCCACACCGCCAGGAGCTGGCCGCCCGCCTCGACACCGAACGTTTGCAGCAGCTTGTCTTCGGCCGCCAGCATGGCTTCCACATGCGGGTCATTCGGCTGGAAACGGCCCAGTTCAAGCACGCCGACGCCCACCAGGAAGGTCAAGGTGGTCGCCAACCAGAAGGCCAGGAACAGTTTCCAGAACAGCAGGCTGGGCTTGGTCATTCGGCAATCAACAAATAGCCGAGGCCGCGCACGCTCTGGATCCAGGCCTTGGCGTCCGGGCGCGGCCCGAGTTTTTGCCGGATGCTGCTGATATGCACGTCGATGCGCCGGTCGTAGCGGGTCAGCGGGCAACCGAGGGCATTGAGTGACAGATCCTTTTTACTCACTACCTGGCCGGCACTGCGGGCCAGCTCTTCCAGCAGGCTGAACTCGGTGCTGGTCACGCCCAGCTCGAGGCCGTTCCACAGGGCCTGGCGCCTGCCGGGCCACAACACCAGCGCGCCGGTCGTGATCACTTCGGTGGTCGGCTGGCCTGCCGGCTGCACCCTGCGCATGATGGCGCGCAGGCGCGCGACCAGTTCGCCGGGGGAGCTGGGCTTGGGCACGTAATCATCGGCGCCGAGTTCCAGGCCGGTGATGCGGTCGATGTTGTCGCCACGGGCGGTGAGCAGCACTACGGGTACCTGGCTGACGACGCGGATGCGCCGGAGTACCTCGATGCCCGAGCGCTGGGGCAGCATGACGTCCAGCACCACAATGCTGTAGCGCCCCGACAGCGCCTCCTCCTCGCCCTCCTCCCCCGTGTGCACGGCCGTGGCCTCAAAGCCTTCGCGCGCGAGGTATTGGCTCAGCATGTCAGTCAGTTCCTGGTCGTCGTCGACCAACAGTACGCGGATCATCTCGGGCTCGTCAGTGGGGGGTTGCGCATTATCGACCCGGCATTGGCATCCCAGACCAAACTTTACCTAACTTGACATTCGGTTAACCGCACCAAACGCCCCTCGCTCGTATGCTGGATGTTCACCAGTCCGGCCGCGCGGCGAGTTGTCCATGCGTGCCGGCGCTGCTTGTCGATGTGTTCTGGAAAAGATCTTGATGAATTTTTCGCGCCTGCTCTGCTCGGTTGCGCTGCTGCTCAATACCTCACTGGCACTCGCCCAAGGCTTCAAAATCTCGGATATTCGAATCAACGGCCTGCAACGGGTCTCTGCGGGCAGCGTGTTCGGGGCATTACCCCTGAACGTCGGCGACGAAGCGGATGACCGGCGCCTGGTGGACTCGACCCGCGCGCTGTTCAAGACCGGTTACTTCCAGGACATCCAACTGAGCCGCGAAGGCGATGTGTTGATCATCAATGTAGTCGAGCGTCCTTCGGTTGCCAGTATCGAATTCGAGGGCAACAAGGCGATTGCCACCGATGACCTGATGAAAGGCATGAAGCAATCGGGCCTTGCCGAGGGCGAGATTTTCCAGCGCGCCACCCTGGAAGGGATACGCAACGAGTTGCAGCGCCAGTACGTTGCCCAGGGCCGGTACTCGGCGTCGGTCGACGCGCAGGTGGTGGCTCAGCCGCGTAACCGCGTGGGCTTGAAAATCAAGATCGACGAAGGTGAAGTGGCGTCGATCCAGCACATCAACGTGGTGGGCAACACGGTGTTCGCCGACGACGCCCTGATCGACCAGTTCACCCTCAAGACCAGCAACTGGCTGTCGTTTTTCAAGAACGACGACAAATACGCACGGGAGAAGCTGTCGGGCGACCTTGAACGCTTGCGCTCCTATTACCTGGACCGTGGCTATATCAACATGGATATCACCTCGACCCAGGTCTCGATGACCCCGGACAAAAAGCACGTCTACATCACCGTGAACATCCACGAAGGCCAGAAATACACGGTACGCGAGGTGAAGCTCAGTGGTGAGCTGAAAGTCCCGCAGGACCAGGTCCAGTCCTTGCTGCTGGTGCAGAAGGGCCAGGTGTTCTCACGCAAACTGATGACCACCACCTCGGAGCTGATTACCCGTCGCCTGGGCAACGAAGGCTACACGTTCGCCAACGTCAACGGCGTGCCGCAGGCCCACGATGAAGACCACACGGTTGACGTCACGTTCTCCGTCGACCCAGGTAAGCGGGCCTACGTCAACCGTATCAACTTCCGTGGCAATACCAAGACCGACGACAAGGTGCTGCGGCGGGAAATGCGCCAGATGGAAGGTGGCTGGGCGTCGACGTACCTGATCGACCAGTCCAAGGTGCGCCTGGAGCGCCTGGGGTTCTTCAAGGACGTGAACGTCGAGACGCCTGCGGTGGCCGGCCTCGATGACCAACTGGATGTGAACTACGCCGTGGAAGAACAGGCGTCCGGTTCGATTACCGCCAGTGTCGGCTTTGCCCAGAGTTCGGGGCTGATCCTCGGCGGCTCGATCACCCAGAACAACTTCCTCGGCACCGGCAACTACGCCAGCCTGGGGCTGACCCGCTCGTCCTACCAGAGCAAGTACAACATCGGTTTCACCGATCCCTACTTCACCACCGACGGGGTGAGCCTGGGTTACAACGCGTTCTACAGCAAGACCGACTACAACAAGTACTACGATGACGGGGTGTCCTATTACGCCATCAATAGTTTTGGCCTGGGTGCCACCCTCGGTTACCCGATCAATGAAACCTCGCGTTTGAGCTTTGGCCTGACGGCGCAACACGACAGTATCGAACCGGGCACCTACAGCGCCGACGAGATCTACGACTTTATCGAGCGCGAAGGCAAGGAATTCACCAACTTCAAGGCCAACCTTGGCTGGTCGGAATCGACCTTGAACAAAGGCGTGCTGGCGACTCGCGGGCATTCGCAAAACCTCAACCTGATGGTGACGGTGCCCGGCAGCGACCTGAGTTTCTACAAAATCGACTACACGGGGCAGACGTTCCTGCCTGTCAGCAACAACACATCACTGCGCTTTCACACCAAGCTCGGCTACGGCAGCGGCTACGGCTCCACGGACGGGCTGCCCTTCTATGAAACCTACACCGCCGGCGGCGAAGGCACGGTGCGCGGCTTTGAAAGCGGCACCCTCGGCCCGCGCAACACCCCGGCAACCGGTGCCTACGCCAGTGCCGGGCAGGCGTACTACTCGGACCGGGACACCGAATCGCTGGGCGGCAATATCCTGATAACCGGCGGCGCGGAGTACTTATTCCCGGTGCCGTTCATCAAAGACAACAAATCCGTGCGAACCTCGTTGTTCTGGGACGTGGGCACGGTGTATTCGGACAAGTGCTACCTCAGTACCACCCAAGGCTGCGGCAGCGTGGACCTGGGCCAGATGGCCAGTTCGGTGGGGGTTGGGGTGACGTGGTACAGCCCGCTGGGGCCGCTGAGTGTGAATTTGGCATACCCGATTCGCACGCCGGAGAACGCGGACAAGCAGGTGTTTCAGTTCTCCATGGGGCAGACGTTTTAAAGGTTGCGGCGTGTTGATGCGTTTCCCCCTTCTGGGAAAGGCCCTACACAAATACCGGACATCTGGCGAAGCCGCGTTTATATATTGTTTTTTATAAAGGAACTCTGCTATCGAGCCTTGGTCGGCTGATGTGTGGATTTTCCTTTCACTACGCGGATAGATCGGATGAAACAGATGCCCTTCGTCGAGGCCAAGCCTGTTGCCGACAAAAAGCTGGCTTTGTTTGCACCCGTGTCAGCGCCATGGCGTTCAAGCGCAAGCCCGCTGCACCTGCACGATTTTGCTGCCTGTCGGAATGTCGAATCAGGCGCGGTTTTTATTATCGCTTCCGGCCTGTCAGCCAAATCATTCCCCCTCGAAAAGTTTGCGCACGTGCCCATGATCACCATGAATGGCGCCATTTCGATGTTTATGAACACCGATATCAAGCCGAGTTTTTACGCTTGCACGGACAGAAGCTTTTCCAAACAGCAGCCGGATTTATTCAATTACGCCATGGCTGTCAGCCAAAGGGTCGCGCTATGGGAAGACCACGCGCAATCCTCCCATGCTCGTCCAACCGGGCAGCTCTACCCGCTGTCCAAGGCTCCAAAACCGTCGTGGATCGATGTGGCGCTCGGAAGATCAAAAGAGCTGGTTACTGATCACTCCTTGATCGCCTTTCGGAAACGGTCCATCGGGTTCAGCAAGGACATGAGCCAGGGCTTTTTTGATGCCCGAACCGTGGCCTACCTGGCCATCCAGCTGGCATTCCACGTCGGGTTCTCCAAGGTTTTCCTGGTGGGCGTCGACCTGGACGAAAAGTCGGGGAGGTTTTACGAAACGAAAAACTCCACAAACTCCCCCTGCGGGCTCGACCAACACTATTACACCCGCATACTGCCGTCGTTCGAGTTGATGTCCAAAAAGGTCATGGGGGATGACTTCATGGTTTACAACTTATCCGATATTTCGAAGATTCCGGCGAGTGTGATTCCGCGTATCAGCGTCGCTCAAGTGGAAGCGATGCTCCACCAGTAGACACACAGTCGGCCTGGAGGCCTTCGCCAACTCCCTGCACTACACACATTGGGTGTCGGCAGTTGAGGGCCCTTCTCAAAAAATCCGAATATCAGCCCGGATACTTCAGTCTTTTTTAGCAGGAGATTGAAGGAGTTATCTGGATTGGGTTCCACGGCCAGCGAGAAGAATGGCGGGGGCCTTCTGTTGCATAGTGAGCACTATGCCCTGGGCCATTTGGGGCTTACGCTGAAGCGTATGCGCTGATCGTACTTCAGATCTGCCTATGCTCAATGAACCTGTGTGGGTTTAAAAAGAATTTTCAGAATCAGCAGACGCAACTCATCCAGGACCTTGATGGCCTGAAGCTTTCAGTGCATTGGCTGGATCCAAGCGTGGGGCGGTGACGATCTTGAGGAGGAAGTTGGGATGATCCCCCGCAAAAGTCCCTATGCGTAAAAAAGCCGAACTGGCTGGAGTTCGGCTAAGTCACTGAAAAATATGGTCGGGACGGAGTGATTCGAACACTCGACCCCTAGCACCCCATGCTAGTGCGCTACCGGACTGCGCTACGCCCCGACTAGGCGTGTTACTGGGTTCGCTTCGCAACGAAGCGATCAGGAATATACCGCAAGCTTTTGAAATGTGGAAGTATTTTAAAAGCCTGAATCATTTTTTCAAAACCACCAGCACATCTTCCAGTTCGGAGATCATCTGGCGGATCAGTTGCTTGTACTGGGTGGTGTCGTCTTTGGCTTCATCACCGGACATACGCTGGCGCGCGCCGCTGATGGTGAACCCCTGGTCATACAGCAACGCACGGATCTGTCGGATCATCAGCACATCCTGGCGCTGATAATACCGACGGTTCCCAGTGCGTTTGACAGGGTTGAGTTGAGGAAACTCCTGCTCCCAATAGCGCAGCACGTGCGGTTTTACCGCACAGAGCTCGCTGACTTCACCAATGGTGAAGTAGCGTTTGCCTGGGATGACGGGTAGCTCGTCGTTATGACTTGGTTCCAGCATAAGCCTCAACTCGGGCCTTCAACTTCTGCCCTGGACGAAAGGTGACCACACGGCGAGCCGTGATCGGGATTTCTTCTCCCGTTTTTGGATTGCGGCCAGGCCGCTGGCGTTTGTCCCGCAGATCAAAATTGCCGAAACCGGACAATTTGACCTGTTCGTTGTCTTCCAGAGCGTGTCTGATCTCTTCAAAAAACAGCTCGACCAATTCCTTGGCCTCGCGCTTGTTCAGACCCAACTCTTCGTACAGACGTTCCGCCATCTCAGCTTTCGTCAAAGCCCCCATACGTCACTTCCTTAACGTGGCGTTTAACCTTTGTTCGAGCGAGGTGAGGATATTTTGTGTCGTGGTATTCACCTCATCGTCATTAAGAGTGCGCGATGGATGCTGCCAGGTCAAGCCAACTGCAAGGCTTTTTCTATGCGGATCAATGCCTTTACCCTGATAGACGTCAAATAGCCTGAGGTCTGTCAGCCATTCCCCTGCATTTTCACGGATTACATCCAGAACCGCAGTGGCGGCGACTTCACGGTCGGCGATCAGGGCCAGGTCGCGACGCACTTCAGGGAAGCGCGACAACTCGCTGAATTTAGGCATCTTGCCCGAGGCCACTTCGGCCAGGACCAGCTCGAAGACGAAGACCGGGCGGTCGAGCCCAAGGGTTTTCGACAGTTCCGGGTGGATGGCCCCGATGAAGCCCACCAGACGACCTTCGCGCTCGATACGCGCAGTCTGACCAGGGTGCAACGCCGGGTGGTTGCCTGGCACAAATGTGAAGTCGTCCAGTGCACCGGCAAAGCCCAGTACCGCTTCCACGTCCGCTTTAACGTCGAAGAAGTCCACGGCATCCCGGCCTTGCGCCCAGCCTTCCGGCAAGCGACTGCCGCAAACAACGCCGGCCAGCATTGGCTCTTGCTTCAGGCCGTCGAGTTGCCCGACAAACCGCAGGCCGCTTTCGAACATGCGCACGCGGTCTTGCTGACGGTTCAGGTTATGGGAAAGGGCTTTCACCAGGCCCGGCCACAGGGATGAACGCATGGCGGCCATGTCGTTGGAGATCGGATTGGCCAGCAGCAGCGGCTCGACGCCCGGGTTGAACAGTTCGAACTGCTTCGGGTCGATGAAGCTGTAGGTCACCGCTTCCTGATAGCCACGGGCAACCAGCAGACGGCGCAGCTCAGGCAGGTGCGCACGCGCTTCTGCCTTGGGTTGCGGTGCCAGGCGCGCTTGCGGGTAACGAACCGGCAGGCGGTTGTAACCGTACAGGCGAGCCAATTCTTCGATCAGATCGACTTCCAGGCTGATATCGAAGCGATGGCTTGGCACGTCAACATGCCACTGCGCTTCCCCACCCGCAGAAATGTTCAACCCGAGGGCCGACAACAATTGCTCGATTTCAGCCGGAGCGATGACCAGGCCAAGCATTTGCTCGACACTTTTGGCGCGCAGGGTGATCGGCGCAACGGACGGCAGATACTGTTCACTGACAGTCTCAGTGATCGGGCCGGCTTCGCCACCGGTGATTTCCAGCAGCAGGCCAGTGGCGCGCTCCATGGCTTCACGGGCGAGCTTCCAGTCCACCCCGCGCTCATAGCGATGTGAGGCATCGGTGTGCAGGCCGTAGGAGCGGGCCTTGCCAGCGATGGCAATCTGGTCGAAGAACGCGCTTTCAAGGAATACATCGCGCGTGGTCGCGGACACACCGCTGTGCTCGCCCCCCATCACACCGGCAATCGCCAGGGCGCGGGAATGGTCAGCGATCACCAGGGTGTCGGCGCGCAGGCTGACTTCCTGGCCGTCGAGCAATACAAGCTTCTCGCCTTCTTCGGCCATGCGCACACGGATGCCGCCATTGATTTCGGCGAGATCGAAAGCGTGCAGCGGCTGGCCCAGCTCAAGCATCACGTAGTTGGTGATGTCAACGGCAGCGTCGATGCTACGCACGTCGGCGCGGCGCAGACGCTCAACCATCCACAACGGGGTTGGCTTGGACAGGTCAACGTTGCGGATCACGCGCCCCAGGTAACGTGGGCAGGCGTTTGGTGCCAGTACTTCGATCGGACGCACTTCATCGTGGACCGCAGCCACTGCGGCAACCACTGGACGAGTGACTGGCGCGTTGTACAACGCGCCCACTTCACGTGCCAGGCCGGCCAGGGACAGGCAGTCGCCACGGTTCGGGGTCAGGTCGACCTCGATACTGGCGTCTTCCAGCTCCAGGTAGACACGAATGTCCTGGCCCACAGGTGCATCGGCCGGCAGCTCCATCAGGCCATCATTGCCCTCGCCTACTTGCAGCTCCGCCTGGGAGCACAGCATGCCGTTGGACTCGACGCCACGCAGCTTGGCTTTCTTGATCTTGAAGTCGCCCGGCAGTTCGGCACCGATCATGGCGAACGGGATCTTCAGGCCCGGGCGCACGTTAGGCGCTCCGCACACGACCTGGAACGTTTGTGCGCCATTGCTGACCTGGCACACACGCAATTTGTCAGCATCGGGGTGTTGCTCGGTGCTCAGCACCTCGCCCACCACCACACCACTGAAAACACCGGCGGCCGGCGTAACGCTATCGACCTCAAGACCGGCCATCGACAGACGCGCAACCAGCGCATCGCGATCTACCTGCGGGCTTACCCAGCCGCGCAGCCATTGTTCACTGAATTTCATCCTGCTCTCCTAAAGATTCGTTACGACTAGCGAAATTGCGCGAGGAACCGCAAGTCGTTGTCGAAGAACAGACGCAAGTCGTTCACGCCGTAACGCAGCATGGCCAGACGCTCAACGCCCATGCCGAAGGCAAAGCCCGAGAACTCTTCCGGATCGATCCCGGACATGCGCAGCACGTTGGGGTGAACCATGCCGCAGCCCATCACTTCCAGCCAGCCAGTCTGCTTGCAGACGCGGCAGCCTTTACCGCTGCACATCACGCATTCCATGTCGACTTCTGCGGATGGCTCGGTGAACGGGAAGAATGATGGACGGAAACGCACCGCCAGCTCTTTCTCGAAGAACACTCGCAGGAACTCTTCGATGGTGCCCTTGAGGTCGGCGAAGTTGATGTCGCGATCAACCAGCAGGCCTTCGACCTGGTGGAACATCGGCGAGTGGGTGATATCGGAGTCGCTGCGGTACACACGGCCTGGGCAGACAATGCGGATCGGCGGCTTGTTCGCTTCCATGGTGCGGACCTGTACCGGGGAGGTATGGGTGCGCAACAGCATGTTTGCATTGAAATAGAAGGTGTCGTGCATCGACCGGGCCGGGTGATGGCCTGGGATGTTGAGCGCCTCGAAGTTGTGATAGTCGTCTTCGACCTCAGGGCCTTCGGCAATGCCGTAGCCGATATGGGTGAAGAACTGCTCGATACGTTCCAGAGTCCGGGTGATCGGATGCAGACCGCCCGAGGCCTGGCCACGACCAGGCAGGGTTACATCAATGGACTCGGCGGCGAGTTTGGCTGCGAGATCGGCCTCCTCCATGGTCGCCTTGCGCGCATTGAGCACCTCTGTGACACGCTCCTTGGCAACGTTGATCAGCGCGCCGAATTGCGGGCGCTCTTCAGCCGGCAAATTTCCCAGGGTCTTCATCACCTGAGTCAATTCACCCTTTTTGCCAAGGTAGTGAACCCGGATTTGCTCCAGGGCATTGATATCTTCAGCGCTTTGCACAGCCTCAAGAGCTTGAGCGACGAGCGCGTCCAGGTTTTCCATGTACAGACTCCAGATACAAAATAGGGGAAGAGCTTGAAGGCTCTTCCCCTATTTATGACGTTTACCACCTTGGGCTACAGGCGCAGCCCAGGGTGACTGTCGGGGGTACTTAAGCCAAGGTGGCTTTAGCTTTCTCGACAATCGCAGCAAACACCGCTTTTTCGTTCACGGCCAGTTCAGCCAGAACCTTACGGTCGATTTCGATGGACGCTTTTTTCAGGCCAGCGATGAAACGGCTGTAAGACAGACCGTTAACACGTGCACCAGCGTTGATACGAGCGATCCACAGAGCGCGGAACTGACGTTTTTTCTGACGACGGTCGCGGTAGGCGTATTGGCCTGCCTTGATTACCGCTTGCTTGGCAACACGGAATACGCGTGAACGCGCGCCGTAGTAGCCTTTAGCGAGTTTCAGAATTTTTTTGTGACGTTTACGGGCAATGACGCCACGCTTTACACGAGCCATGAGTTACTTCCTCTATTCTTGATCCAAAATTAACGAAGGCGCAGCATGCGCTCGACTTTTGCCACGTCAGACGGATGCAGCAAGCTGCTACCGCGCAGTTGACGCTTACGCTTGGTCGACATTTTGGTCAGGATGTGGCTCTTGAAAGCGTGCTTGTGCTTGATACCGTTAGCAGTTTTCAGAAACCGCTTAGCAGCACCACTTTTAGTCTTCATCTTTGGCATGTTCGGATACTCCGCATTCAGTTGATAAACATAATCAGAAGGCCTGCCGTGCCCTGTTGATTACTTCTTCTTTTTCGGGGCGATGACCATGATCAGCTGGCGTCCTTCCATCTTAGGATGCTGTTCGACCGAACCGTACTCGAGCAGGTCAGCTTCAACCCGCTTGAGGAGTTCCATCCCCAGCTCCTGGTGGGCCATCTCACGGCCGCGGAATCGCAAGGATACCTTGGCCCTGTCCCCATCACTCAGGAAACGTACCAGGTTGCGCAGTTTTACCTGGTAATCCCCTTCCTCCGTCCCTGGACGAAACTTGATTTCTTTTACTTGAATCTGCTTCTGGTTCTTCTTCGCCGCGGCAACCTGCTTCTTCTTTTCGAAGATCGACTTGCCGTAGTCCATCACCCGGCAAACGGGTGGGATTGCATCGGCGGAGATTTCCACCAGGTCCAACTTGGACTCTTCTGCAATACGAAGCGCTTCATCAATCGAGACGATGCCAATCTGCTCGCCGTCAGCGCCAATTAACCGAACCTCGCGTGCCGAGATATTCTCGTTGATCGGGGCTTTCGGTGCAGCTCGTTTATCTTGTCTCATTTCACGCTTAATAATAATTACTCCGAATCTGGGCGACCACGCCGGGAAACCGCTTGCGCGAGGAACTCAGCGAACTGGGCGACGGGCATCGAGCCCAGGTCAGCACCTTCACGAGTACGCACAGCGACAGTCTGCATCTCGACTTCCCGATCTCCGATAACCAAAAGATAGGGAACCTTGAGCAAAGTATGCTCGCGGATTTTAAAGCCGATCTTTTCATTTCTCAAGTCGGACTTGGCACGAAATCCGCTTTCGTTGAGAGTTTTTTCAACTTCAGCAGCAAAATCCGCCTGTTTATCAGTGATATTCATGATCACTGCCTGAGTCGGAGCCAGCCACGCAGGGAACGCACCCTCGTAGTGCTCGATCAGGATACCGACGAACCGTTCGAACGAGCCCAGGATCGCCCGGTGCAGCATAACCGGGTGTTTACGACTGTTATCTTCGGAGACGTATTCGGCTCCCAAACGGATCGGCAGGTTAAAATCGAGCTGCAAGGTACCACATTGCCAGACACGGCCAAGGCAATCTTTCAACGAGAACTCGATCTTCGGCCCGTAGAAGGCCCCCTCACCCGGCTGCAGATCGTACGCAAGGCCCGCACTGTCTAGCGCTGCGGCCAGGGCCGCTTCGGCGCGATCCCACAGTTCGTCGGAACCGACGCGTTTTTCCGGACGAGTGGACAGCTTCATCTCGACTTCGGTAAAGCCGAAATCACGATAAACGTCCATGGTCAGCTTGATGAACGCGGCGGATTCGGCCTGCATCTGCTCTTCGGTACAGAAGATGTGGGCGTCGTCCTGGGTGAAGCCGCGTACCCGCATGATGCCGTGCAACGCACCCGATGGCTCGTTACGGTGGCAGGCACCGAACTCGGCCAGGCGCATCGGCAACTCGCGATAGCTCTTCAGGCCTTGATTGAACACCTGCACGTGGCATGGGCAGTTCATCGGCTTGATGGCGTAGTCGCGGTTTTCCGACTGGGTGGTGAACATATTGTCGGCGTAGTTGGCCCAGTGCCCGGATTTCTCCCACAGGCTGCGATCAACGACCTGTGGGGTCTTGATCTCCAGGTAACCGTTGTCGCGCTGAACCTTGCGCATGTACTGCTCGAGCACCTGGTACAGGGTCCAGCCGTTCGGGTGCCAGAACACCATGCCCGGCGCTTCTTCCTGGAGGTGGAACAGGTTCAGGCGCTTGCCGATCTTGCGGTGGTCGCGTTTTTCGGCCTCCTCAATGCGCTGGATATAGGCGGCCAGCTGCTTCTTGTCAGCCCAGGCAGTACCGTAGATGCGTTGCAGCTGCTCGTTCTTCGCGTCGCCGCGCCAGTAGGCACCGGACAGCTTGGTCAGCTTGAAGGACTTGAGGAAGCGCGTGTTCGGCACGTGGGGACCACGGCACATATCGACGTATTCTTCGTGGTAGTACAGGCCCATGGCCTGCTCGTCCGGCATGTCTTCCACCAGGCGCAGCTTGTAGTCTTCGCCACGCGCAGTGAACACGTCGATCACTTCGGCGCGCGGAGTGACTTTCTTGATGACGTCGTAATCTTTTTCGATCAGGGCGTGCATGCGCTGTTCGATAGCGGCCAGATCGTCCGGGGTGAAAGGACGCTCGTAGGCGATATCGTAATAAAAGCCTTCGTCGATGACCGGGCCGATCACCATCTTCGCAGTCGGATACAGCTGCTTGACCGCATGGCCAATCAAGTGCGCGCAGGAGTGGCGAATGATCTCCAGCCCCTCTTGATCCTTGGGCGTGATGATTTGCAGGCTGGCATCGGAGGTGATCAGGTCGCTGGCGTCAACCAGCTTGCCATCGACCTTGCCGGCCACGGTGGCCTTGGCCAGGCCAGCACCAATGGATGCGGCGACCTCGGCTACGGAAACCGAATGATCGAATGAACGTTGACTGCCGTCGGGAAGAGTAATAGTTGGCATGGCGCCTCCTCTCCTAGTGGTGACCCCTACCAAAGGTCACGTGGGTTGGGATGAGCCAGTACAAGATCCAACACCAGGCCGTTCAGTGATGAACGCCTGCCTTACAGCGGCAGGAGCCTTTCGGCCAACCGATAATCGAACCACAGTGACTGGAGTGAGCTGAAAAGAAACATGGCAAGGCGGCAAATGGCGCGCCCGGAATTAGCCAGGCCGAAGATGCTAGCACAGATGAACGGTCATCGCGCCGGCAGTATCCGCTGCAAAGACAAATTCCAGCCTTTATAGCTGCAAAAGTGAACTTGAGCTGTACGCCACACCTCAAACCCACTGAGAATCGCCGTTCGTCCTCGAATCAAAGGAGCATCCCATGATGCGTTTTACCTCGACCCTCGCTTTCGCCGCTACCCTGAGCCTCCTTTCCCTCGGCGCGCAGGCTGCCGCTCCATCCAATTGGCCAGCCGGTGCCCGTGACAGTTTCGTCAGCGACTGCAGCGCGGCCGCCAGCCAGAACGTAGACGTCAAGACTGCCAAGGCCCACTGCGAATGTGGCGCCGACAAGATCAACGCCGAATTGAGCACTGCGGAAATCAAAGAGCTCATGACTAACCAGAACGCCAGCCCGGAGCTTAAAAACAAGGCAGTCGCGGCTATTTCGTCCTGCAAAGTCGTGAAGAAAAAGTAAGATCGGGCCTTGATCAGACGGCCGTTTTGGCAGGAAAACAGCCTGAAAACTGCCATTTCGCACAAATTACGCAGCTTTTACGGCTTTTTTTACCAGCTGATATTTCGCGCCGAAGCCCCGTAGATCGGGGCTTTCAGCCGACACAAGTAGCAAACGCAACGCTATTGATTAGCAAACAATGCCTTGGGGGGGCTCCCAAGCCGAACATTTCGACTATGATAGCCCAGTGTGCCCAGTTGGCCTGAGCAGCACAGCACTACTGAAAATATATGTTTCTTGGAGATACACCATGTCTAATCGCCAAACCGGCACCGTTAAATGGTTCAACGATGAAAAAGGCTTCGGCTTCATCACTCCTCAAGGTGGCGGTGACGACCTGTTCGTACACTTCAAAGCTATCGAAAGCGACGGTTTCAAAAGCCTGAAAGAAGGCCAAACCGTTTCCTTCGTGGCTGAGAAAGGCCAAAAGGGTATGCAAGCTGCACAGGTTCGCGGCGAGTAATTCTCCGCTGAGCTAAAAAAACCCCGTCCATGTGACGGGGTTTTTTATGGGCGTTGCAAAAGCCTGGAAACGATCAGCCGCAATTAACGCGTGTGATCACCAGTTTGTCATCGGTGTTCAGGTTCAGTCGGTCGGAGCGGTATTCCAGCGTGATCATATCGTTGGGCTTGAGGATCCGCGCGTTCTGTGCGCCAGCACGGGTACGGGCCTGCTCCAGCAACTGCGGCGAGGCTTTCTGGCCAATGCTGAATTCGGCGGCCTTCGACTCACAGCGGCTATGACCGGCATCGGTCACGGCGGCGTCTTTGGCTGGCTCAGAGGCACCCGGGGTGCTGCAACCCGCCAACGCGAGTGCTGCCAACAAAGTACCGAATGATGCGAGCTTCCAAGGCATGAAGCCTCCTATTGAAAAATGAACAGAGATCGTGCGACAGCGGTCTGGCTGATAGGTTTCAAAACGTAAACCGCCGATAGGTAAGTCTGCCCGACTATCAGCAGGCATTCGCCCGATCAATCGTGACCAAATATGAGCGCAATCAGTAGACGTCGATGTAATCAAACGGCGGCTTCGGCCAGTTCTGCTTCAGCGCATTGAAAATCTGTGTAACCCAGACCTCGTCGCTGGCCGCGACATTGCCGACATAACCGGAACCCTTGGCCCAGGTCTCCAGGCGGAACAGCAGGCCATCGATGTCAGTGCCTCCCACCACCCCAGAAGATATGTAGGCAATTCCGGCCCTGGTTACACGCAACTGGGTATGCTCGTCATCACTGGCACTGGCGATCAGTTGACGCACGGCGGCCAGTGTCAGGTTCTCGGGGTTATTCAAATCGATCTGCACGCGGGGTCCCCCGGCAATTAAACAGGAGGACAGTGTCGCACAGCACCTGCTTCATGCCTAAGTAGCAGTGCCAAACCCCGCGCAAAATGATTAACTGCGCCGGTTAGAGCCGCGTTCCAGCGCATTGCCCAGCATTTCAATCCGTGAGACTTCCATGACCACCGTAACGCTCCAAGCCGACATCAAAGCCAAATGGCCCCAAGGACAAAGTTCCTACAGCCCAGGAAGCCCGGAGGAACTGGCAATCATCGGTATCGACCTGCTGGTCAAGGAACTCGGCACCCAGGCGGCACAGGCGTTCATCGGCCAGGTATTCGAAAAATACCCGGCCGATCACATGGGGGCACCAGACCCCGAGCGCGAATAAGAACCGGCTGGCGAACGTCGACCGGGTTACTTCAAGCGTGCCAGGCGCTCGGTGAGCAGATCGAAGAAGCCCTGGGCGTCGCCGTTCTCAACCCAGAACACATTTTTTGTCTGCTTCAGGCCGTCGTACCAATCAACGATGGTCTGGCCGAAGGTCGGGCCTTCGCGGCTGTCCACCACCATATTGGCCTGACGCCCTGTGAACAAGGACGGCTTGAGCAGATAGGCGATGACAGTGGCATCATGTACCGGGCCGCCCGGGATGCCGTAGTGTTCCATATCGCCCTTGACGTATTCATTGAGAATATCGCCGACGACCTTGCTCGCGTTGTTGTTGATGTCGGCGATCTTCTTCAGGCGCGCCTCGCTGGTCAGCACCTTGTGGGTCACGTCCAGCGGCAGGTAGGTCAGCTTGACGCCACTCTTGAGCACAATCTCGGCTGCAATCGGATCGGCGAACAGGTTGAACTCGGCAACCGGGGTGATATTGCCGCCGTTGAAGTGCGCGCCCCCCATCACCACCACTTCCTTGATGCCTTGGGTGATTTCCGGGTCCTGGGTCAAGGCCAGCGCCAGGTTGGTCTGCGGACCGAGCATGGCAATGGTGATGCTGTGAGGCTTGGCCGCACGCAGGGTCTTGATCAGGTAATCAACGGCGTTGCCTTCGGCCAGGCCCTTTTTAGGCTCATGGACGGTGACGCCGGAAATACCTTCTTTGCCATGGATGTTCTCGGCATAGATCGGTGTGCGCAACAGCGGCTTGGGTGCGCCGGCGTACACCGGGATTTCTTCACGCCCGGCCCACTCGCGGGCCAGGCGCGCGTTACGCGAGGTCTTGTCCAGGCGCACGTTGCCGGCGACGGTGGTCAGTGCACGAATGTTCAATTCGTCCGGGGAAGCCATGGCGAAGAGCAAGGCCACCACGTCGTCGGCACCTGGGTCGGTGTCGATGATCAAGTCGATTTTTTCCGCCGCTTGGGCGCTGGCAGCAGTGAGTGCGGACAAAAGCAGGACACTCCGAAACAGGTTTTTCAGGGTTGGCAGACCACGTTGCATAAAACACTCCTTGTCGTTGGGAAACTCTAGAAGGTTACGCCGGAGACCAGCGCGATATTGCAGTAAGGCTGGCACTCGCCGGTACGCACGACAGCGCGCGCGCTACGGCTCAGTTGCTTGAATTGTTCATGGCTGAGCAGACGTCGCTCGCCGAGGGCGGCCTGTTCAGCCAAAGCGTTCAGCTCCGTCAGCGCGGGTGGCTGCTTGAGCAGGATTTCTTCCGCCAGTACGTGGCTTTCCACCTGCATTTCACTGAGCACGATACGCAAGGTGCTGATGAAGTCGGGAATGCCCTGGGTCAGCGCCAGGTCGATCAACTCGACCCCGGGCGGCACTGGCAGGCCGGCGTCGCCGATCACCAGGATGTCACCATGGCCCAGGGATGCGATCAACCGCGACAAGGCGATATTGAGCAGAGGCGTCTTTTTCATAAAAACACAAAACCTTGAACGTCATGCAGCGTAGGAATGGAGGGTTGCGCACCAGCACGGGTGACTGACAAGGCTGCCGCGACCTGGCCGAAACGGATGGCCTCGGCTTCACTTTTGCCACTGGCCAGTGCTGCGGCAAAACCACCGACAAAGGTATCGCCGGCAGCGGTGGTATCCACCGCCTTGACCTTGGGCGCCACCAGGTGCTCAAAGCCCTGGCCATCGGCAAACAACGCACCTTGGGCACCCAGGGTAATAATGACTTTGCCAGCTCCCGCCTGGATCAACCGTGTCGCCGCGACCTTGGCACTGTCGAGGGAGTCGACTGTCACGCCGCTCAGTGCGCTGGCTTCGCTTTCGTTGGGAATCAGGTAGTCGACCGAGGCGTACCAGTCGGCGGGCAACGGGCCGCTGGCCGGCGCCGGGTTGAGGATCACGGTCTTGCCCAGTTCACGACCGCGCTTGAGGGTGTAGCCCACGGTATCCATCGGCACTTCCAGCTGGCAGATAATCACATCGGCAGCCTGCAGCACCGCATCGGACGCCTGCAGTGAGGCGGGTGTCAGCTCGCCGTTGCTGCCGGCAACGATCACAATCGCGTTCTGGCTGCTGTCGTCCACCACAATCAAGGCCACGCCACTGGAACCGTCCACGGTGCTCACCGCCTGGCAATCGATACCTTCCACCAGCAAGGCGCCACGCAGTTCAGTGCCATAGGCATCGCTACCGACACAGCCGATCATTGCCACATCCGCACCCAGTCGCGCCGAGGCCACTGCCTGGTTGGCGCCCTTGCCGCCAGGCACCGTGGAAAACGTCTGGCCGACCAGGGTCTCACCGGCACGGGGCAGCCGACTCGCGCGGGTGACCAGGTCCATGTTCAAGCTGCCTATTACCACTACTTTTGCTGGCATACATCAGTACTCATCAATTCGGTTCAGCGGTATTGGGCGAACACACCGGCGACGGGCGCCGTCGATTCACGCAACACGATGCTCGGCGTCACGATGCGTTGATCGATCGGCAGTTGGGGGGTTGCAATTCGTCGCAGTAAAAGCTCGGCCGCGGTCTCGCCCAGTTGCAGGATCGACTGCCCGACCGTGGTCAGCGCCGGGTACACGTAGCGGCCCATTTGAATGTCATCGAAACCGATCACCGACAGTTCACCGGGCACGCGGATATTGCGCTCCGCCGCCGCGCGCAACACGCCGAAGCCGATCATGTCGTTGCTGGCAAAAATCGCGCTGGGCGGGTTCTGCGCCAGCAATTGCACGGCAGCAGCATAACCGCCGGTGCTGGTGAAGTCGCTTTCCTGGATGCGATCGGCCACCACCGCCACACCGGCTTCATGGAGCGCACGCTGGTAACCCGCCAGGCGCATTTGCGCGACGCGGGTGTGGGCCGGGCCGCCGATGCAGGCGATGTCCCGATGCCCCAGCTCAAGCAAGTGCCGGGTCGCCAGGTAGGCGCCCTCCTCGTGGTCGATGCGTACCAGGTCGACATCGATGCCATCCAGAGCCCGGTCGACAATCACCATGGGCGTGCGCACGGCGCTCAAGCCTGCGGCGAGGCCGCTGTCATCACCGCCTACCGAAGTCACGATCAAGCCATCGACGCGCTTCTCCAGCAACACCCGCAAATAGCTGCGTTGTTTTTCCGCGTTGTCGTCGGAGTTGCAGAGAATCACGCAGTAGCCGTTACGCTCACAATAATCCTCGATGCCCCGGGCCAGCTCGGCAAAATACGGGTTGAGGCTGTTGGGCACCAGCAATCCGATGGTGGCCGTGGTCTTGGCCTTGAGCGAACGCGCGACGGCACTGGGCACGTAGTCGAGCTGTTTGATCGCCGCTTCAACCTTGATCCGTACCGGCTCGCTCACCGGGCGCGTCTTGTTCACCACATGGGACACGGTGGTGTAGGAAATACCTGCAATCGCGGCCACATCCTTGATCGTTGCCATGGTTCAGCCTCGCCGACTGGCACGACGGCTGCGATAAGTATCCAGGACCACGGCGATCACGATCACGGCACCGGTGATGATGCGCTTGGTGGGCTCCGTGGCACCGATCTGCGCCAGGCCGGCGGCCAATACCGAAATAATCAACACACCGAAGAAGGTACTGATCACCGAACCACGCCCGCCCATCAGGCTGGTGCCGCCGATCACCACTGCGGCGATCACTTGCAGCTCGAGGCCGGCACCGGCATTCGGGTCTGCCGCTTCCAGGCGCGAAATCTGGAACAGCGCCGCCACACCGGCCAGCAGGCCCATAAGACTGAACACCAGAATCTTGTACGGCTTGGGATTGATCCCGGCCAGGCGTACGGCTTCTTCGTTGGTGCCGATACCGATCAGGTAACGACCGAATACGGTGCGGGTCAATACCAGCTGGGCGGCAATGATCACCAGCAAAGCGATGATAAACGACGGCGAAATGCCGAAGGCGATCGGGTTGGACAGCCAGGCAAACGAATCGCCGATATAGGCCGTGCGCGAGCCGGTCATCTGGTACGCGACGCCACGGGCCATTTCCAACACGCCGAGGGACACGATAAACGATGGAATGCGCCAGGCCACCGTGATCGAGCCGGTAATAGTGCCGGCCAACGCGGCGCAGCCCATGCCGAGCAAGGCAGCCGGCAAGACACTCCAGCCCCACCCGAGAATCGCCACGCTGACCGCCGATGCCGCCAACGCCAATACCGAGCCCACCGACAGGTCGATACCGCCGATGATCAGGATGAAGGTCATGCCCACCGCCAGCACCATCAGGTCAGGAATCTGGTTGGCCAGGGTGCTGAACGTGTCATAGGACAGGAAGTGATCACTGAGCACCGAAAACAGCGCGATCATCGCCAGCAATGCACCGGCCAGCCCCAGGTAGGTGCCCAAGCCGTAGAAGTTGCCGCCGGTTTTACCGGGGGAAGTTGTTAGTTTCATGGGGTATCCCTAAGCACTGCGTCGTTGAGCAGCGCATCACGTTTCTGATAGCCGGCAAAGGCGGCGGCGAGCAATTCGTCCTGGGTCCAGCTGTCGCGCTCGAAGGTCTCGATCAAGCGCCCGGCGGACAGCACGCCGATGCGGTCGCAGATCAGCATGAGTTCACGCAGGTCGCTGGACACCACCACCAGCGCCTTGCCCTGGCGAGTCAATTCACCCAGCAAGGCATAAATATCGAACTTGGCACCGACATCAATGCCACGGGTGGGCTCGTCGAACAGCATCACCGAGCAGTCGCGCTCCAGCCAGCGGCCGATCACCACTTTCTGCTGGTTGCCACCGGACAGTTCGGACACCAATTGCGCCGGGCTGGAACTGCGGATCCGCATGGCATCGATCTGGCGCTTGGCCAAGGCAGTTTCATCGCGGCTATTGACCAGGCCGCCAGCGGAAATTTCCGGCATGTTGCCCAGTGCGATATTCGCACTGATCGACTGGGTCAGCAGCAGCCCTTCGCCCTTGCGGTCCTCGGTGATCAGGGCAATGCCATGACCCACGGCATCCACCGGCGAGCGAATATTCACCACCTGGGCCGGCGAACCCAAAGCCACAGTGCCGCTGTCGGCCAGGTCGGCACCGAAGATAAGCCGCAGTAACTCTGTACGACCGGCGCCGATCAGGCCGGAGATGCCATATATCTCACCGGCACGCACTTCAAAGGATACGTCGCGGACTTTGTCCGAGCGGGTCAGGCCCTTCACGGTCAGGGCTGGGCCGCCGATGTTGCGCGGCCCCAGGTCGATGTGTTCTCCCAGCTCCCGGCCCACCATCAAGGTGACCAGTTGTTCGCTGTTGTAATTGGCCATCGGCTCGACGCAGACCAGCTTGCCGTCGCGCAATACCGCAATGCGCTGGGCGACACGGGCCAGTTCTTCGAGCCGGTGCGAAATATAAATGATCGCCACGCCCCGGGCCTGCAGGCGGGTGATTTGCTCAAACAGCATCTCGACTTCGCGGGCCGTGAGCATCGCGGTGGGCTCGTCGAGGATCAGCACATGGCAGTCGCCGATCAGGTTGCGGGCGATCTCGACCATCTGTTGATGGCCGATGCCGAGGCTACCGACCAGAGTGTCCGGGTCGATGGCGTCCAGGCCGACCTGGGCCATGGCCTCGATCGCGGCTTTGCGCAATTGCTTGCGGCTGATCCAGCCACAGTGGCTGGGCAGGTTATCCAGAAACAGGTTTTCGGCCACGGTCAGCGTCGGCAGCAGATTGAGTTCCTGCATGACCATGCGCACGCCCAACGCTTCAGCCTGGGTACGGCTGGCCGGACGGTAATCCTGCCCCTGGAATTGCATGTGCCCGGTGGTCGGGGTGACCAGCCCGCCGACGATCTTCGACAAGGTACTCTTGCCCGCGCCGTTTTCACCGGTCAGCGCCAGTACTTCACCACGGTTAAGCGTGAGGGTAATGTCGGCCAGAACCGGTTGGGCATAGGTCTTACCGATACCGCTGACCGAGAGGACAGCGTTCGGAGCGGAAGATGACATAGGAAAATCTCCAGGCGTCCGCCCAGGACGGGCGGACGCTGTTGGGTGCTGCCAGGATTACTTCTTGAGGACGAGTTCGACCGGGGTTTCGATCATGCCATCCTTGGCATCGACTTTCTCACCCTTGACCAGCTTGAGGGCGTTCTGGATACCGAACACCGCTTGCTGCGCAGCCGCCTGGTCGGCGGTCGCCAGAACACGACCGTCCTGCAGCATCGGCTTGATGGCGTCGATGTTGTCGTAACCCACCACCAGCACCTTACCGGCCTTGCCTGCAGCACGTACGGCGGAGACTGCGCCCAGGGCCATGTTGTCGTTACCGGCCAGCAGCGCCTTGAGGTCCGGGTGTTCGCTCAGCATGGCCGAGGCCACTTTCTGGCCCTGGTCAATTTCCCAGTTGCCGGATTGGGTGGAAACGATCTTCATACCGGCAGCGTCCATCGCATCCTTGAAGCCCGCGGTGCGCTGCTGGGCGTTGGTGGTGGTCGGTACGCCTTCGATAATGCCGACCTTGTCGCCGGCAGCCAGTTGCTTGGCCAGGTAGTCGCCCACCAGTTTGGCGCCTTTGCGGTTGTCGGGGCCGACGAAGGGAATATCGAGGTTTTTGCTTTTCAGCACGTCCGGGTCCAGGCGGTTATCGATGTTGACGATCTTGATCCCGGCTTTAGAGGCATCCTCCAGCACTTTTACCAGTGCCTTGGAGTCAGCAGGCGCGATAACGATGGCATTGACCTTGGCCAGGATCATCTGCTTGACGATACCGATTTGCGCGCTGGTATCGGTTTCGTCCTTGATGCCGTTGGTGATCATGTCGAAATCGGCGGCGTGATCTTTCTGATACGCCTTGGCACCGTCCTGCATGGTCACGAAAAATTCGTTGGCGAGGGATTTCATCACCAGGCCGACCTTGGGTTTGGCGGCAGCGTCATCAGCGAATGCAGGGGAGAAAGGTAAGGCGGCGGATGCGGCAGCAAGCACAGCGACAGCAAGAAGACGTCCAGCGAATGGCAGCTTCATGGGTTCACTCCGATCTTATGATTATTGTGAGCAACGCGTGCACCGAAGTGTGCTTCGGCGGCCCTCCCACCCGGGTGGCTGATACGAGCTGACAGGAGACTCTAATCAAGGGTCTCATGAAACATCTCGCAAACGTTTGCGTTAGCCAAACTATGAGAACCTTGTCGAGATTTGTCAACGGTAGAACATGGCCTTTCATGCAAGACCTCCAGCCCCGGCTCTCCCGTCCTGCGAAGGCCGCTCTTAAACATCTGCCACGTTCGGTCGTTCTCTGAAACGACAGGTTTTGGCGCGGCACTCAGGATTCTTTCGTCATAACTTTCGGACAACCGAACGCCACACCTCAGGTTGTTCGGAAAGCCGGACATCCAGCAAGCAAAACCTCATCGCTCAATCAATAAAAATTTATATATATCAACAAGTTAATTTATATGCTCGAACATATTCGGCATGGTACAGATCCTGCTCCTACACAGCGCCTGGAGGCATTCAGCAATGCCCAGGTGTTCTAGATGAACCTGCTACAGCACTCATCAAAAACCAGAGAGAAAAATAATGAAATCTGCATTGAAGAACTTTGTTCCGGGGGCGTTGGCCCTTCTGCTGCTATTCCCCGTTGCCGCCCAGGCAAAGGAGGTTGAATCCAAGACCAAACTGTCCAACGTGGTGATCCTCGCCACCGGCGGCACCATTGCCGGCGCCGGCGCCAGCGCCGCCAACAGTGCGACGTACCAGGCTGCCAAAGTCGGTATCGAGCAATTGATCGCCGGTGTTCCTGAGCTTAGCCAGATCGCCAATGTGCGTGGCGAGCAAGTGATGCAAATTGCGTCCGAAAGCATCAACAACGAGAACCTGCTGCAACTGGGTCGCCGCGTCGCCGAACTGGCCGACAGCAAGGACGTGGACGGCATCGTGATCACCCACGGTACCGACACCCTGGAAGAGACCGCCTACTTCTTGAACCTGGTGGAAAAAACCGACAAGCCTATCGTGGTGGTCGGCTCCATGCGCCCAGGCACCGCCATGTCGGCCGACGGCATGCTCAACCTGTACAACGCCGTCGCCGTGGCCGGCAGCAAGGATGCACGCGGCAAAGGCGTACTGGTGACCATGAACGACGAGATCCAATCGGGTCGCGACGTCAGCAAGATGATCAATATCAAGACCGAAGCCTTCAAGAGCCCATGGGGCCCGCTGGGCATGGTCGTTGAAGGCAAGTCCTACTGGTTCCGCCTGCCGGCCAAGCGTCACACCATGGACTCGGAATTCGATATCAAGAACATCAAGAGCCTGCCCGATGTTGAAATCGCCTATGGCTACGGCAACGTGAGCGACACCGCCTACAAGGCACTGGCCCAGGCTGGCGCCAAAGCCATCATCCACGCAGGCACCGGCAATGGTTCGGTGTCATCCAAAGTGGTTCCTGCGCTGGTGGAATTGCGCAAACAAGGTGTGCAGATCATCCGTTCTTCCCACGTAAATGCCGGGGGCATGGTGCTGCGTAATGCCGAACAGCCGGACGACAAATACGACTGGGTCGCCGCCCTCGACCTGAACCCGCAGAAAGCGCGGATTCTGGCAATGGTCGCCCTGACCAAGACCCAGGACAGCAAAGAACTGCAACGGATGTTCTGGGAATATTGATTCCTGCTGACATCTCTGTAGGGGCGGGTTTACCCGCCTCTACCTCCTGCGTAAATCCCGCAACCAACACCTCCCCGCCTTACATCAACTCGCCTAAATCGCCGTCAGACGAACTTATTGAATTTTAAGCAGTTGCGAAATTGCCTACAGTTAAATACTGTATGCACGTACAGCTTATTAAGGAACACTCCGTGGCAAAGTCCTCTTCCGCAGCCCTAACCCCACCTGATGCCTACGAACGCCTGGCCATTCGTGTGCAAAAGATCATCAACTCCACCAACGCCCAAAAAGCCAAGGCAGCCTTGATCTTCCGCTTGCCGGACGAGCCAGAAGACGAGTGGCAGCGCTTGCTGGAGGAAATCGCGGAGAACGACAACGTCACCCTCGCCTATCGGGATGACGGCGGCGTGCAGATTTTCTGGGTTGTGCCGAAGGAAGATTGATTCAATGAGTGCCCGTTTTATTGCAGTGTGCTGCCTGCTTTTTGCTGTCACTGCCCATGCCCAGGCGCCCCGAACCTTCAGCGAAGCCAAAAAGGTCGCCTGGAAGCTGTACGCGCCACAATCCACCGAGTTCTATTGCGGCTGCAAATACACCGGCAACCGCGTTGACCTGAAAGCCTGCGGCTACATCCCACGCAAAAACGCCAACCGTGCCGCGCGCATCGAGTGGGAGCACATTGTTCCGGCCTGGCAGATCGGACATCAGCGCCAGTGCTGGCAGGACGGCGGACGCAAGAACTGCACCCGCCATGACGACGTATTCAAGCGTGCCGAAGCGGATCTGCACAACCTGGTGCCGAGCATCGGCGAGGTCAATGGAGATCGAAGTAACTTCAGTTTTGGCTGGCTGCCGGTGCAAAGCGGGCAGTACGGTTCGTGCCTGACCCAGGTGGATTTCAAGGCCAAGAAGGTCATGCCGCGCCCGTCCATTCGCGGGATGATCGCACGCACGTATTTCTACATGAGCAAGCAGTACGGCTTGCGCCTGTCGAAACAGGATCGCCAGTTGTACGAAGCCTGGAACAAGACCTATCCGGTACAAGCCTGGGAGCGCCAGCGGAACCAAACGGTGGCGTGCGTGATGGGGCGCGGCAATGAGTTTGTCGGCCCGGTTAACCTGAAAGCCTGCGGTTGAACAGGGGCGGCAATGCCGCCCAATCAGCGGTTACTGCGCGGCCTTGTGCTCGATGATCTCGGACACCGTGTCAGTTTTCTTGGCCCGCGCCATCTTCTCGTTGAGCAGCGTCTGCTTGGCCTCGGCCTCGGCCCTGGTTGCAAATGGCCCCAGCAGCACTTCGTCCTTGCCGTCGACCTTCACGATGTAAAAACTGAACCCGTGTTCGAGCAACCAGGCGGTCAGGTCGGTGATTGCCTGCAGCTTGTGGTCCGGCGGGCCTACTCGCAGGTCCCATTCCTGGGCAGCAATCGCGCCGGTTTGTGGCTGGCTTTCGGTTACGGCAGGCTTGGCCTTGGGGGCATCGACGCTTTTGCCTTCACCGCAACCGGCCAATGCCAACACCGCAATTGCCATCGCTACTTTACGCACTGCCCTGCTCCTTCAACGGATAAAGAGGCGACTTTATCATTCACTGTCTATTCTGGCCGTCATAAACGTTGGCTTAAACAATGCGAATGATGTATCCCAGACCTGTATGATGCCGCCATGGGAATTAATGTCGCCTCTATGCGTCCTAAAAGAGGCAGTCACAGGGACGCGCTTAGCAGTAAGCTACACACATACGACACCTGCCCTGTCTGAACATGTGTCCTTAAAAGTAATCAAGGAGAAGTCCATGCTTATACTCACCCGCAAAGTCGGTGAAAGCATAAACATCGGTGATGACATTACGATCACCATCCTGGGCGTCAGCGGCCAGCAAGTACGAATCGGCATCAACGCACCCAAGGATGTTGCCGTGCATCGCGAGGAGATTTACCAGCGCATCCAGGCCGGTCTGTCCGCTCCGGACAAAAACCAGACGCCTTGAAGCGCCCTCAGTAGCCAGCCCTTTCGTTCACTGTAACGGCTGGCGAAAACCTCTTTGCTCTGCTTTTGTCTCTGTTGCGCGAAGCGCTTTTTGCCGCATGCCCATCCATGCATCAAGATGAAACTATCTTCACGCCTGGAACTTATTACACCCTTTGCAACCGAATCCTCTGACTGATATCCCGCCATCCGTGTGCACTTAGGAGCACGTCGATGCTGCCAGGCAATGCCCAGCCATTTTTCTCCAGATCCTGGATGATCGCCCTGCTGACGGGGCTGGTCTTTGTCGGCTTGGAATATGGCCTGAAGCTTGAAATAGAGGGCGCCGAAGCGCCCCGTTCGCGGCTGGACCTGGTACTCCTGCTGTGTGGCTACCTGTTCATGTTCTGCCTCAAGCCCATCCAGATGGCCGTGCAGCGCAAGTTGTGCCAACGCATCGTGCGCAAAACCGTACGCTGACGCCCACCCCCGATTCGCTTTCAGATCGCTGGTATTTACAGCCTCGCAGCAGGACCTATCCTTGGGTGTGTTTGCACAGTCAGTAGAAGGTGCCGGTACAGATGGACACGCTCACTAAAACCCAAATCGAATCTGAATTGGCAGCCCGCCTGCCCAGCTACACGGTCACCTGTACGCTGCACGCCGACGGCACCCTCTCGGCCGTGCTCAGCGGTCCGGAGACCGACCACTTCGCAATCACCGGAATCGTGCGCGCGCATTATCGCGGTGCCGAAGCGATTGCCCGGCTCGCCAACGAGATTCTCAGGGAGATGGTGCTGTCACGCCAAGGCATGCGCAGTGATCGAATGCAGGCGTCGCCTGATCCAGCCACCCGCGAAACAGGCCGAGCCCGGTAGCCGGCTCGGCCTTGCTGCGTCAGCCCGTCGCGCGCGCCAAGTACAGCAAGCCATCAGCGCTGCGTTGCACCTGCAGCTGTTCATACCCATCGATCGAAGGATGCTCCGTCGCCATGGGCTTGAGGTGCGTCGAGGTCACGACCATCACATCCGCGCCAGCCGCCTCCCCTGCACGGATCCCCACCGTCGCATCCTCAAACACCAGGCAATCCTGCGTTGACACCCCCAGGCGCTGCGCACCGAGCACATAACAGGCAGGGTTCGGCTTGCCGATAGCCACGTCTTCAGCCGTGACCAGCACCGCTGGCGGTGTAATACCTGCCGCTTGCAGTCGACGCAACGCCAGTTCCCTGGGTGCAGAGGTGACCAGCGCCCACTGATCGCCGGGCAAGCGGTTCAGAAACTCGACGGCACCGGCAATCGCAACGACACCTTGCACATCATTGATTTCAGCCTCGGTAATCCACTGCGCTTCAACCTCCGGGTCGACGCCGGGCAAGGCCTGGCGCGTGATGGTGTCGATCGCCCGGGCGCCATGGATCGTGGCCAGGAACGTCGCCACCTCCAGCCCATGGCGTTCAGCCCAGATGCTCCATACCCGCTCGGCCGCGGCAATCGAATTGAGCAGAGTCCCATCCATATCGAACAGAAAGGCGCGGTAAGGGCGGGTAAATACGGCTGAACCTCGGATGGACACTGCGGGGTTTCCTCGTGAGCTGAAACGAATAATCGACGCAATGCAATCTACGGATCACCTGGCGGCTTGTAAACGCCAACGACGCCGGCAATAACACGGCGGCGTCGAGCGCCATGCGGGCGACACCGCCAGCTCAATCGAGGGCGCCATTGAGGACTTCGTAGATGATGCCCGTCGCGATGGCCACCAGTATCAAGTCGGTGCCCGCCTGCTGCCACTCGTACCCATCGTAATGGGGCAAGCGGCCCAACAAACGCCCGTCCAGTTTCTTGGCAATGCCCGGCGGCAGCGGCTTGCCGCGGGCCAGGTTCTTCTGGATGCCAGGCGGCAAGGCGGGCCCCGGGCTCCAGTAGTCGCGATAACCGCCCAACACATTCAGCACGCTGCCACGGTCTACACTGGGGCCGCGACTGCCTGCTGCACCCTTGCCCTTGGGCTTGTCATGCCCCTGTCCGCCGTGACCATTGCCTTTATCGTTGCCTTGCCCCTTGCCATTGCCTGGATCAGCCAGGGCCATACCGCCAGCGGCAAACAACACAAGCGAAAGCGCAACAGACACGAATTTCGGGCACTTGATCATGGCGATTATCCAACACAGGAATGTAGCTGAACTGTAGTCGAGGTTATCGCACCCGTGGGACGTCAACTCACCTGACCGCCCACTTCCAGCACATCCACCGGGGTATTCCACGCCGTCGACACCGCGGTGCGCAGCCCATCGACCAGGCCCGCTCCCAGCTGGTTCGGCACGTGGATAAAACCACTGCGTACACCGGTGCCCGCGAGTTCGTGCTGCAAGCGGTAGAACACCTGGTTGCACACGAATGTGCCCGCCGTCTGCGATACCGACACCGCAATCCCTGCCTCGCGCACCGCCCTGGCCATGGCCTTGATCGGCAGCGTCGAAAAGTACGCCGCCGGGCCGCCGACCACCACCGCCGTGTCGATGGGCTGCTCCCCCAGATTATCGGGGATGCGTGCATCGTTGACGTTGATCGCCACCCGCTCGATGGATATTTCGCTGCGCCCGGGGGCCAACCCAGTGGCGATGACCATCGCCGGACGCAGTTCACTGATCAGTTGGAGCAGGCATTCACCCGCCGTGGCAAACGCACAGGGCAATCGGCGCGCAACAATGCGCACATCATCGTCGAGTTGCACGCCATCCAACTGGCGCACCGCTTCCCAGGAAGGATTCACCAGGTCTTGATCAAAGGGCTCGAACCCCGTCAGCAATACAGTTCGCATCGTCGCCTCACATCAACACATAAAGCAGGACAATATTGACCACCAGCATCATCAACGCGGTCGGCAGTTGCGCCTTGATCACCGCGTTCTTGTCCGGCAACTCCAGCAACGCCGCCGGCACGATATTGAAGTTGGCCGCCATCGGCGTCATCAGCGTACCGCAGTAGCCGGAGAACATACCGATGGCGGCCATCACCGCCGGGTTACCGCCGTAGATACCCACCAGCACCGGCACGCCGACGCCCCCGGTCATCACCGGGAACGCCGCGAAGCCATTGCCCATGATCACCGTAAACAGCGCCATGCCCAACACGTACACCATGACCGCCACCAACTTGAAATCCAGGTTGATGTAGGTGGTGGTGACATGGGCGACAGCCGTGCCGACACCGGCTTCATTGAACAGCAGGCCAAGCATCGCCAGCATCTGCGGCAGCACCATGGCCCAGCCCAGGGCCTCGGTGAGTCGCCGGGATTCGCGCAAGGCTTGCACCGGGGTATCACGGGTCAGCCAGCACGCCAGGCCGAGGGCGATCAGGCAGCCGATGCCGAGGGACACGAAGGTGGTGTTTTTCGGATCCAGCAGCGGTACCCCGCCAATCTGGGTGTGCTTGAGCAAGACCGAACCGATCACGGTGGTCAGGGGGATCGCCAGCGCCGGGATAAACAGCTTGTGCCCGAGGCGGCCGGCACTGGCGCGCGAAGCCTTGTCATGCAACTCAGCATGGGTGCCACGGCCGACGCCGCCCAGGCCGGCGATCAGCGCCATCACCACCACTCCCGCACCGACCACCACCGAGGGCAGGCGCTCCCCCACCAGGAACGGGATGGCGAACAGCAGCCAGAACAGTGCGCTGGACCAGCGCTTGGGATGGGTTCGATCCAACAGGATCATGCCGGCGGTGATCAGCAGCAGGACCCCGGCGAGCCAGTACAGGTATTGGATAGAGATGATCATAGCGCGGCCTCCACAGGGGTCGCGGCGGTCGTCATCTCGCGGGTCAGTCTTCGGTCAAACCGATGAAGTCGGAGCGCGTGAATGATAAAGGCGCAAATCGCCGTAGGAATACCCCACACCGCAATGTGCAGCGGCTCCACATCAATCCCCGAACCGAGCAGGAAGGTATGCATCAACGCAATCGCACCAAAGGCGACGAAGATGTCCTCACCAAAAAACAGGCCGACGTTATCGGTGGCGGCGCACATGGCCAACACCTTGTGACGCAGTTTGTCCGGCAGTTTGCCGTAGCGCTTTTCCGCCGCGCCTTCGGCCATCGGGGCCAGTAGCGGGCGCACCATTTGCGGGTGCCCGCCGAGGCTGGTCAAGCCCATGGCTGCAGTGGATTCGCGTACAAACAGATAGATGATCAGCAGGCGTCCGACCGTGGCGCGCTCAAACCGCGCAATCCAGTTCTGCGCGTGCAGGCGCAAGCCGTGGCGCTCCAGCAAACCGATGACGGCGAGGGGCAACAACAGGATCAATTGCAGGGCGCGAGTCTGTAGGAAACCATCCCCCATAGTGGCGAGGATTTTCTCCAGCGGGAAGTGGGCAGCGAGCCCGGTGGCGATAGCTGCGGCGGTGACCACCAACAGCGGATTGAAACGCAAAACAAAGCCAACCACGATCACAAGTACGCCGATCAACGGCCATAAGTTCACAACAGTTTGCATGGCGGAGAGGTCCTTAAGTGCGCGCTGCGGCGCCATTACAGCAGGATGTGAACAAAGGGTTCACAGCAGGAAGTGGCGTGCAGTCGGCTCGGTTTTTTATTGTTGGCCCGTCAGGGCGAGCGTCAGTGGCGGCAACTGTGCTGCCTGGGAGCGGGAGGTGTCCAACAAGAAAAATTGTTGCTGCAAACCAATAAATTTTGTGGGTAATTGAGTAGTCCACAAGTAACAAGACGTGGACAGACCATGAAGGATTCGCTCATCTTAACGCCGCCCGTTTATCGTGCGCGGCGCATCAGGCAGTTGGTCGGCCTTCTTCATCAAACCGTTCACTGAAAAAGGGCAGCACCGGTGAGCTCAGCCACTCCAGATTCCGCCGCGCAAAACCGCCTCAGCCTACAAACCAGTCTGATCGCCCTGGTGGTCGCCGTGACCTTCTTCATGGAGAACCTCGACGCCACGGTTATCGCCACCGCGCTGCCAACCATGGCATCGGCCTTTGGCGTGACACCGGTCGACATGAACATCGGCATCACTGCCTATATCCTCGCCGTGGCGATCTGCATACCGCTGTCCAGCTGGGTCGCCGACCGCTTTGGTGCGCGCCGGGTATTCGCTGGCGCAATCATCCTGTTCACCCTCGCTTCGCTGCTCTGCGGGCTCAGCCAAAGTATCGAGATGTTCGTGTTCGCCCGCGTCCTGCAGGGCATCGGCGGCGCATTGATGGTGCCCGTGGGGCGCCTGGCCGTGCTGCGTAATACGGATAAGAAAGACTTGGTGAAAATGATCGCGATCATTACCTGGCCCGGCCTGGTCGCGCCGATTCTGGGGCCGCTGGTCGGCGGCTTGATCGTGACGCATGCATCGTGGCCATGGATCTTCTACGTGAATCTGCCGCTGGGTGCGCTGGCATTGGCCGCCGCACTATGGCTTGTACCGGAAGACCGTGAAGCCAGCGTGCGCCAGTTCGATGCCAAGGGTTTTGTACTGCTGGCAGGCGCCTGTGTGGCCCTGCTGGGCGGGCTGGAATGGCTGGGTAACCAGACCGGTGAACGCCTTATTCCAGGCGCCGTGCTGGTCGCGGCAGGCATCGCGCTGGCAGTGTGGGCCGTGCACCATTGCCGCCATGCCAGCGACCCGTTATTGCCGCTCGAGACCCTGTCCATCGATACATTTCGTGTGAGCATCTATGGCGGCTCGCTGTTTCGCCTGGCCATCAGCGCCCTGCCGTTCCTGCTGCCGCTGCTGTTTCAAGTCGCCTTTGGCTTGTCCCCGGTGGACGCAGGCTTGCTGGTGCTGGCGGTATTCGCTGGCAATCTGGCGATGAAGCCGTTCACCACGGCCATTATGCGCCGCTATGGGTTTCGCCGGGTCTTGCTGGTGAACGGGATAATCGGCGTGGTGTCGATAGCCGCTTGCGCGCTTTTCACGGTGCAGACCCCATTTGTGCTGATCGCGGCCGTGTTATTTGTGGGAGGGTTGTCCCGCTCGATGCAGTTCACCTGCTACAACTCGATCGGCTTCGCGGATGTGCCCAAACCGCGCATGAGTGAGGCCTCGGCACTGTTCAGCATGTCATTCCAGCTGGCCATGGGGATGGGCGTAACGGTGGCGGCGCTGCTGCTACGAGCATCCATGACCCAGCAGGGGCATGAGATGCAGGCACAGGTCGGGGATTTTCGCGTGGCGTTCGTCGGCGTGGCGCTGCTGGGAGCGTGGGCGCTGGTGGATGTGTATCGCTTGACGGTGGGAGCGGGAGAAAGTGTGTTGAATCGACAGTGAAGGCTGCGACTCAACACACTGTTGCCAGTATCAGGCGGTGGTACTAACCATCGAACCCGACGTGCTGTTGCCCTCATCGGTGACTGCCTGCAACAGTGCGGAAGTCACTGTCTGCAACGCCGCCGCAGTGCCGGCGATCTGCATCTGCGCCGCCGCTACTGCCGCCGCTTTGGCTTCTGCACTCTGGTTGCTGGACTGAGCTTTCTGCAAGGCTTGCTGCTGCGCTTGAAGCTGCTTTTGCAACTGCTCGATCTGCTTCTTCAACTCTTTGACGGTATCGGACTCCTTCGAGAGCGAGGAGGCTTGGCCACCGCCACCGCCACTTACACCTGCCGCACCATTGGAATCAGCGTGCATGTTGACGGTCGTGCCGCCTGCGCTGCTTGTGCTTTCCTTGGTCGCGGCAGCCGTCGAGCTGACAGTGCTTGGAGTGCTTGCTACGGAGGCGGTAGTGCTGATGTTGATAAGCATGCCAAGTGTCCGAGAGTAAGAGATTTGCGATCTCTATCGGCCTGGGTGTCGATTACTTTAGGCGGGGGGTGGGAAGATTTTCGGGTAGTAATAAATCGCATGAACAAAAAAGGGCCCACCTTTCGGTGAGCCCTTCTAGACCGCCCAGCAGAGCGGATTTTGTTTGGTAGGCGCGATTGGACTCGAACCAACGACCCCCACCATGTCAAGGTGGTGCTCTAACCAACTGAGCTACGTGCCTGCTGTGAGGCGGCATTCTACGGAATTCCGGAGGGGTGTCAACATCTTTTTTGCAGCTAACCCTATGAATATGCGAATTATTTATTTGCAGCCGGCGCACCGCACTTTTTGGGGTGGCTGGCAGGCAATTTTCAACTCAGGTAGGATCAGGGCACTCGTAAAAAATATAAAACAGAGGTTCCAGGATGGCGAACACCCCCTACCCCCAGTCGTATTACGCCGCTTCCGCCAATGCCGTTCCGCCGCGCCCAATGTTGCAAGGCGACGTCGAAACCGATGTGTGCGTGATTGGCGCCGGCTATACCGGCCTATCCAGCGCGCTGTTTCTGCTGGAGAACGGTTTTCGCGTGACGGTGCTGGAAGCTGCCAAGGTGGGTTTTGGCGCGTCGGGCCGCAATGGTGGACAGATCGTCAACAGCTACAGCCGTGACATTGATGTGATCGAGCGCAGCGTCGGCCCCCAGCAGGCGCAGTTGCTGGGGCAGATGGCGTTCGAGGGTGGCAGGATCATTCGCGAGCGTGTGGCCAAATACCAGATCCAGTGCGACCTGAAGGACGGCGGCGTGTTCGCGGCACTCAACAGCAAGCACATGGGCCACCTGGAGTCGCAGAAACGCTTGTGGGAGCGCTACGGCCATACACAGCTGGAGTTGCTGGACGAGCGCCGCATTCATGAGGTCGTGGCCTGTGACAACTATGTCGGCGGACTGCTGGACATGAGTGGCGGCCATATCCACCCACTCAACCTGGCACTCGGTGAAGCCGCCGCCGTGGAGTCTCTGGGCGGGACGATCTACGAACAATCGGCGGCGGTGCGCATCGAGCGTGGCGCCAACCCGGTGGTCCATACGGCAGAAGGTAAAGTCAGGGCCAAGTTCATCATCGTCGCGGGCAATGCCTACCTGGGCAACCTGGTGCCGGAGCTGGCGGCCAAGTCGATGCCCTGTGGCACCCAGGTGATCACGACGGCGCCACTCGGGGATGAGCTGGCCAGGACACTCCTGCCGCAGGATTACTGCGTAGAGGACTGCAACTACCTGCTCGACTACTATCGCCTCACCAGTGACAAGCGCCTGATCTTCGGCAGCGGCGTGGTGTATGGCGCGCGCGACCCGGCGAACATCGAAGCAATCATCCGCCCGAAGATGCTCAAGGCCTTCCCGCAACTCAAGGATGTGAAGATCGACTACGCCTGGACCGGCAACTTCCTGCTGACCCTGTCGCGCTTGCCGCAGGTTGGTCGCCTGGGCGACAACATCTACTACTCACAAGGCTGCAGCGGCCATGGCGTGACGTACACCCACCTGGCGGGCAAGGTCCTGGCGGAAGCGCTGAGAGGCCAGGCAGAGCGCTTCGATGCGTTTGCCGACCTGCCGCACTACCCATTCCCGGGCGGGCAACTGTTGCGCACACCGTTTGCGGCACTGGGAGCTTGGTACTACGGGCTGCGGGATAAGCTGGGCTTCTGACAAATCAATGGGAGCCGGTTCGCCGGCTCCCGCAAAAAATTGCCAAATTGCAGACACAAAAAACCCCGGTCTTTCGACCAGGGTCTTTGCTATCGGATCAAAGTAGCCAGTGGCTTTCTTTGTGCTTCAAGGCGTTCAGCGGGCCTTGAGGCAGATATGGCGCAGCGGACGGGACTCGAACCCGCGACCCCCGGCGTGACAGGCCGGTATTCTAACCGACTGAACTACCGCTGCGTATCGCTTGACCGGCTGAGCAAACCGCCTCAACCGTCTTTGAACATCTGATTGATCAGCTTGGCTGTTCAACCTCAAGCCCGATAAATCGAACCTGGAAAATATGGCGCAGCGGACGGGACTCGAACCCGCGACCCCCGGCGTGACAGGCCGGTATTCTAACCGACTGAACTACCGCTGCGCGTCGGTGCAACCTTTAACGTTGCGTCCTGCCCGAAGGCAAAACTCTCAAGAAGTGGTGGGTGATGACGGGATCGAACCGCCGACCCTCTGCTTGTAAGGCAGATGCTCTCCCAGCTGAGCTAATCACCCTTTGCTTCGTTGAGGCCGCGAAATTTACGCAGGTAGCGGACCTAAGTCAATAGCCTGCTTGAAGTTTTTCTGAAAAAGACAAAATGGCTTCAAGACGGCTACCCGTCCTACTCGCTGTAAATCATCTTCTTGCTCATGCCACCGTCCACCACAAACTCTTGCCCGGTGACAAACCCGGCCTGGCGCGACAGCAACCACGCCACCATCGCTGCCACGTCCTCTACCGTACCCACCCTGCCCGCCGGATGCTGGGCATGATCGGCATCGGTCAAAGGCTCGGCACGCCGCGCAGCTGGATCACGGGCATCAATCCAGCCAGGACTGACCGCATTCACCCGCACTTCCGGCCCGAGGCTGATCGCCAAGGCGTGAGTAAGGGCCAACAGGCCACCCTTGCTCGCCGCATAAGCCTCGGTATCCGGCTCCGACTGACGAGCCCGGGTCGACGCCAGGTTGACGATGGCGCCGCCGTGGGCACGCAGGTAAGGCGCACAGTGCTTGGCCAGCAACATCGGCCCACTGAGGTTAACGGCCAGCACGCGATTCCAGTAAGCCAGGTCAAGGCTTTCCAGGGTGATGTTGTGCGGGTCGGCCACCGCAGCGTTACAGACCAACGCGTCCAGGCGACCGAATTGCCCCAGGACTTCGGCGACCCCCTGGGCCACCTGTTTCTCGTCAGCCACGTCCATGGTGATAAACCAGGCGTTTTCGCCCAGCACCTTGGACACCTTGGAACCGCGCTCGCGGTCGAGGTCGGTCAAGACCACCTGCCAGCCTTCGCTGATCAGCCACGCCGCAATCCCGAGACCAATACCCCGCGCCGCGCCCGTCACCAGGGCGACGCGCCCATTACTGGCCGCCGCGGCCTCCAGGGACCACTCGATCACAAGGCAGCCAGCCCGCGAGCCAGGTCAGCCTGCAGATCCGTGACATCTTCCAGGCCGACCGCGATGCGGATCAGGCTGTCCCGGATACCGGCCGCCTCACGCTCCTGCGGCGCCAGGCGTCCGTGGGACGTGGTGCTCGGATGGGTAATGGTGGTCTTGCTGTCGCCCAGGTTGGCCGTGATGGAGATCAGGCGCGTCGCATCGATAAAGCGCCAGGCGCCCTCTTTGCCGCCCTTCACTTCGAAACTTACCACGGCGCCGAAACCACGTTGCTGGCGCTGGGCCAACGCGTGCTGCGGGTGGCTCTTGAGGCCGGCGTAATGCACTTTTTCGATACCGTCCTGCTGCTCCAGCCACTCGGCCAGGGCCTGGGCGTTGGCGCAATGGGCCTTCATGCGCAGGCTGAGGGTTTCCAGGCCCTTGAGGAAGATCCAGGCGTTGAACGGGCTCAGGGTCGGGCCGGCGGTGCGCAGGAAGCCCACCACCTCCTTCATCTGCTCGCTGCGACCGGCAACCACGCCGCCCATGCAACGGCCCTGGCCATCGATAAACTTGGTGGCCGAGTGCACCACAATGTCCGCGCCCAGCTTCAGCGGCTGCTGCAAGGCAGGCGTGCAGAAACAGTTGTCGACCACCAGCATCGCGCCTTTGGCGTGAGCCACTTCGGACAACGCGGCGATATCCACCAACTCGGCCAACGGATTGGACGGCGACTCGACGAACAGCAGCTTGGTGTTGGACTTGATTGCCGCACCCCACCCGGACAGATCCGCCAGGGGCACGTAGTCCACTTCGATACCGAAGCGCTTGAAATACTTCTCGAACAGGCTGATGGTCGAACCGAACACGCTGCGCGACACCAGCACGTGGTCGCCGGCACTGCACAGGCTCATCACCACCGCCAGGATCGCCGCCATGCCGGTGGCCGTTGCCACCGCCTGCTCTGCGCCTTCCAGGGCCGCAATACGCTCTTCGAACGCGCGCACAGTCGGGTTGGTGTAGCGGGAATAAACGTTACCCGGCACTTCGCCAGCAAAGCGCGCCGCGGCGTCGGCCGCTGTGCGGAACACGTAGCTGGAGGTGAAGAACATCGGGTCACCGTGCTCACCTTCCGGGGTACGGTGCTGGCCGGCGCGCACAGCCAGGGTATCGAAAGCTACGCCATCGAGGTCGCTGTCCAAGCGACCGGCATCCCATTCCTGACTCATGCTGCGACTCCTTACTCAATTCTTTATTTAAGATACAAAACCGGCCCCTCAGGGCCGGTGTCTACTCAGTTGTTGTACAGATCGATGATCGCGCTGACCGCCTGGGTCTTGATCTTCGACGAGTCGTTACGCGCCTGCTCGATCTTGTTCAGGTAGGCCTCGTCGACGTCACCGGTCACGTACTTGCCGTCGAACACGGCGCAGTCGAACTGCTCGATCTTGATCTTGCCACCGCCGACCGCTTCGATCAGGTCCGGCAGGTCCTGGTAGATCAGCCAATCGGCGCCGATCAGGTCGGCCACGTCCTGGGTCGTGCGGTTGTGGGCGATCAGTTCGTGGGCGCTCGGCATGTCGATACCGTACACGTTCGGGTAACGCACGGCAGGCGCTGCGGAACAGAAGTACACGTTCTTCGCACCGGCCTCACGGGCCATCTGGATGATTTGCTTGCAGGTGGTGCCGCGTACGATGGAGTCGTCCACCAGCATCACGTTCTTGCCGCGAAATTCCAGTTCGATGGCGTTGAGCTTCTGGCGCACCGACTTCTTGCGGGCCGCCTGGCCCGGCATGATGAAGGTGCGACCGATGTAACGGTTCTTCACGAAGCCTTCGCGGAACTTGACGCCCAGGTGGTTGGCCAATTCCAGCGCAGCAGTACGGCTGGTGTCCGGGATCGGGATCACCACGTCGATGTCGTGCTCGGGACGCTCGCGCAGGATCTTGTCGGCCAGCTTCTCGCCCATGCGCAGGCGCGCCTTGTACACCGACACACCATCGATGATCGAATCCGGACGCGCCAGGTAGACGTGTTCGAAGATGCACGGGGTGAGTTTCGGCGCGACAGCGCACTGACGGGTGTGCAGTTTGCCGTCTTCGGTGATGTACACCGCTTCGCCCGGCGCGAGGTCGCGGATCAGAGTGAAGCCCAGCACGTCCAGGGACACGCTTTCGGACGCGATCATGTACTCGACGCCTTCGTCGGTGTGACGCTGGCCGAACACGATCGGGCGAATACCGTGGGGGTCACGGAAGCCGACGATGCCGTAGCCGGTGATCATCGCAACGACGGCATAACCGCCGACGCAACGGTTATGCACGTCGATCACGGCGGCGAACACATCTTCTTCGGTCGGCTGCAGCTTGCCGCGCTGGGCCAGCTCGTGGGCGAACACGTTGAGCAGCACTTCCGAGTCTGAGCTGGTGTTGACGTGGCGCAGGTCAGATTCGTAAATCTCCTTGGCCAGTTGCTCAACGTTGGTCAGGTTACCGTTATGCGCCAGGGTAATGCCGTAAGGCGAGTTGACGTAGAACGGCTGAGCTTCGGCCGACGTCGAGCTACCGGCGGTCGGGTAACGCACATGGCCAATGCCCATGTGCCCGACGAGGCGCTGCATGTGACGCTGATGGAACACGTCACGTACCAGGCCATTGTCCTTGCGCAGGAATAACCGGCCGTCGTGGCTGGTCACAATACCGGCAGCGTCCTGGCCGCGGTGCTGGAGGACGGTTAGCGCGTCATACAGCGCCTGATTGACGTTCGACTTACCGACGATACCGACGATGCCACACATGCGACGCAACCCCTACTTAATGAATCTTGACTGAACACAACTTACTGCGGCGTTTTGGCCGGCAAGAGGTGTTCCTTGAACGGAAGATCAGCGGGTACGCTGATTCCGCTGGCCAGCCACTGACTGCTCCACCCCAATATGAGGTTCTTGGACCAATCTGCGACCAATAGAAATTTTGGCACGAGTACCGACTCCTGCCACCACGAATCCTGCTGTACCGGCCCCAGGCTCAACAGCCCGACCGCCACGACCACCAGCAACGCACCACGCGCGGCACCGAAGGCCATGCCGAGAAATCGATCGGTCCCGGAGAGGCCGGTGACACGTATCAACTCGCCAATAAGATAATTGACCATTGCCCCCACCAGCAGCGTGGCGATGAACATGATGGCGCAGCCCGCGATGACGCGAGCCGAAGGTGTCTCGATGTATCCGGCCAGGTAGACCGACAACGAACCGCCGAACATCCAGGCTACGACTCCTGCGATGATCCAGGTCAGCAACGACAGTGCTTCTTTTACGAAGCCGCGGCTTAGACTGATCAAAGCGGAGATGGCGACGATTGCAACGATCGCCCAGTCAACCCAGGTAAATGGCACGTTTGAGCCTACGGACGGATAAGGCGGCGCATTTTAGCAGAGCGTCGGGCTGTCGGTAAGCTGTGATTGCGGCTGCTTTGCAAATCAATAGATTGTGGCGGGCCGATCACATTTCAACCTCACCACATTTGATTGGACTTCAGGTTTAAACCGATGCGGGCTCAGCCGCGCTCAGGCTGGAAGCGGGTCACGAAGCCTTTCAGGTTCTGCTGACGGTCCAGCAAATCCCGCAGCCGGTCGGCCTCGGCGCGCTCGATCAGCGGCCCGATAAACACCCGGTTCTTGCCGTCGGCGCTACGGATGTAGGCGTTGTAGCCCTGGGCACGCAGCTTCTTCTGCAAGGCGTCGGCGCCTTCACGATTGCCCAGGCTGGCCACCTGGATCGACCAACTGATCGGCAAGCCGTTCGGGTCGATACGGCTCTGCCCCACATCCGGCTTGCCCGGCGCAGCAGGCTGTGGCGCTACAGGTTTGGGCGCAGGCGCAGGTGTCGCCGGCTTGGCGGCGACCGTCGGAGCAGGTGTCGGCTTGACCACCGGCACGCTTGGCTGCACCGGCATCGACGGCGCCTGCTGCGCGGCCACCTCATCATCGGTCGGCACCGGTTCTTCTTCCGGCAACGCCTGCGGTTCAGGCACCACCACCGGCTCCACCTGCACTTGGGGCACTGCCGGTGCCTGGGGCGCAGCCGGAGCCTCGACGACCACCTGGCGCTGCTCGTCCTGGCGGGAAAACAGCATCGGCAGGAAAATCACCGCCAATGCCACCAGCACCAGGGCTCCAACCATTCGCTGCTTGTATGCGCTATCCAGTAATGCCATCTGCAGCTTCCTCCGTGGAGCGCCGGGCCAACCACTCAAGCGCCTCGGCAACACAATAAAATGATCCGAACAACAGAATTTCGTCCTCGGCCGTCGCCACCGCGCACTGAGCCTCCAGGGCGGCAGTCACGCTTGCATACGACGCCACGGGCGCACCAAGGTTCTGTAACGCGATCTCAAGCTCATGGGCCGGACGGCTGCGGGGCGTATCCAGCGGCGCTACCGCCCAAGCCTGGACGCTGTCCAGCAACGGCGCAACTACGCCCTCCAGGTCCTTATCGGCGAGCAAACCGAATACAGCCAGGCGACGCCCCACCGGCGGCGTGCGTGCCAGGCGCTTGGCCAGGTATTGCGCGGCATGGGGGTTATGCCCCACATCCAGCAACAGGTTCAGGCGCTTGCCGTGCCAGTCGAACACCCGGCGATCCAGGCGCCCGACCACGCGGGTCGCCAGCAACGTCGCAGCAATCTGCTCAGCCTGCCAAGGCAGGTCCAGCAACAGATAGGCTTGCAGCGCGAGTGCGGCGTTCTCCATCGGCAGGTTCAGCAAGGGCAGATCACGCAGCTCCACAGCCTGCCCATGGGCATCCCGGCCGCGCCACTGCCAGTGCCGGTCACCGATTTCAAGATTGAATTCGCGGCCACGCAGGAAGAATGGGCAGCCCAGCTCACGCACCTTGTCCAGCAAGGGCTGCGGCGGATCCAGGTCACCGCACAGCGCAGGCTTGCCCGGGCGGAAAATCCCGGCCTTCTCATAGGCCACGGACTCGCGGGTATCCCCCAGGTAGTCGGCATGGTCCACGCCAATACTGGTGACCAGCGCCAGGTCGGCATCCACCACGTTGACGGTGTCCAGGCGCCCCCCCAGGCCCACTTCCAACACGACCACATCCAGCTGCGCACGCTCGAACAGCCAGAACGCCGCCAGGGTGCCCATTTCGAAGTAAGTCAGGGAAATCTCACCGCGCCCGGCATCGAGTGCGGCGAAGGCTTCGCAGAGTTGCTCATCGCTGGCTTCGACGCCATTGAGTTGCACCCGCTCGTTGTAACGCAGCAAGTGCGGCGAGCTGTACACGCCGACTTTCAGCCCCTGGGCCTGCAGCAGCGCGGCAACAAAGGCACAGGTAGAGCCCTTGCCGTTGGTGCCGGTCACCGTGATCACACGCGGCGCCGGCCGGCCCAACCCAAGGCGGGCCGCTACCTGTTGCGAGCGCTCCAGGCCCATGTCGATGGCGGACGGATGCAACTGCTCGAGGTAGGCGAGCCATTCGCCCAGGGTACGTTGGGTCATAGGTTCGCAGGCACCGGCGGCACAACGATCGGCTCGACTTTAGGCGCGACGTAAACAGGTGTCGGCAGGCCCATCATCTGCGCCAGCAGGCTACCCAGGCGTGGACGCAGCTCACCGCGCGGAATGATCAGGTCGATTGCGCCGTGCTCCAGCAGGAACTCGCTGCGCTGGAAGCCTTCCGGCAGTTTTTCGCGCACGGTCTGCTCGATCACGCGCGGGCCGGCAAAGCCGATCAGGGCTTTTGGCTCACCGACAATCACGTCGCCCAGCATCGCCAGGCTGGCGGAAACACCGCCGTAGACCGGGTCGGTCAGCACGGAGATGAACGGAATGCCTTCTTCGCGCAGACGCGCCAGCACCGCAGAGGTCTTGGCCATTTGCATCAGGGAGATCAACGCTTCCTGCATCCGCGCACCACCGGAGGCGGCGAAGCAGATCATCGGGCAACGGTTTTCCAGGGCGTAGTTGGCCGCGCGCACGAAGCGCTCGCCGACGATGGCCCCCATGGAGCCGCCCATGAAGGAGAACTCGAACGCCGACACCACCACCGGCATGCCCAGCAGCTTGCCGCTGACGGAAATCAGCGCGTCCTTCTCACCGGTCTGCTTTTGCGCAGCGGTCAGGCGGTCCTTGTACTTCTTGCCGTCGCGGAACTTCAGACGGTCGACCGGCTCCAGGTCGGCGCCCAGCTCGTTACGGCCGTCGGCGTCGAGGAAGATATCGATGCGGGCGCGGGCGCCGATACGCATGTGGTGGTTGCACTTGGGGCAAACATCCAGGGTCTTTTCCAGCTCGGGGCGGTACAGCACCGCGTCGCAGGATGGGCACTTGTGCCACAGACCTTCAGGAACCGAGCTTTTCTTCACCTCGGAACGCATGATCGAAGGGATCAGTTTGTCTACTAACCAGTTGCTCATGCTTTCTTTCTCCAGTACCGGTGGCTTGAACACAGCCCCGCGTATGCCCTTGAGCTAAATTCATATGTGGCGATGACGCAGGCTGGACGGGGTCAGACGTTCGACCTGCCATTTCCAGCCTGCATCCTCAGCCTTCCAGACAGCCTGCCTGCGCAGGTTGCCACTTCATTTCCGGGCCGCCCTCAGGCGGCGCCGGGCTGTTTTACACAGTGGTAGTTATGGACGGCGGCAGACTGCCAGCCGTCACATCCCGCCACAGCTGTTGCGCACCGCGTGCATGAATGCGCGAATCCTGTCGTGATCCTTGATGCCCTTGCCTTGCTCTACCCCACCGCTGACATCCACGGCATACGGCCGGACCTGTTGAATCGCCGCACCGACATTCGCTGGGTTGAGCCCCCCGGCCAGGATGATCGGCTTGCTCAATCCTTCGGGGATCAGCGACCAATCGAACGCTTCACCGGTACCACCGGGTACGCCTTCGACATACGTGTCCAGCAGAACGCCACGCGCGCCGGAATAGGCCGCGCAGGCCCTCGCTATATCGTCACCCGCCTTGACCCGCAACGCCTTGATATACGGGCGTTGGTAGCTTTCACATTCATCCGGGGTTTCGTCGCCGTGAAATTGCAGCATATCCAGCTGCACGGCATCCAGGGTTTCGTTGAGTTCGCAGCGGCTGGCGTTGACGAACAAGCCCACGGTGGTCACGAACGGCGGCAGCGCCGCAATGATCGCCCGCGCCTGCAACACATTCACCGCCCGCGGGCTCCTGGCATAAAACACCAGGCCAATGGCATCCGCCCCCGCCTCGACTGCCGCCAGCGCGTCTTCTATGCGGGTAATCCCGCAAATCTTGCTGCGAACGACAGGCATGTCGTAGAAACCTCAGGGGTTGGACCGATAAAGTCCCGGATGGTAACAAAAGCTATTCCGGGCGTCAGCCGCCAAGTTCACTGAACCCTGTGAGGAAGTGTGGCCCGATGAAGCGCTGCGGCAGTTCGAACTCGTCGCGGTACTCCACATCCACCAGGTACAGGCCAAACGGATGCGCCGTGACGCCGCCCGTGCGGCGAATGCGGCTTTCCAGCACTTCCCTGGCCCATTCCACCGGGCGCTCGCCGGTGCCGATGGTCATCAATACGCCCGCAATGTTACGCACCATATGGTGCAGGAAGGCGCCGGCGCGGATGTCCAGCACGATCATCTTGCCGTGGCGAGTCACCCGCAGGTGGTGGACTTCCTTGATCGGCGACTTGGCCTGGCACTGGCCGGCACGAAACGCACTGAAATCATGCACCCCTACCAGATGCTGCGCAGCCTCGGCCATGCGTTCGGCATCCAGCGGACGGTGGTTCCAGGTGATTTCTTCGTTGAGGTGCGCGGGACGGATCTGGTCGTTGTAGATCACATAGCGATAACGCCGGGCAATCGCCTTGAAGCGCGCATGAAAGTGCGCAGGCATGACCTTGGCCCAACTTACGCTGACGTCATGGGGCAAATTGATATTGGCGCCCATCACCCAGGCCTTCATCGTGCGTTCGGCCTGGGTATCGAAGTGCACCACCTGGCCGCAGGCATGCACACCGGCATCGGTACGCCCGGCACACATCAACGACACCGGGGAGTCAGCCACTTTCGACAGCGCCTTCTCCAGGGTTTCCTGCACCGTCAGCACGCCTGACGCCTGGCGCTGCCAGCCGCGATAGCGCGAGCCTTTGTATTCCACGCCGAGGGCGATGCGGTAAAAGCCAGCGGCCGCCATTTCGGCGGCCGGGTTATCTATATTTGCCAAGAACTGAGAGCCTGATGAGTTACGCGAAGGCGGCCATTATAAATGCGCCAGCTGCGTGGCGTGCGCTTTTGTTGGGGATTGACCTTCCCACACCGCACCTGCATCAACCTTCAGATTTTGCCGAGCATTTCCTTGGCCTCGCCGCGCTGCGCCTCATCACCTTCGGTGAGCACTTCAGAGAGAATGTCCCGCGCGCCGTCGGCATCCCCCATGTCGATATAGGCCTGGGCGAGGTCTAGCTTGGTGGCGACTTCATTCGTACCGGACAGGAAATCGAACTCCGGCTCATCATCGCCCAGCGCCGCGTCCTCAGCGGTAAAGGAAGGTTCGATGGGCGGACTTTCCAGGCTCTGGGACAGGCGATCCAGCTCGGCGTTGACATCGTCCAGCTCCGAAGCGAAGGCATCAGGCTTGGCCGCTGCGTCTGGTTCGTCCGCCAGGGACAAGTCGAAATCCTCCGGCAAATCGAAGTCATCCAGCGCCGATGGGGTCAGCGTCGGCGGCTCCACGGCAGACACATCCTTCATCTGGTCCTCAAGACCGGAAAGGAAGTCGTCGTCGGATTGCTCGGACGCCGGGTCATTGAGTTGCAGGTCCAGGTCGAAGTCCGACAGGTCTTCCTCGCCGGCCTTGGGCGCCGATTGCTGCTCCAGGAGCGCTGCAAACGTCTGCTCGTCGTCCAGGCTGGCTGGCGAAGCCGCCTCCAGCTCATCCAGGCTCAGGTCGAAATCGGTGTCGAGTGCATTGGGCTCGGCGGCCGGGGCAGCCGGTTTGTCTTCCAGCAGGTCCTTGACGTACTGAGCGTCAAGGGCCGCGGCGGCAACCGCGGCACTGACGCCCGCCGCCAATACCGCCATCGCAGGAAAGCGCGACTTGAGCTGCTCGACCTGGGCATGGTTTTCACCATTGGCCACCAGTTGACGCTCCTGGGTCACGAAACCGTCCTTGTCGCTTTGCAGGCCGTAGACCTCCATCAGCTTCAACCGCAGGTCGCTGCGCTTGGGCTCGTGCTTGATCGCTTGCTCCAGCACATCGGCGGCCTGGTTCAGATGACCACGGTCGATATGGGACTGGGCTTGCGCCAGGGCATCGTTGGCGTTTTGCGGGGCCACGGCAGCGGCCAGCGGCGCGAGCACGGAGGCAACCGTCGGAACCGCTACCGCCGGCGCAACCACTGGAGCAGGTGCCGGAGCGGCTGCCAGCTTGACGTTCGGCGGCGGCACTTCGAGGCCTTCGAAACTGTCCGACGGCAGGTCCTGTTCGATGCTTGAGGTAAATTCCGGCTCTTCAGCCAGCGCCCGCGCCATGCGCAAGTGCTTTTCCTCTTCACGGCGGGCGTTGCGATGGCGCGCCCACAACAGCAGGAGCAGCAACACCACCAGGCCAGCCGCACCGCCGATCACACCGAGGACAACCGGATTGGTCAGCAGATCATTGAACTTGCCTTCCGTGGTGTCAGGTGCCGTGGCCGGCGTAGCTGCCTCAGGTGCCGGCGCCGCCGGGGTTGGCGTTGGCGCGGCGGCCTGTGCAGCGGGTGCGGCCGGCGTGGCGGCCGGGTCGCTTGCCAGCTGTGCGGGCATCGCTGCCGTCGCCGCTACGGCCGGGGCACCTTTGTCTGCCTGCAAACGGGCCAGTTGATCGTTTTTCAGTTGAATCAACTTTTGCAGTTTATCCAACTGGCTTTGCAGATCTGCCGCACGGCTCTTGAGTTCTTCGTTATCGCGGCGGGTGGTGTCCAGTTGCTCCTGGGTCATCGCCAGCTTGTCACTCAAGACCTGGCTGTCACCGGCCTTGCCCTTGCCGCCCCTCCTGGCTGCTTCAGCCGAGACCAGGCTCAGGTTGTCCTGGGTATTGGTGGTCGACGGCGCATTGCCGGCCTGGGCACGCTTGGTGGCGTCCAGTTGCTGCTTACCGGCCGCCTGATTGGTCGCCCCGCGCCGACCCTGGCGCCAGGCGGCATTTTGTACCCTCACTTCGGCAATTGCCTGAGGCTGCGGCAACGCCGTGCTTTGTACGGTGTCCGGCAGGCGCAGCACCTGGCCGGTTTTCAGGCGGTTGATATTGCCGTCGATAAAGGCGTCGGGATTGAGTGCCTGAATGGCCAGCATGGTCTGCTGCACCGAGCCGCCATTGCGGTGCTTCTGCGCAATTTCCCACAGGGTGTCGCGGGAGGTGGTGGTGTGCTGGGCCGGCTTGCTCACAGCGGGCGCACTGCGGGCGGGCGTTCCCACGCGCGGTGCAGGTGCTGCGGGGGTCGAAGCCGACTGGTCGAACTTGGCAGGGTCGAGCAACACGCTGTAGTCGCGCATCAAGCGGCCATTGGGCCATTGCACCTGCAGCAGGAAACGTACGTAGGAATCCGGCAGCGGCTTGCTGGAGGTGACGCGCACCACGCTGCGACCGCTGGGATTGATGACCGGGGTAAACGTCAGGTCATCGAGAAACGCCTGGCGATCGACGCCCGCGTCCACGAACGCCTGGGATGAGGCCAGGCTCGGGGTGATCTCGGACGCCGTGAGGCCACCGACATCGAGCAATTCGATTTCCACCGACAACGGCTGGTTCAACTTCGACTTGAGGGTCATTTCCCCCAACTGGAGCGCCTGCGCCATACCGGAGGACAGCGCCGAGGCGGCCGCTATTGCTAACACCAGTTTGCGAACTTGAACCATAGCCTCATCCTTTGTTTGAACACTCCCCGGCCTGCGAGAAGGTTGGTAACCGCTTGCCATAAGGCATGGCGAGCCGATAGGTCACCGACGCGCAATTGTTCCTGCTTGGGGCCAAGCATAGCGCCTGGTTAGAATCAATCTACAAATTGCCGCCAAGTATCTTTTACGCAAGGCGTTTTATCAACAACTGCGCCAGTTGCACGGCGTTAAGGGCGGCGCCCTTGCGTACGTTATCTGACGTCAGCCACAGATTTAGTTCAGCTGCGTCATCCACTCCCGCGCGCACCCGGCCTACATAGACCACATCCTGGCCCACTGCGTCGCCCACGGCTGTAGGGTAATCCCCCTCTTCTACCAGCTCGATACCCGGCGCGGCCTCCAAGGCGCGGTTGACGGCGGCAAGATCGACCGCCGCGCCCAATTGCAATGACACAGTCAGGCTATCGCCAAAAAACACCGGGGCTTGAACGCAAGTTGCGGAAATCTTTAGCAAAGGTAATTCCAGGACTGCGCGCAGTTCGTGAACCAGGCGCTTTTCCAGGGTGGTATGCCCTTGGGCGTCTGGCGTGCCGACTTGTGCCAACAGGTTGAAGGCCATTTGCCGGTCAAAGAACTTAGGTTCCAGAGGGCGCACATTCAGGAGCTCGGCGGTCTGACGTGCCAATTCGCTGACGGCTTCGCGGCCCTGGGCAGACACTGCCAGGCTGGCAGTGACGGCGACACGCTGGATGTCCAGCAAGCCGCGCAACGGCGCCAGCACCACCGCCAGGTTGGTGGCCGACGGGCTCGGGCTGCCGAGCTGGAACGGTTTTTCCAGGCCGTCGAGGACGTGGGCATTGGCTTCCGGCACCACCTGGGGCGCCTGCTCGGCGGGCAAGGCTCCCGACAAGTCGATCACCGAGCAACCCGCCGCCGTGGCTCGCGGCGCGAAGCTCAGGGTGACTTCCGGGCCTGCGGCGAAGAAGGCCAGTTGCACCTTGCTGAAATCGAATTCGTCGACCTCCTTGACCCGTACGTTCTTGCCGCGAAACGGTACCGAGGCGCCAGCAGAGTTACTGCCCGCCAGCAGGTACAGGGTGCCCACCGGGAATTCCAGCTCTTCGAGAATCTGCACCAGGGTTTCACCAACGGTGCCGGTGGCACCGATCACGGCAATTTCAAAGGTCTGGGTCATGGGGGCTGCCTCGGGCATTGCGGGGGGAGCGGCACTTTACCGGGTGGCCGGGAGCGAGGCAATTAACCTGGGTCTGGTGAAGTGGCTGATGGCCCTATCGGGGCATAGGTATCTACACAACTTCCAGTGAATACGGAATCTATGGCAATTAGGCTTCTGTGGTGAGCGGGCTTGCCCCGCGCTGGGTTGCGAAGCAGCCCCAATAAGGTCAACGCAGAGTGCCAGAATCAATCGAGGTGAAGGTTTTGGGGTTGCTTCGCAACCCAGCGCGGGGCAAGCCCGCTCACCACAGAGTTATGTGTCAGCCTTTAAGAGTTGTGTAGATACCTATGCCTATCGAGGGCAAGCCCCTCCCACATTCAACCGAGTTCCAACCTTGAAATGCTGTTCACTGTGGGGGGGCTTGCCCTCGATAGCGCCCGAAAGAACAATAAAAAACCCGCGCCTGTCACCAGAACGCGGGTTTCTATTATTGCTTCAAGCGATCAACGCTCCAGCAAGATCCGCAACATGCGACGCAACGGCTCGGCCGCGCCCCACAGCAGTTGGTCGCCGACGGTGAATGCGCCCAGGTACTGGGTGCCCATGTTCAGCTTGCGCAGACGGCCCACTGGTACATTCAGGGTGCCGGTGACCTTGGTCGGGCTCAGTTCCTGCATGCTGATGTCGCGGTTGTTCGGCACCAGCTTGACCCAGGGGTTGTGCTGGCTGATCAGCCCTTCGATATCGGCGATCGGCACGTCTTTGTTCAGCTTGATGGTCAGCGCCTGGCTGTGGCAGCGCATGGCGCCGATGCGCACGCAGATGCCATCCACCGGGATCGGGCTCTTGAACCGGCCGAGGATCTTGTTGGTCTCGGCCTGGGCCTTCCACTCTTCGCGGCTCTGGCCGTTCGGCAGCTCTTTGTCGATCCACGGGATCAGGCTGCCGGCCAATGGCACACCGAAGTTCTCGGTCGGGTAGGCATCGCTGCGCATGGCTTCGGCCACACGGCGGTCGATGTCGAGGATCGCGCTGGCCGGGTCGGCCAGTTGATCGGCGACGGCGGCGTGGGTCGCGCCCATCTGCTTGATCAACTCACGCATGTTCTGCGCGCCGGCGCCGGACGCCGCCTGGTAGGTCATGGCGCTCATCCACTCGACCAGGCCGGCTTCGAACAGACCGCCCAGGCCCATCAGCATCAGGCTGACGGTGCAGTTGCCGCCCACATAATTCTTGGTGCCGGCATCCAGTTGCTGGTCGATGACCTTGCGGTTGACCGGATCGAGGATGATCACGGCGTCGTCCTGCATGCGCAGGCTCGAGGCGGCGTCGATCCAGTAACCCTGCCAGCCGGCTTCACGCAGCTTGGGGAAGACTTCGCTGGTGTAGTCGCCACCCTGGCAGGTGAGGATCACGTCGAGGGTCTTCAGCTCTTCAATGCTGTAGGCGTCCTTGAGCGGGGCAATATCCTTGCCCACGGACGGCCCTTGGCCACCTACGTTCGAAGTGGTGAAAAACACCGGCTCAATAAGATCGAAATCCTGCTCTTCCAGCATCCGCTGCATGAGCACGGAACCGACCATACCGCGCCAACCGATCAGACCTACACGTTTCATCGCAACTACACCTTGTTAAAAAGTGGGCCGCCTTGCAGCAACAACTGCAAGCGGGCCCGAGAGATTACAGATTCCGCAGCGCGGCGACTACTGCGTCGCCCATTTCCTGCGTACCCACCTTGGTGCAACCCTGCGACCAGATGTCGCCGGTGCGCAAGCCCTGGTCCAGCACCAGGCTCACGGCCTTCTCGATCGCATCCGCGGCGTCGCTCAGGTTGAAGCTGTAACGCAGCATCATCGAGACCGACAGGATGGTCGCCAGCGGGTTGGCAATGCCCTGGCCCGCGATGTCCGGCGCCGAGCCGTGGCAAGGCTCGTACATACCCTTGTTATTGGTGTCCAGGGACGCCGACGGCAGCATGCCGATGGAACCGGTGAGCATCGACGCCTGGTCGGACAGGATGTCGCCGAACAGGTTGTCGGTGACGATCACGTCGAACTGCTTCGGCGCACGGACCAATTGCATGGCGGCGTTGTCGACGTACATGTGGCTCAGTTCGACGTCCGGGTAATCCTTGGCCACTTCTTCGACGATTTCGCGCCACAGTTGGCTGGAGGCCAGGACGTTGGCCTTGTCCACCGAGCAGACCTTCTTGCCGCGTACACGGGCCATGTCGAAACCGACGCGGGCGATACGGCGGATTTCACTCTCGCTGTACGGCAGTGTGTCGTAGGCCTGGCGCTCGCCATTCTCCAGCTCGCGCACGCCCCGTGGCGAGCCAAAGTAGATACCGCCGGTCAGTTCACGCACGATCAGGATGTCCAGGCCCGCCACCACTTCCGGCTTCAGGCTCGACGCATCGGCCAGTTGCGGGTAGAGGATCGCCGGGCGCAGGTTGCCGAACAGGCCAAGTTGCGCGCGGATTTTCAGCAGGCCGCGCTCAGGGCGGATATCACGCTCGATCTTGTCCCACTTCGGGCCACCCACGGCGCCCAGCAGCACGGCATCGGCGGCGCGGGCGCGGTCCAGGGTTTCGTCGGCCAGGGGCACGCCGTGCTTGTCGATGGCAGCGCCGCCGATCACGTCGTGGCTCAATTCGAAGCCCAGGCTGTACTTGCTGTTGGCAAGCTCCAGGACCTTGACCGCTTCGGCCATGATTTCCGGACCAATACCGTCGCCAGGGAGAATCAGAATCTGCTTGCTCATGGGTTCCTCATTTCATCGAGCGACCTGCCCGTGGGCAGGTCGGGAAAATTAATCAGCGTTCGGCCCAGACCACCAGCACGTCGGTGCTGAAGGTGCCGTCGGCCTGAATCTCGTAGTAATCGCGCACTTCCTGGCCCATCGCCTGCTGCAGCTGCAGGATCGCGGCGCGCAGCACTTGCGGTGTGCGCATGCGTTCGACCCACGAGGTGTATTCCAGGCGCAGGCGCTGGCGGCTGCTGTTGCGTACGTGCAAACCGGCTTCGCTGAGCTGGCGCATCCATTCGGCGGCGGAGTAGTCACGCACGTGGCTGGTGTCGCGCAACACTTCGACGGTTTGCAGGTAAGTGTCCAGCAACGGGCTGCCCGGTGACAAGACATCGACAAACGCCGCCACGCCGCCCGGCTTGAGCACGCGGCGCACTTCGCGCAGGGCCACGCCGAGGTCGCTCCAATGGTGCGCCGAATAACGGCTGAACACGAAGTCGAATTCGCCATCGGCAAACGGCAGGCGCTCGGCGGCGCCGTTTACGGTGCTGATATTGGTGAGACCGCGATCTTGCGCAGCGGCGGCCACCACATCGAGCATCTGCTGGGATAGATCGTAGGCCACCACTTCCTTGACCAATGGCGCCACATGGAAACTCACATGACCGGCACCGCAGCCCAGGTCCAGCAGTCGTGCACCGCCCTGCCCGGCCAGTTCGGCCTGGAGCAGCGCGAATTCGGTGCCTTGGGCGTGCACGGCACTGCTCAGGTAGGCAGACGCCTGTTCGCCGAATTGTTTTTGCACGACTTGGGTGTGGGCGGTGCTGGTCATGGTGGCATCCTTCAAGGGTTGTGTTGCTGGTACCGGCCTACATCAATTTATGCGTCACGAAACAACCAGGGCTGGCTCACCCGGTGCCTGGCTTCGAACGCGGCAATCGCATCGCCGTCCTGCAAGGTCAGGCCGATATCGTCCAGGCCGTTGATCAGGCAGTGCTTGCGGAAGGCGTCCACCTCAAAGTGGTACACCTTGCCGTCCGGACGGGTCACGGTTTGCGCAGCCAGGTCGATGGTCAGCTGGTAGCCCACATCGGCTTCCACTTGCTTGAACAGTTCGTCGACTTCTTCGTCGGTCAAGATGATCGGCAACAGGCCGTTCTTGAAGCTGTTGTTGAAGAAGATGTCGGCATAGCTCGGCGCGATAATGCTGCGAAAGCCATATTCTTCCAGGGCCCACGGCGCGTGCTCGCGACTGGAGCCGCAACCGAAGTTTTCCCGGGCCAGCAACACACTGGCGCCCTGGTAGCGCTCGGCGTTGAGCACGAAGTCCTTGTTCAGCGGGCGCTTGGAGTTGTCCTGGTAGGCGTAGCCCACGTCCAGGTAGCGCCACTCGTCGAACAGGTTGGGGCCGAAACCGGTGCGTTTGATGGACTTCAAGAACTGCTTGGGGATGATCTGGTCGGTGTCGACGTTGGCACGGTCCAACGGCGCGACCAAACCGGTGTGTTGGGTAAAAGCTCTCATCGGGTTTTCCTCAGATCAATTCGCGAACGTCGATGAAACGACCGTTGACGGCAGCGGCGGCGGCCATGGCCGGGCTGACCAGGTGGGTACGGCCACCGGCGCCCTGACGCCCTTCGAAGTTACGGTTGGAGGTCGACGCGCAATGCTCGCCCGACTCCAGGCGGTCCGGGTTCATCGCCAGGCACATCGAGCAGCCCGGCTCACGCCACTCGAAACCGGCTTCGAGGAAGATCTTGTCCAGGCCTTCGGCTTCAGCCTGGGCTTTAACCAGGCCCGAGCCTGGCACCACGATGGCCTGCTTGATGGTCGAAGCGACTTTGCGGCCCTTGGCGATAACCGCCGCAGCGCGCAGGTCTTCGATCCGCGAGTTGGTGCAGGAGCCGATAAACACGCGATCCAACTGGATGTCGGTGATCGCCTGGTTGGCCTTCAAGCCCATGTACTTCAAGGCGCGCTCGATGGAACCGCGCTTGACCAGGTCGGCTTCCTGCGCCGGGTCCGGCACGTTCTGGTCGACGGCCAGGACCATTTCCGGCGAAGTGCCCCAGCTGACCTGCGGCTTGATCTGGGCAGCATCGAGTTCAACCACGGTGTCGAACACCGCATCGGCGTCTGACACCAGGTCTTTCCAGGCTTCAACCGCGGCGTCCCAATCGGCGCCTTGCGGAGCAAATGGGCGCCCCTTCACGTATTCAACGGTTTTCTCGTCCGCCGCCACCATGCCCACGCGAGCACCGGCTTCGATGGACATGTTGCAAATGGTCATGCGGCCTTCGATGGACAGGTCGCGAATGGCGCTGCCGGCAAACTCGATGGCATGGCCGTTACCGCCGGCGGTGCCGATCTTGCCGATCACGGCGAGCACGATGTCCTTGGCGGTCACGCCGAACGGCAAGGTGCCTTCGACACGCACCAGCATGTTCTTCATTTTCTTGGCGACCAGGCACTGGGTGGCGAACACATGCTCCACCTCCGAGGTGCCGATGCCGTGGGCCAGGGCGCCAAACGCACCGTGGGTGGAGGTGTGGGAGTCGCCGCAGACCACGGTCATGCCCGGCAAGGTGGCGCCCTGCTCCGGGCCGATCACGTGGACGATCCCTTGACGCACGTCATTCATCTTGAATTCGGTGATGCCATATTCGTCGCAGTAGTCGTCGAGGGTCTGCACCTGCAAGCGCGACACGGTGTCGACAATGGCGTCGATCCCGCCCTTGCGCTCCGGGGTGGTCGGTACGTTGTGGTCCGGGGTGGCGATGATCGAGTCGACGCGCCAGGGCTTGCGCCCGGCCAGCCGCAGGCCTTCGAACGCTTGGGGCGAGGTCACTTCATGGATGATGTGACGGTCGATATAGATCAGCGACGAGCCATCGTCGCGCCGTTTCACTTCATGGGAATCCCAAAGCTTGTCGTAAAGCGTTTTGCCGGCCATCAGTCGGTCCTCATCAGCGGTGTTTCTATGCGCCGGGCTTTTCAATAACCCTTTGGCTTGTGAGGCTGATGGTATGGCGCTACATTAAATAACTCAAATTCATATTTTTTATGCTTTGGATTACCAACTGGAATACACCCATGGACCTGGCCAACCTCAATGCCTTTATTGCCATCGCCGAGACCGGCAGCTTCTCAGGTGCCGGTGAACGCCTGCACCTGACCCAACCGGCCATCAGCAAGCGCATCGCCGGCCTGGAACAGCAATTGAAGGTACGACTGTTCGATCGCCTGGGCCGTGAAGTCGGCCTGACCGAAGCCGGCCGGGCCTTGCTGCCGCGCGCTTATCAGATTCTCAACGTGCTGGACGACACCCGCCGCGCCCTCACCAATCTCACCGGAGAAGTCAGCGGCCGCCTGACCTTAGCCACCAGCCACCATATCGGCCTGCATCGTTTGCCTCCGATCCTGCGTACCTTCACCCGGGAATACCCGAATGTGGCGCTGGATATTCAGTTTCTCGATTCGGAAGTGGCCTACGAAGAAATCCTCCACGGCCGCGCCGAAGTGGCAGTGATCACCCTGGCGCCCGCCCCCCATCACCTGGTACGCGCCACCCCGGTGTGGGACGACCCGCTGGATTTCGTGGTGGCGCCGGAGCACAGCCTCACCGGCAACCGCGACGTCAGCCTGGCCGATATTGCCGGCCACCCGGCGGTTTTCCCTGGCGGTAATACCTTTACCCACCATATTGTCAGCCGACTGTTCGAGGCCCAGGGCCTTACGCCGAACATCGCGATGAGTACTAACTACCTGGAAACCATCAAGATGATGGTCTCCATCGGCCTGGCCTGGAGCGTGTTGCCGCGCACCATGCTCGATGATCAGGTGGCGAGTATCGCTTTGCCGGGCATACAACTCAGTCGCCAGCTAGGCTATATCGTGCACACCGAAAGGACGCTGTCGAACGCTGCGCGGGCGTTCATGAGCCTGTTGGATGCACAGGTGGATCTGCCAGTGATACCGGTATGACGCCGTGCGGCCCCAGGTTGTGAATAAAACCGCGCTGTTTGCCCATCGAGCCAAGGCCCTTTGATAATGCGCAACCCTGTCGACCCTCTGCCTCCCCTGCCCCGTATCTACGCCCTGGACCCCCAGCAGGCGGAACAAAGCTGGGACAGCGCCCCGCAACTGCTGGCAGCCCTGAATGCTGCCCGGCTGGGCGCGTGGTGCTGGGAAATCGACACGGGCCGTATCAGCTGGTCACGGGGCACCCAGGCGCTGTTCGGCTTCGACCCGCGCCAACCACTGCCCAAGGACCTGGACTACCTCGACCTGCTGGCGCCCTCGGATCGCTCCCGGGTGGTGCGAGCCTTTCATGCGGTACTGGCCGGCGAGCCGTTCGAGCAGGCCATGCACCATCACATCCAATGGCCGGACGGCACCCATCACTGGTTGGAGATCAACGGCAGCCTGGCACCGGACAAGGCCGGTCGGCGCCGCATGATCGGCGTGATCCGCGAGACCACTCGCCAGCGCGAGCGTGAGCACGCCCTCAGCCATTCCGAAAAACGCTTCGCCACGCTGTTTCACCTGTGCCCGAACATGGTGTTGTTGACCCGCCAGTCCGACGGCCTGATCAGCGAAGCCAACCAGTATTTCGAGATGCTCTTCGGCTGGCCGGTGGCCGATGCCATCGGCCGCACCACCCTGGACCTGGGCCTGTGGAGGCACCCCGAACAACGTGCGCAGCTGGTCCTGGCCACCCAGCGCAAGGGTGAACCCATCACCATGGAAGTGCAGTTCTGCGCCAGCAACGGCCAGATCCACGATGGCACCCTCAGTGCACAAAAGGTCGAACTGGAGGGCGAGGCTTATTTGCTCAGCACCTTTCTCGACACCACCGAGCGCAAAAACGCCGAAAATGCCCTCAAGGACAGCCAGGAGCGCCTGGACCTGGCCCTGGACTCGGCGCAACTGGGCACCTGGGACTGGCATATCCCCACCGGCATGCTCTACGGCTCGGCCCGCGCCGCTCAACTGCACGGCCTGCCACCCGAGCCCTTCCATGAATCCTTCGAGGCGTTTTTCGAGGGCATGCCCAGGCAAGAGCGCGAGAACATGCGCAACGCTTATCGCACCCTGCGCGAAGGCCCGGCCGGCAATTACCAACTCACTTACCGCGTGCCAGTGGAAGACGGCAGCTCGCGCTACCTGGAAAGCCGCGCCCGCCTCTACCGCGACGAGCAAGGGGCGCCGCTGCGCATGGCCGGCACCCTGCTGGACATCACCGACCAGGTGGAACGCGAACAACGCCTGACCGCCTCCGAAGAAAAGTTCGCCAGCCTGTTCCAGGCCAGCCCCGATCCCATCTGCGTCACCTGCCTGGACAGTGGCGGGTTCATCGAGATCAACCCCGCCTTCACCCAGACGTTTGGCTGGACGGCGGCCGAGGTGATCGACAAGAGCGCCGAGCAGATCGGCCTGTGGGACGAGTCAAGCAAGCGCCTGCAGCGTATCGAACAGGTGATTCGCGACCAGGCGTTGAGCAATGTGGCCATCGTGGTGCACCACAAGAACGGCCAAACCCTGACCTGCATGATTTCCAGCCGGCTGATCAAGGTGGGCGACCAGCCGTGCATCGTCACCACCTTGCGCGACATCACCCAGCAACAACGCTCGGAGGCCGCGCTGAAGGCCAGCGAGGAAAAATTCGCCAAGGCCTTCCATTCCAGCCCCGACGCCATCTCCATCACCGAGCGCGACACCGGCCGTTATGTGGAGGTCAACGATGGCTTCTGCCGCCTCACCGGCTACCGTGCCGAAGAAGCCATCGGCCTGACGCTGTACCAGATCGGCATCTGGGCCGATGAAAACCAGCGTTCCGCCTTGTTGGCCGAATTGCAGATCAAAGGGCGCATCCCTCACCTGGAAATGCTCTGGCACAACAAGCGCGGCGACGTATTGGCGGTAGAAGTCTCGGTCGAGCCGATCACCCTCAATGAAACCCCGTGCCTGCTGCTGACCGCGCGGGACGTGAGCCTGCTGAAAAACGCCCAGGCGCAGATCCGTCACCTGGCCTATCACGACCCGCTGACCAACCTGCCCAACCGCGCGCTGCTGATGGATCGCCTGAGCCAACAGATCGCCTTGCTCAAGCGCCATAACCTGCGCGGTGCCCTGCTGTTTCTCGACCTCGACCATTTCAAGCACATCAACGATTCCCTCGGCCACCCGGTGGGCGACACCGTGCTGAAAATCGTCACCGCGCGCCTGGAAGCCAGCGTGCGCATGGAGGACACGGTGGCGCGCCTGGGCGGCGATGAGTTCGTGGTACTGCTCAGCGGCCTGGATGGTACGCGCACTCAAGTCAGCACCCAGGTGCAGGAACTGGCCGATACCCTGCGCGAATTGCTTTCGGAGCCGATGTTCCTCGATGGCCATCGCCTGCAGGTCACGCCAAGCATCGGCGTGGCGTTGATTCCCGACCATGGCACCACCCCGGCGGACCTGCTCAAGCGCGCCGACATAGCCCTGTACCGGGCCAAGGATTCGGGGCGCAACACCACGCAGATGTTCCACAACAGCATGCAAAAGGCCGCCAGCGAGCGCCTGCGCATGGAAACCGACCTGCGCCTGGCCCTGTCGCGCGGCGAGTTCAGCGTGCATTACCAGCCCCAGGTGGATGCGCGCGGCAACAAGATCGTCGGCGCCGAGGCCCTGGTGCGTTGGCAGCATCCGCAGTTGGGCGCGCAGTCGCCGTCCGAATTCATCAAGGTCCTGGAAGACAGCGGCCTGATCCTCGAAGTGGGTACCTGGATCCTCGATGAGGCCTGCGCCGCCTTTGCACAGCTGATTGCCGAAGGCTTGGTGGACCCGTTGAATTTCAGCCTGTGCGTGAACATCAGCCCCCGGCAGTTTCGCCAGAACGACTTTGTCGAACGGGTGGAGCGCAGCCTCAAGCGGCATCAACTGCCCTGCAACCTGCTGAAACTGGAAATCACCGAAGGCATCGTGATTCAGAACCTGGACGACACCGTGGCGAAGATGCGCCGCCTGAAAAAGCTCGGTGTCAGTTTTGCCATGGATGACTTCGGTACCGGCTACTCATCGCTGACGTACCTCAAGCGCCTGCCGGTGGATGCACTGAAGATCGACCAGTCCTTCGTACGCGACGCGACCCATGACCCCAACGACGCCGAAATCATCCGCGCCATCGTGGCCATGGCCCGCAGCCTGAACCTGACAGTGATTGCCGAAGGCGTGGAAACCCCGGAACAACTGGCATTCCTGCAAAAGCTGGGCTGCCATTTGTTCCAGGGGTATTTGCACAGTCGGCCACTGCCGATCGAAGGATTTCGGCGGTTGTTGGGCTAGCCCTTACACCAGCTTCAACGCAGTGAGCGTTTTGCGCCGCCAGGGCGACTCGTTCAAGGCGTACTTTTGCCCATACAGGTCCAGCATCCCTTTGACGACCACCACGGAATGCCAACCGTCTGCAATCGTACCGATTGCACCGTTGACCAACTCCTCGACAGTGCCGTTACGGATGTAACCGAACAGGCCCAGGCGCTGGAGAGCCTCACCGGGGTATTCGCCATCGTTGAGGGTTTCCAGGGCCGCCGTAAAGCTTCTCCCCGCACGGAAATCGTTGTTCTCCAACTGCGCCCGCTTGGCGCTGCAGGCATAGAGGAAGTTGGCGTAATCCAGCAATACCGGGTTGCTGCCATAGAAGTTCGACGCGGCGGTAGCCTGCCTCAGTTCCTCATGGCTCAAGCGCAACCGGAAGCCATCACGCATGGTCACTTCGCATCCGGCTGGCGTTCTGTAGATGGCCGTGTAGATGCCTTCGGGGAAACGGGTGATAGCCGCCTTGATCGCCGACACCGTCACGCAATTGCCCTCCACACCTTGATAAAAACCGCTCCAGATATCGGCGTGCCGGATACTTTCCGATACCTGAGCCAGGCCCCTGTCACGCTGCGGTGGCGTCTCACGATCATCAAACAGCACATAACCGTAACCTTCGCCGTGCGTGTGATTGGCGCCGCCCACCACGAGCGCCGCTCCGAAGTCATGGGTCTGGCGGACCCAGGCCAAATCCCTGCCGACCATGTCGCGAGCGGCAACCCATCGCGACAACCCATACACGCCCATTCCCTCCAGGCAACGCTTGCTTGTCTCGCCCTCAAGGGTCTTCGCCAGGGCGGCGTCGAACGTCGCGTAGCCGCCCAGTTGCTGCTTGCGCTTTACAAAGGCCGCCAACATGAAGTTGGCGTGCTTCAGCGCATCAGGGTCCTGCCCTGTGAACCTTGACGCCCGGGTGACCTGCTCAAGCTCTGCCTGGGACACATGCACCCTGTATTGATCCTTCATGGTGACGGCATAACCTTCACCCGCTTGGGTTACCTGCTGGAAAACATCGGAGGGACGCGGGCCGAGGGTCATCATCATCAGTTTGATAACCGCCACGTGAGTACTGCAGTCCCTATTTTCGCCGAATCGACGCTCGGCGGCTGCGAATGCATTCACGGGCCCATCAAGGCTCATCCCGGCCCCGGAGCGGACAATACTTGAACCATGCTCAGGCAGCCGTTTTGCCATGACCGTGCGATGCCCCTCAATCAAAGTGTTCATCGGACTGCTCACTCAAGGCTGGACGAAAACGTACAGCCAGGGCACTGGCCGCACCTCTTGCACGCGCACATCACACCAATGCGATGGCATCCCCACGGGTCGGCGCGGAACCCTGGCGCCCATACATCTCTTCGCGGCCATTGATCACCGCCACGGAATGGAAGGCTCGATTGCACATGCCCAGTTGCCCCCTGGCGAGATCTCGCACACTCACCCTCTTCATGTGCTTCCTGAGGCCCAGACGCAGGAAACCCTCGCCTGGCCCAAACTCATCCTCCCCATTGTTCAAGCTTCTCACTCCGGCGAGATAACTGCGGCTCGCCCAGCCGTCGTTGTTTTCCATCTGTGCACGCTTGGCACTGACGGCGAACAGGAATTGCGCGTCCTTGAGCATGCCTTTATCGCGGCCGATAAAACGCGAAGCCGCGGCGCCAATTTTTAACTCTTGATCCGTCAAGTTAAGTACAAAATCATCGCGCATCGTCACCCGGTAACCATCACTTGTCTTGCTCACCTCTTTATAGATATCCGTTGGACTTTGGCCGAACTTGTACATGGCTGCCTTGATGGCCGATACCGTGACACAGTTACCATCCGGGCCTTGACGAAACCCACTCCAGATATTGTCAGGTTTTGCGCCATTACGTTTATCCGACAGGTTCGGTATAGGCACATACTGTTTGGGTTGCGGCTCCGGCGGCACGACGGGCTCGACGGTCGGATTTACCTGAGGGCGCGGCGTACTATCGGGAACCAACTTATCCGTTTTACTCGTTAGAAGATTAAATAACTGCGTAAAAAACGAAGTGAACAACGTAATAACGCTGGCAGCCGGATCTGGATCGGCTCCTATCGCCGCCTGACCGCGTGGCCCGCCTGCGGTAACAGATGCAGCGCCTGTGCCAAACTCGATAGATTTAAATCGATAGGAAGGTGCAGGTTCGTTGACGGCCGCCGGCAAGTTTCTGTTATACGCCAGACGAACATTCACTACGCGCGCAATATTATGAATCGAACAATACGACATGGTGTTCACTCCACTTTCTGAGTATTTCTCCAAGCGCTGTGCCGCCCGGAGAAACACCGTTTTATTTATCCAAGAAGTTTCGACGCAATGGCAGGAATCAGTTTCCTAACCGACGACGGTTGATAAAGGCCCACCCCTTGAAGTCAGTCTCATTTTCAGCCGGGCCAGGACTGGTGACGTCCGCTTCGGGCTTTGGCTGATCGGGAATATCCTTCTGCCTGTTATCGGTCGAGGTCAGGGTGTTTGTGTCAGGTCGCGGTGTAGTTCCGGGCAGGGGCGTCGATTCAAGCCGGTGCAGCGCGCCAGGATGGATGCCTGAAGACTTGGCTTTGGAGGGTGGTGTCACCTTGGCGTCAGGAGCCTTGGTGTCCGGCACCTTGGTGTCCGGCACCTTGGCGTCCGGCACCTTAGCGTCCGGCACCTTGGTGTCCGGCACCTTGGTGTCCGGCACCTTGGTGTCCGGCACCTTGGCGTCCGGCACCTTAGCGTCCGGCACCTTGGCGTCCGGCACCTTGGCGTCCGGCACCTTGGCGTCCGGCACCTTGGTGTCCGGCACCTTGGCGTCTGGCACCTTGGTGTCCGGCACCTTGGTGTCCGGCACCTTGGTACCAGGCAACTTGGTGTCCGGCAGCTTCGTATCCGTCGCCCTGTTGTCCGGCATCTTGGTGTCGTGCCGTGGAGTCACGTCGAGCCTGTGCACCGGGTGAGCATTAAGCCGTACCTCAGGCCTGATGGGCGGCACCTTGGCGTCGGGTTGTGGAGTCACCCCGGGGGTGGGCACCGAAGGAGGATTGACCCGTCCTCCGTCGCGCTCCACATGGGTATCAGGACAGTGACAATTGCCGATATTGAGTTCCACCTTGACCTGCGCATTCGAGTCGTTGCTCACGTTGACACGGGGCACAGGGACCGACTGAAGCGTCCCTTTGTCGACTTTCACTGTCAGCTGATTCGTCGTATCCGATGTAGCCCTGGGCGTTGTGCCTGGTTCCCCCTTCACTTTCAATTGGGTCGCCAAGTCCGGGGTGGTCCCCGGCAACTTGGCTGGTTCCGCCTTTGCTTTCAACTGGGTCGTCATATCCGGCGTGTGCTTGGGTGTTTTATCGGAATGTGTGGTCAGGGCAGGCGTCATGTTTCTCACCGACACCATCTCACGCATGGTTTTGAAGACTTGCTCAAGCATGTCGAACAATTTTGAAAATGCTCCGGCGTTGATCATCATTTCACCGTGAGGCGCTCGGGCGACGTCAGGCCGAAGCGCAGGCGAAATCCATACTGGATCCGCCTTGGAAGAACTCAGCGGTTCATTGGTTTTAAGAGGTGTCGATGGCAGCAAGTGGTGACGCGGGGTCTCAACCTTTACAGAGGGTGAACCATTAATCGAGATGGACATAAATACGCTCCTTAGTGGGCGCCCCTCCCCGGCGGTTAACACCAGGAGTGGCGATAGGATTTATAGATACTGGAAAACAACAGCGCTGCCTTACAGTCCCTACTTCGTGGAGCGTGAGACTATCGAGTTCCAGAAATCGCGCCTCACATAAGGAAACCAACGCGAACTTTCAGACTTTACCCCATGGTCATTCCAAGAAAACCTTGATTCATCGCACACCGGCGCCGCACTAACAGACATACCCACTCATAAAGTGCTGGACATGCAATTAAGAGACATAACTGAACACACCACTAATAGTTGAACTGTGATAATTCACACGCACAGAACATCCACCCGCAATCATCAAAGCGTCGCAGGAACAGTCACCAAAACATGCAGAATGATTCAGTCATTATCCAAAGACTTTTAAACGCAGAAGGCTCCTTGTCTTTCGACAAGGAGCCTTCTGTGAAACATATCAGGCGTTCGACACAGCGCTTTAAGAGGTCAGGCTGCGACCGGAGTATCCATCCCCAACAACCGGCTGACCTGCTCCAGTTCGGTCTCGCGGCGCAACGCGGTAAACAGCGCGACAGCTTCGGGGTAGTTGCGCGTCAGCATTGCCAGCCACTGCTTCAACCGGCCAGGGGCCTGGCGCTCGGTCAACTGTGCGACCGACTGGGTCCAGAAGTCCTGGAGCATGGGTTGCATTTGCGCCCAGGTCATTTCCACGACGTCTTCGCCTGCACGCGCGGCGGCGATTTGCCGGGCCAGGTCCGGGCGCGCCACCAGGCCGCGACCGAGCATAATGTCTTCGACACCACTGATCTCCCGACAGCGCCGCCAGTCTTCGACGCTCCAGATATCGCCGTTGGCGAACACCGGCACCTTGACCACCTCCTGCACACGCGGAATCCACTCCCAGTGGGCGGGCGGTTTGTAGCCATCGGTCTTGGTACGCGCATGCACCACGATATGCGCCGCACCGCCTTCGGCCAGGGCCGTGGCACACACCAGCGCGCCATCCGGGCTGTCGAAGCCCAGGCGCATCTTGGCGGTCACCGGGATATGGGCAGGCACGGCACGGCGCACGTGTTCGACGATCCGGTTGAGCAGCTCCGGCTCTTTGAGCAGCACCGCACCGCCGCGGGATTTATTGACGGTCTTGGCCGGGCAGCCGAAGTTCAGATCGATCACCTCGGAACCCAGCTCGCAGGCCAGGGCGGCGTTTTCCGCCAGGCATACCGGGTCGGAACCGAGCAATTGCACGCGCAACGGCACACCGGCTGCGGTGTGGGCGCCGTGCAGCAGTTCCGGGGCGAGCTTGTGGAAATACGCGGGGGTGAGCAAGCGGTCGTTGACGCGGATGAACTCGGTCACGCACCAGTCGATACCGCCCACGCGGGTCAACACGTCCCTCAGGATGTTGTCGACCAACCCCTCCATGGGCGCCAAAGCAATTTGCATGGAAAACACTCAACAAAAATCGTGGCGCAGTTTACTGGGTTTCCCGCGGCAACCGTTAACCCCCTGTCAGGGCGGGACCATAACCGTCGAGAAATTCGGCCGGCATGCGCTTGGGCCTGCCGCTGGACAATTCGATGCAGACAAAGGTGGTGTGAGCCCGCAGCAAGGTGGCACCGTCACGCGGGCGTACCAGCTGGAAACGACGGGTCATCTTCAGGCGCCGGTCCCAATCGACGATCCAGGTGGCCAACTGCAACTCGTCGCCTTCGTAGCCTGCCGCGAGGTAATCGATTTCATGGCGCACCACGGCCATGGCACGGTCCAGGCGGCGGTACTCGGTGAGGTCCAGCCCCAGACGCTGCGAATGGCGCCAGGCGCAGCGCTCGAGCCAGGACACGTACACCGCGTTATTGGCGTGCCCCAGGCCGTCGATGTCTTCAGGGGCGACCTGCAGATCGATGATAAACGGCGTTGCCAAATCCCAGCCCATGCCTTGCTCCAGTCGATTGATGTCGGCGGGAGCAGTGTATCAGGCGGTTTGCCGGTCCTGTAGACGACGGCCGGCCAACAGCGCCAGTACGCCCTCGATCACCCGGGGATCGGCCAGCACTTTCTGGTGCCCGCCCTGCTCCAGGCGCAGCAGGCGGCTGTCGAACCAGGCTTCGTGGATGGCTTGAGATGCCTTGACCGGAACAAAGGTATCGTCCTCGGCGTGCACGACCAGGCCAGGGATGTTCATTTGGTAGTGCGCCACATCCAAGTGCTTGAGCGGCATTCCGAACGTCAGCTCCACCTCCTGGATAAACGCCGAGCGTGCCCGCGCCGGCAGACCGACCATCGTGGTAAAGCCGCGCAGCACATCCAGGAAGCGCGACGGTGCGGCGATGCTCACCAACGCCTCGGTACGCAGCCCCAACTGCACTGCCAGCATCGCACTGGCGCCGCCCATGGAATGCCCGATCACGGCGTGCAGCGGCGGCAGTTCGGCAGCCGCCTCCAGCATGGCTCGGGCGAACAGCAGCACGTGAGCTTCCCGTCCCGGCGAACGACCATGGGCCGGACCGTCCAGGGCAATCACGGAGTAACCGTTGCCTACCAACGCGGTGATCAAGCTGGCGAACTGGGTTGGCCGGCCTTCCCAGCCGTGCATCAACAACACCGCAGGGCCTTGGCCCCAGCGCAGGGCCGACAGGCCGAAACGCAAGGTGATGCGCTCCGATTGCGCCAGCAGCGGCAGCTCCCAGTCACGTGGCGGCAGGTCGCGCGGCGTCATGAAGGCACGCCGCATCTTGTTGGCCACGGTTTGCGGTGCCAGGTGTCCAACGGTGCCGTTGAAGCGACGAATCCAGGTTAACGCGCCCATCCTCGCACCCTCTTCTAACGCACAGCCGACTTGGCCGCGCGTAACACTCGGTCCGACAACTCGCCCGGCCCCAGGGCACGCGCCAAGGCCAGCCCGCCGATCATCAACGCCATATCAGCCAAGGCTTTGTCAGTGTCTTCGGGACTCGCGGCAAGCTGGGCCGCCATCAGTTCCACATGCTCGCTCAGCGCCTCGCGGAAGGCGTCCGGCAGCCGCGCCATCTCGCCCACTGTGGCCGGTATCGGGCATGCCTGGACTGTTGAATCGCGGTGCTTGCGTGACAGATAAAACGCCGCCACCAGGCCCCTGCGCTCTTCTCCCGTCAGCTGTGCGTCCATATCGTCGATAGATGCACGCCGCCGCGCCAACAACTGGGTGAACGCCTCCAGCATCAAGGCGTCCTTGCTTTCAAAGTGTGCGTAGAAGCCACCGACGGTCAGCCCCGCCGCGCCCATGACTTCGCCCACACTAGGCTCGGCCGGACCACGCTGGGTCAATGCAGCGCTGGCGGCTTGCAGAATACGTTCGCGGGTTTGCGCTTTTTTATCGCTCATCGTTGCCTCCGACTTTCATGGGTTGAATATTATTACCATAATAATATTTGGCAAGCGACAAGCATGACCACTGGTCAGCAAAGCAAAGGGAATGGGGGGAGAGAATTGGCCAAACGCCAGACAAACAAAAGGGCCATTCAATAATTGAATGACCCTTAAAAATCCCGCAGAGCGGGTAATCGTGGCGTCCCCTAGGGGACTCGAACCCCTGTTACCGCCGTGAAAGGGCGGTGTCCTAGGCCACTAGACGAAGGGGACACAAACCTTCTATACACCTGATCAGCGCTGAGAACTGATCTGATTCAAGGACGGTGTGGCCAGACCTTGAACCTGTAAATTGGTGGAGCTAAACGGGATCGAACCGTTGACCTCTTGCATGCCATGCAAGCGCTCTCCCAGCTGAGCTATAGCCCCGGATTTTTCGCCTCGCGGCGCAGCAGACCTTTCGAACTGCTTGTTGAAACTGGCGTCCCCTAGGGGACTCGAACCCCTGTTACCGCCGTGAAAGGGCGGTGTCCTAGGCCACTAGACGAAGGGGACAAAACCTTCTGTACAACTGACCAGCGCTGAGAGCTGATCGATTCAAGGACGGTGTGGCCAGACCTTGAACCTGTAGATTGGTGGAGCTAAACGGGATCGAACCGTTGACCTCTTGCATGCCATGCAAGCGCTCTCCCAGCTGAGCTATAGCCCCTCATCGGTGAGGACGGGGCGAATCTTAATGGCGGTTTGGAAAGGTGTCAAATTTATTTTCAACATTTTCCAAAATTTTTTGCCGGGATAACAATCACTTACCGACGAAACCCCGGAAAACCTGGGTTTCGTCGCTGCAATGGACTGCTTAAGCGATAGCGCCCAACAGCTTTTCCCACTCTTTGTTTTCTTTCTTCGATACACCACCAAGCAAATCAAGGGCTTGGCGCAGGCGGAAACGGGTCAGGTCCGGGCCGAGAATTTCCATCGCATCCAGCACCGACACCGAACTGGCCTGCCCGGTGATCGCGGCAAACATCAGCGGCATGGCATCGCGCAATTTCAACTCAAGGGATTCCACCACCGCCTGGATCGTCGCAGTGATCGCATCCTTCTCCCACTGGCGCAGGCTTTCCAGCTTCCACAGGATCAGTTGCATCAACTGGCGCACCTGATCGCCCGAGAGCTTCTTGGATTCGAACAGCCTGGTATCCGGGTTCACACCACCGGCAAAGAAGAAGCTGGCCAACGGGGCAACCTGGCTGAACGTCTCCACCCTGCCCTGCACCAGTGGCGCGATCTTCATCATGTATTCAGGGTTCAGCGCCCATTGCTGCACGCGGCTGGCGAATTCTTCCACCGGCAGATCACGCAGCCACTGGCCATTGAGCCACGAGAGTTTCTCGATATCGAAGATCGGCCCGCCCAGCGACACGCGGGACAGGTCAAAGTTATCGACCATTTCCTGCAGCGAGAACTTCTCACGCTCGTCCGGCATCGACCAGCCCATGCGGCCCAGGTAGTTGAGCATCGCTTCAGGCATGAAGCCCATGCGCTCGTAGAACGTCACCGAGGTCGGGTTCTTGCGCTTGGACAGCTTGCTCTTGTCCGGGTTACGCAGCAGCGGCATGTAGCACAGCTGCGGTTGTTCCCAGCCGAAGTATTCGTAGAGAAGGATCAACTTCGGCGCCGATGGCAGCCATTCTTCACCCCGCAATACGTGGGTGATGCCCATCAGGTGGTCGTCGACCACGTTGGCCAGGAAGTACGTCGGCAGGCCGTCGGTCTTCATCAACACCTGCATATCCATGCGGTCCCACGGGATTTCGACATCACCGCGCAGCATGTCCGGCACCACGCACACGCCTTCGCTCGGCACCTTCATGCGGATAACGTGAGGTTCACCGGCGGCCAGGCGGGCAGCCACCTCCTCTTTCGACAGCAGCAATGCGCGGCCATCGTAGCGCGGGGTTTCGCCACGGGCCTGTTGCTCCGCGCGCATCTGGTCGAGTTCTTCAGCGGTGCAGAAGCATGGGAACGCATGGCCCATGTCGACCAGTTGCTGGGTGTACTGCTTGTAGATGTCGCTGCGCTCGCTCTGGCGATACGGACCGTGCGGGCCGCCTACGTCCGGGCCTTCGGCCCAGGTAATGCCCAACCAGCGCAGGGCATCGAAAATCTGCTGTTCCGACTCACGGGTGGAGCGCAGTTGGTCGGTGTCCTCGATCCGCAGGATGAATTCACCGCCGTGCTGCTTGGCAAAGCAGTAGTTGAACAAGGCGATGTAGGCAGTGCCGACGTGGGGATCCCCAGTAGGCGATGGCGCGATGCGCGTGCGGACGGTGGTCATGGCAGGTCTCGAATGGGCGATATAACTGAAATTGAAACAAGGGGCGAATGGTAACAGCCTGGGTGATTTCTGGAAAACCGAGGCGCAGCCATCGGGGGCAAGCCCCCGATGAGGCCAGTCTAGTCACCGCAGATCAGACAGCCAGCAACCGCTCACGCAACTTGCCAATCTCATCCCGAGTCTGCGCCGCAGCTTCAAACTCCAGGTCCCGCGCCAACTGGTACATTTTCTCTTCCAACTGGCGAATCCGCTTGGTGATCTCACTCGGCGAGCGCAGTTCGTTTTCGTACTTGGCGCTTTCCTCGGCGGCCTTGGCCATGCCCTTGCGCTTCTTGCTGCGCGAGCCCGGCACGGTGGCGCCTTCCATGATGTCGGCAACGTCCTTGAACACGCCTTTGGGCGTAATGCCGTTTTCCAGGTTGAAGGCAATCTGCTTGTCGCGACGGCGTTGCGTCTCGCCAATCGCCCGCTCCATGGAACCGGTGATGCGATCCGCGTAGAGAATCGCCCGGCCATTGAGGTTACGCGCCGCACGACCGATGGTTTGGATCAGCGAGCGTTCAGAGCGCAGGAAGCCCTCCTTGTCTGCATCGAGGATTGCCACCAGCGACACTTCCGGCATGTCCAGGCCTTCGCGCAGCAGGTTGATGCCCACCAGCACATCAAAGGTGCCCAGGCGCAGGTCGCGGATGATTTCCACGCGCTCCACGGTGTCGATGTCCGAGTGCAGGTAACGCACGCGCACGCCGTGGTCGGCGAGGTAGTCGGTCAAGTCTTCGGACATGCGCTTGGTCAGCGTGGTGACCAGCACCCGCTCTTCCAGGGCCACACGTTTATGGATCTCCGACAACAGGTCATCCACCTGGGTCAGCGCCGGGCGGATTTCGATTTCCGGGTCGACCAGGCCGGTGGGACGCACCAGTTGCTCGATCACACGGCCGGCATGCTCGGCCTCATAGTTGCCCGGCGTGGCCGACACAAAGATGGTCTGCGGGCTGATGGCTTCCCACTCGTCGAAGCGCATCGGCCGGTTATCCAGTGCCGACGGCAGGCGGAAGCCGTACTCCACCAGGGTTTCCTTACGCGAGCGGTCGCCCTTATACATCGCGCCCACTTGCGGCACGCTGACGTGGGACTCGTCGATCACCAGCAGTGCGTCGTCGGGCAGGTAGTCGTAGAGGGTCGGCGGCGGCGCGCCGGACTCACGGCCCGAGAGGTAGCGCGAGTAGTTTTCGATGCCGTTGCAGTAGCCCAGCTCGAGGATCATCTCCAGGTCAAAGCGCGTGCGTTGCTCCAAACGCTGGGCTTCCACCAGCTTGTTGTTGGCGCGCAGGTACTCCAGGCGCTCGGCCAGCTCGACCTTGATACCCTCGATGGCGCCCATCAGGGTTTCGCGCGGGGTCACGTAGTGGCTTTTCGGATAGAAGGTGAAGCGCGGCAGCTTGCGGATCACTTCGCCGGTCAACGGATCGAAGGCCGACAGGCTCTCGACTTCATCGTCAAACAGCTCGATGCGGATCGCCTCCAGGTCGGATTCGGCCGGGTAGATGTCGATCACATCGCCACGCACACGGAAGGTGGCGCGGGCAAAATCCATGTCGTTGCGGGTGTACTGCAGGCTGGTCAGGCGGCGCAGCAGCTCGCGCTGGTCGAGTTTGTCGCCGCGGTCGACGTGCAGCACCATCTTCAAATAGGTTTCCGGGCTGCCCAGGCCATAGATGCACGACACCGTGGTGACGATGATCGCGTCCTTGCGCTCCAGCAACGCCTTGGTCGCCGACAGCCGCATCTGCTCGATATGGTCGTTGATCGACGCATCCTTCTCGATAAAGGTATCGGAGGACGGCACATACGCTTCGGGCTGGTAGTAGTCGTAGTAGGAAACGAAGTATTCCACCGCGTTGTTCGGGAAGAACGCCTTGAACTCGCCGTACAACTGCGCGGCCAAGGTCTTGTTCGGGGCCAGCACCAGCGTGGGGCGGTTGATCTGCGCAATCACGTTGGCGATGCTGAAGGTCTTGCCCGAACCGGTCACCCCGAGCAGCGTCTGGTGCGCCAGGCCGGCCTCGATGCCTTCGACCATCTGGCGAATGGCCTCGGGCTGGTCGCCGGCAGGTTCAAAGCGGGTGACTAGTTGGAAATCCGACATAACGTACCTCTTGAAGTCACCCCAGACTGTAAACCCGTCGGGGACGAAAAAGACCACAACCCGCGAAGTTTCAGAGCGGGTCGTAGGAAAAAACCATGATAGCTGTAGAAGTGGTGGCGAATGTGACGGGTTTCAAGGCAATCGTCCTGTCTGCCGTGGTTGATCAATGTTGCAATAAGACTAACGGTCGGCAAATAAACCGAAAAACTTGGCCGAAAAGCCGTTTCGGTTGTCGCCCTCAGCGGTGATGGCCTCTATACTAGCTCCCCGTTTGTGCACCGCTCTAGTGCATTCGGCTGGAGCGCGACACGTCCCTCCCTTCCCCCATAGAGCTGCCGCAAAATGAGCCTGTTCTCCGCTGTCGAAATGGCACCACGCGATCCAATCCTGGGCCTCAACGAAGCATTCAACGCCGATACACGAACCACCAAGGTTAACCTTGGCGTGGGCGTTTACTGCAACGAGGAGGGGAAGATTCCACTCTTGCGTGCCGTTGCCGAAGCGGAAGCCATTCGCGTGGCGCAACACGCCGCCCGTGGCTACTTGCCGATCGACGGCATCGCCGCCTACGACAAGGCCGTGCAGACCCTGCTGTTCGGCGCTGAATCGCCACTGCTGAACGCTGGCCGCGTCACCACCGTACAAGCGGTAGGCGGCACCGGCGCCCTGAAGCTGGGTGCAGACTTCCTCAAGCAATTGCTGCCAGGCGCCGTCGTTGCGATCAGCGACCCGAGCTGGGAAAACCACCGCGCCCTGTTCGAAACCGCCGGTTTCCCGGTGCAGAACTACCGCTACTACGACGCCGCCACCCACGACGTGAACCGTGCCGGCCTGCTCGAAGACCTCAACGCCCTGCCGCCCCAGTCCATCGTGGTGCTGCACGCCTGCTGCCATAACCCGACCGGCGTCGACCTGAGCCCGGCCGACTGGCAGAACGTGCTGGACGTGGTCAAGGCCAGGAACCTGGTGCCGTTCCTCGACATGGCCTATCAGGGCTTTGGCGACGGTATCCACGAAGACGCCGCCGCCGTGCGCCTGTTCGCCGAATCGGGCCTGACCTTCTTTGTCTCCAGCTCGTTCTCCAAGTCGTTCTCCCTGTACGGCGAGCGTGTGGGCGCGTTGTCCATCGTCGGTGACTCCAAGGAAGAAAGCGCGCGCATCCTGTCCCAGGTCAAGCGCGTGATCCGCACCAACTACTCCAACCCGCCAACCCATGGCGCAGCGATTGTTGCCGCGGTGCTGAACAGCCCTGAGCTGCGCGCCCAGTGGGAAGCCGAACTGGCCGAGATGCGCCTGCGCATCCGTGGCATGCGTGAGCAGATGGTTGCCGAGCTGGCCAAGGCTGCTCCGGGCCACGACTTCAGCTTCGTCGGTCGCCAACGCGGGATGTTCTCCTACTCGGGCCTCACCGTTGAGCAAGTCACCCGCCTGCGCAGCGAGTTTGGTATCTACGCGCTGGATACCGGGCGTATCTGTGTGGCAGCGTTGAACCAGTCGAACATTGCTGCGGTAACAAAGGCGATTGTTCAGGTTCTATAAGCCTGACGGCGTTATACGAAGGGGGAAGCCGATGGCTTCCCCCTTTTTATTGGCGAACCCACTAGACTGAACCCTGATTGCCCCTTTGCTGTGAGAGCCCTATGAGAAACGACGACCTGGACCTGCGCGCCGACCGCGACGAACTGCACGACTACACCCCGCGCGCGCCCCAAGCCAAGCGCCAGAAAAGCCTGGTACTGCAAGTGGCGCTGGGGGTGTTCCTGGGCGGTTTGGCGTTGTGGCTGGTGCAATTGGGCGCGACGGCAATCATGGCCAAGCTGGCCATGGGCACCTTCCAGTTTGGCGGCTAGGCCGACGCCACACCCTGCTCTTCCAGCAACTTCACAAAACTGTTCAAACTCTGCGACACCGTCCCACGGCGCCAGATCAGCCAGGTATGCAGGGTGCGAAAACTGTCCGTCAGCGGCCACACGCTCACCGTGGTAAACCCCGGCATGCTTTCGAGCATGCTGCGTGGCATCAGCGCCAGGCCGGCCCCGGCGCTGACGCAGGCGAGCATGCCGTGGTAGGACTCCATCTCGAAGATCCTCCCCGGCACCGCGCCGTCCTGTGCGAACCAGCGCTCGAAATGGTGCCGGTAGGAACAGTTGGAGCGAAAGGTGTAGATGCTCTCCCCGTTCACATCCTGCCCTCGCGTGATCGGACCGTGGTGCAACGGCGCAATCACCACCATCTCCTCCTCGAACACCGCCACGCCTTCCAGGGTGGCATGCAATACCGGCCCATCGACGAACGCCGCCGCCAGCCGTCCCGACAACACGCCCTCGATCATCGTGCCTGAAGGCCCGGTGCTCAGGTCCAATTCGACCTTGGTGTGCTTCTGGTTGTAGGCCGCGAGCAGCGCCGGGATGCGCACCGCCGCCGTGCTTTCCAGGGAGCCGAGAGCAAACGCGCCCTGGGGCTCCTCCCCCGCCACCGTCGCGCGGGCTTCCTGCACCAGGTCGAGAATACGCCGCGCATAGCCGAGGAAATTCCATCCGGCGGGCGACAGGCGCAGGCGACTCTTCTCGCGGATAAACAACTCCACGCCCAAATCCTGCTCCAGTTGCTTGATGCGCGTGGTCAGGTTCGACGGCACCCGATGAATCAACTGCGCGGCGGCGCTGATGCTGCCTTGCTCGGCAACGGCCTTGAAGATTTCCAGCTGCACCAGATCCAAGTCATTCTCCAATCGTGAACGTATTGCTCAATATTATTCAGTTTCCAGAAAACATGCATCCCCGTAGGCTGAACCCATTCCACTCATTCAGCCGGACGGTGCCATGAACGCTATTTCTCACCAGACCCACGCCCTGTCGATCAACCCCGCCACCGGCGAAACAGTCGGCAGCTACCCCTACGAAACCGCGTCGCAACTGGACGCCGCCCTCGACCGTGCCACCGCCGCCTTCCGCACCTGGCGCCGCCAGCCGGTCAGCCAGCGTGCCGAATTGCTGCTGGCCCTGGCCGGCGCCCTGCGCGATCAAGCCGAAGAAATGGCGCAGATGATCACCCTGGAAATGGGCAAGCCCATCACCCAGGCCCGCGCCGAAATCGAAAAATGCGCCCAGCTCAGCGAGTGGTATGCCGCCCACGGCCCGGCCATGCTAGCCCCGGAACCCACCCTGGTGGACAACGGCAGCGCCCACATCGAATACCGCCCGCTGGGCCCGATCCTCGCCGTGATGCCGTGGAACTTCCCGGTATGGCAAGTGCTGCGTGGCGCCGTGCCGACCCTGCTCGCCGGCAATACCTACGTGCTCAAACACGCGCCGAACGTGATGGGCAGCGCGTACATGATGAAAGCGGCGTTGCAGAAGGCCGGATTCGCTGAAGGCCTGTTCGAAGTGATCAACGTGACCCAGGACGGCGTATCCACCGCCATCGCCGACCCGCGCATCGCCGCCGTCACCCTCACCGGCAGCGTACGCGCCGGCATGGCCATCGGCTCCCAGGCCGGCGCTGCGCTGAAGAAGTGCGTGCTGGAACTGGGCGGCTCCGACCCGTTCATCGTGCTCAACGACGCCGACCTCGACGCCGCCGTGCAGGCCGCCGTCATCGGCCGCTTCCAGAACAGCGGCCAGGTCTGCGCCGCCGCCAAGCGCCTGATCATCGAAGCCGGCGTGGTGGACGCCTTCACCGCCAAGTTCGTCGAAGCCAGCCGCGCGCTGGTGATGGGCGACCCGACCTCGGCCAGCACCTACGTCGGCCCGATGGCGCGCTTCGACCTGCGCGACGAGTTGCACGGCCAGGTCCAGGCCACCCTGGAAGAAGGCGCCACCCTGCTGCTGGGCGGCCACAAAGTTGCCGGTGTCGCCAACTACTATGAGCCGACCGTACTGGCCGACGTCACCGACCAGATGACCTCGTTCAAGCAGGAACTGTTTGGCCCCGTGGCGTCGATCATCACCGCCCGCGATGCCGACCACGCCGTGGCCCTGGCCAATGACAGCGAGTTCGGCCTCACCGCCAGCCTCTTCACCACCGACCCGGCCAAGGCCCGCGACATCGCCAACCAGCTGGAAACCGGCGGGATCTTCATCAATGCGTTCAGCGTGTCCGACCCTCGGGTGGCGTTTGGCGGCGTGAAGAAGAGCGGGTTCGGGCGCGAGTTGTCGCATTTTGGCCTACGCGAATTCTGCAATGCGCAGACCGTATGGCTGGATCGCAAGTAGCAGCAGTGAACAAATGGCGTTAGCATTCTGTCCACTCGGCTTAACAGCATGTTTTTAGGGTCAGGATCGCACTGTGGAAAAGCTAAATCGCCTTCAAAGCGGAATCGAAGGGCTGGACGCTCTGCTCAAGGGAGGGCTGGTGTCTGGGGCGTCCTACATCATTCAGGGCCGCCCCGGCTCAGGTAAAACCATCCTTGCCAACCAGCTGGGGTTTCATCACGCGCGCAATGGCGGCCGAGTCCTGGTTGCCACGCTGTTGGCGGAATCCCACGACCGCCTTTTCCAGTTCCTCTCTACCCTGAGCTTTTTTGACGCCTCCCGTGTCGGCGCCGAAATCCAGTTTGTCAGCGCCTTCGACACCCTGGAAAACGAAGGCCTCGACGAAGTGGTCAAGCTGCTCAGGCGTGAGATCAGCAGGCAGAGGGCCACCGTCATGGTGGTGGACGGCTTGTTGAACGCGCGTTCCAAGGCCGACTCGCCGATCGACACGAAAAAATTCATTTCAGAACTGCAAGGGCATGCCGCCTTCGCCGGTTGCACGGTGTTGTTCCTCACCAGCTCACGCCTGGATGACGGCAGTCCCGAGCACACCATGGTCGATGGCGTGATCGAAATGGGTGAGGAACTGTTCGGCACCCGTTCCGTGCGCCGTATCCAGTTGCGCAAGACCCGCGGCAGCGGCGCGCTCACCGGCCTGCACGAGTGTGAAATCAACGACGACGGCCTGGTGGTGTACCCACGCCTGGAAAGCCTCTATGGCCGCCCGTCCGCACCCGACAGCGCCGACCTGACGCGCATCGCCAGCGGTATCGGCTCGTTGGACGGCATCCTCGGCGGCGGGCTGCACAGTTCCAGCGTGACCCTGGTCATGGGGCCGTCGGGCATTGGCAAGACCACCCTGGGCCTCAAGTTTCTCTCGGAATCGACGGTAGACGCTCCCGGCCTGCACTTCGGCTTCTACGAAAGCCCTCAGCGCCTGCGGCTCAAAGGCCAATCCCTGGGCATCGATATCCAGGAGATGGAAGACAGTGGCGCACTGACCATCGCCTGGCAGCCCACCACCGAAGGCCTGCTGGACGGGCTTGGCGCGCGATTGCTGCGCCTTGTCGAGGAAAAGGGCATCAAGCGCCTGTTCATCGACAGCTTGAGCGGCATGACCCGCGTCTCCAACAACCCGGCACGGATCACCGACTTCTACAGCGCACTGATGAACGAACTGCGCGCCAAGGGCGTCACGGTCTTCGCCACGTGGGAGATGCATGATCTGTTCGGCTCGGAGGTCACTTCCCCCGCGTCTGAACTGTCAAGCATTGCCGACAACCTCATGCTTATGCGTTTCTTCGAGATTCAGTCTGAACTTAGAAGGACGCTTTCCATTCTTAAGGTCAGAGACAGCTTTTATGACCCCTCATTATTAGAGGTGGTGATCCGTGACCAAGCCGTTGACTTAAGAAAGGTTTCAACAAATGCCCCCTCAGTTGCATCCAATTCAGCGCTGCCTGGTTCAGCTTTTTAAGTCTTTGGGTAGGTTGAATTGACATGGCCACCATCCTGGTCGTCGATGACGAGTACTTGATCGCCGATATCCTTGCCTACGCACTGGAAGATGAGGGGTTCATGGTCGTCACAGCTGGCAATGGGAAAAAGGCGCTGGAGGTGCTGGAGCGAGAACGGCCGTCGCTGATCATCACCGATTTCATGATGCCGGTGATGGACGGTGAGGAGTTCGCCGAAGCGGTCCGTGCACTGCCGGCCGTCAAGCACCTGCCGATTATCCTGATCAGCGGCGCGCAGGCCCATATCGGCATGCAGCGCTCGGACCTGTTCGATGCGGTGCTGGATAAGCCGTTCGACATCAACAAGCTCATTACCAAGGTGAAGGAACTGCTGGGGTGACCTCAACTGCGGATATGCCGGCGCACACACTGCACCAGCCCATCCAATGCCTGCGACTTCACCGGCGCGAGCACGCACACCGTATGTTCCTGCTGGCCTTCCTTCACGGTCAGAGTGTAGTGCACCTGGCCCGGATTTCCGGGCTCTGGCGTGGTGCTCTGCGGCAACTGAAAGAAGTTTGAAGCCTCGATCAGCTGCCGCAACTCTTGTTGGTCCGGCTCGGGCAACGTGTTCAACTCCACAGTACGAGGCTTGGTCAAACCCGGAAAAAACGCCGGCCCGCCGTTTTCCTTGATCGAAATTTGCATGGCTGTTCCTCACGTCAGACGTTAATGCCAACCGCTTTCCAGCCCTCCTTGACCGCCTTGTGCTCATCCTTGTTCGCGCCGTAGAGACGGCCGGCGATATCGTAGGTTATACGCGCAAAACGTAAAAACCCCGAGTTCGGCCGCAACCGCGCATCGCGCAGCGCGTCATACCAGATACGTCCTGCACGCTCCCAGGCAAACCCGCCAATCCGGGTCGCCACCTGATAGAACGCATGGTTGGGAATGCCGGAATTGATATGCACCCCGCCATTGTCCTCGTAGGTCTGGACAAAATCATCCATATGCCCTGGCTGAGGGTCCTTGCCCAGCAGCTTGTCATCGAACGCGGTGCCGGGGGCCTTCATCGAACGCAGGGCGACGCCTTTGATCTTCTTGGTGAACAACCCTTTGCCGATCAGCCAATCGGCGTCTTCGGCGGTTTGCTTCAACGCATACTGCTTGATCAGTGAGCCGAACACGTCCGAGAGTGACTCGTTCAAGGCACCGGACTGATTGAAATACATCAGCTTGGCCTCGTCCTCGGTGACGCCGTGGGCCAATTCATGGCCAATCACATCGAGGGCCACCGTGAAGCGGTTGAACAACTGCCCATCGCCATCGCCAAACACCATCTGGGTCGAGTTCCAGAACGCATTGTTATAGTTCTGGCCAAAGTGCACGGTGGCATCCAGGGCCATGCCGGCGTCGTCAATGGAGTTGCGGTCGAACACCTCTTCGAAAAAATCGAACGTGGCACCCAAGCCGTCATAGGCTTCGTCCACGGCGGCGTCGCCACTGGCGGGCTGGCCTTCACCGCGGACCAGCTTGCCCGGCAGGCTGTCGGTGCCTTCGGCGGTGTAGATCGAGCGCCGTTTGCCGGCGCCCATGACCAGGGCCATGTGGGCCGGCCCCTTGGCGGGCACTGCGACCATGCGCAGCGAACGGAACGTGCTGTCCTTGGCGCGGGTGCGCAGCGCGATGTCGCGCTGGGCCTTATCACCGTGACGCGCGATCTGGTCGAGCATATACGGCGGGATCAGGCAGAAAATCGGGTTGCGGTGGTGGCGATCACACATTAGCTGGCTCCCTGTTGGCATATGGTGTAGCTCCGGTAACCGTTTGAGGATAGCCCCCCAGGGTTAACCCGTGTCATCAATTGTCATCAATCTATGTTGCAGTCGTGTTTATCCAAGGAGGACTTACCCATGCCAGCCCGCAAAGCCAAAATCGATCTTGCGCACCGCCCACGACTCGCCGATCTACGCCCGTTGATCGCGACCAATCCCACCTTGATGGAAGCCCGGGCGGCGACGCCCCGTGTCACCGCGGCCAAGGATCTACAGGACCGACAGGGCTACGCCGAGGACTTTCTCAGCAGCTTCGCAGTGCCCTGGCCCACCGCCGATGAGGCATTGGCGGACGACGTCCAACCGCTGCGCCTGGACTACACGCATTTCTCGGTGACGATGTCCCGTTCCCGACGACTGGCGCTCTACGTGGGCGTCAATATCGACGGCGGGCAGCATGTGGAGATTATCCGCAGCAACGACACCTGGGCCTACGATGGGCGCCTGCCGATCAGCGCCCAGGTGGGCGAAGAGCTCTATGCCAGCAATGGCCTGGATCGCGGTCACCTGGTACGGCGCCAGGATCCTAACTGGGGCGACGCGGCAAACACCGCCAACCTCGACACCTTCCACTTCACCAACTGCTCGCCGCAGATGAGCGGGTTCAACCAGAAGACCTGGCTGGAACTGGAAGACTACATCCTCAATAACACGCAGCGCTGGAAAGCCCGGGCAACGGTGTTCAGCGGCCCGGTGTTCGCCGACGACGACCGCCTTTACCGTGGTATCAGAATCCCCAAGGCGTTCTGGAAAGTGGTGGCCTACCTCAGCGATGACGGCAAGCCCTCCGCCAGCGCCTACATGATCGACCAAAGCCGCGAGCTGGGTCAGCTCGACCTGATGTTCGGCCAGGTCAGGACCTACCAGCGCAGCGTGATCCAGATCGAACAATTGACCGGCATCCGCTTCGCCAACCTGGCGGACTACGACGGCTTCAGCAACGAAGAGCGCGCTACGGGCACGCGAATTGAAGCGCTGATCCGCGGCCCCGAGGATATTCGTCTCTGACCGGGCGCCCTTCGGGCTGTATCGCCTCGCCCTAATCAACTACCATACCGCGCCGGTTCCCGAACGGGACTAATAGGGAATCCGAAGCGCGGTACACCGCGTCAATCGGAACTGCCCCCGCAACTGTAGGTGCCGAGCCTGCTCCCCACTGCCACTGGACCGCGTCCGGGAAGGCCGGAGCGTGGCGACGACGCATCAGTCAGGAGACCTGCCGGCCCAGCACAATCACTCACCGGCGGGGTGTCCGGGAAGGACATCCTTGCCTGCCCGTTCGCCGGCGTTCGAGGGCGTATTTCCGAACCGTACCTAGCCTGTTTCCACGTACGGTCCACACGGAGATCGCCTCATGCTGCCACGCGTTACCGCCCTGATCAGCGGCCTGGGTTTCTGCGCCCTGGCCCACGCCGCGCCCACGCACTACCCGCTGACCCTGGAAAACTGCGGCAGCACCCTCACCTTCCCGCAGGCGCCCGCGCGCAGCGTGACCATCGGCCAGGCCGCCACCGAAATGCTCTATGCCCTCGGCGTGGCTGACCGCGTGGTGGGCACCTCGCTGTGGTTCAACAGCGTGTTGCCGCAGTTCAAGGCGCAGAACGACAGCATCGAGCGCCTGGCCAACAACGAGCCCAGCTTCGAAGCGGTGATCGCCAAGCGCCCGCAACTGGTGGCCGCCGAGCTGGAATGGGTGGTGGGTCCACAAGGCGTGGTCGGCACCCGCGAGCAGTTTCACGACCTGAAGATCCCCACCTACCTGCTGCCCTCCGACTGCGAAGGCAAGGACAACCTGGTGGGCGCCGACGGCACGCGGCTGGAGCCGTTCCGTATCGAGACGATCTACAAGAGCATCCGCCAGCTGGCGCAGATTTTCGATGTGCAGGATCGCGGCCAACAGTTGAACGATGAGCTCCAGGCGCGCCTGGCCCAATCCGTGGCCACCGTGCAGAGCAAAGGCCTCAAGCAGGCCAGCGCGCTGGTGTGGTTCTCCAGCGCCGAACTGGCCAGCGACCCCTACGTGGCCGGCCACAAGGGCATTCCGGAGTTCATGCTCGAAACCCTCGGCCTGCACAACGTGGTGCAATCCGATGAAGAATGGCCCGCCGTCGGCTGGGAAACCCTCGCCAAGGCCAACCCGACCTTCCTGGTGATCGCCCGCATGGACCGTCGCCGCTATCCCGCCGACGACCATGAAAAGAAACTCGCCTTCCTGCGCAGCGACCCGGTCACGCGCAACATGGACGCGGTGAAAAACAACCGCATCATCATCCTCGACGCCCTGGCGCTGCAGGCCAGCATCCGCATGTTCGACGGCCTTGAACACCTGGCCACGGCCATCGACGGCTACGACCTGCCGCAATGATCCGGACCTTACTCGCCCTGGCGCTATTGCTGATCGCCGTGCTCGCCGGCGTGGCCATCGGCGAAACCGCCATCTCGCCCCAGGTGGTGCTGCAGGTGCTCGCCAACAAACTGTGGGCGGCCGGTTACGTGCTGGACCCCATCGATGAAGGCGTGGTGTGGAACTACCGCCTCACCCGTGCCCTGGTGGCCGCCGCCTGCGGTGCCGGGCTGGCCACCTGCGGGGTGATTTTGCAGTCGTTGCTGCGCAACCCGCTGGCCGATCCGTACCTGCTGGGCATCAGCGCCGGCGCTTCGACCGGCGCGGTGCTGGTGGCGTTGATGGGCGTGGGCGGCGGGCTGATTTCATTGTCGGCCGGCGCCTTTGTCGGCGCGATGGCGGCGTTTGCCCTGGTGATTTTGCTGGCGCGGGCCAGCGGTTCGTCCAGCGGCACCGGGCAGATCATCCTCGCCGGCATCGCCGGGTCGCAGTTGTTCAATGCGCTCACGGCGTTCCTGATCACCAAATCAGCCAGCTCCGAACAGGCGCGCGGCATCCTGTTCTGGCTGCTGGGTAACCTCAGCGGCGTGCGCTGGCCGTCGGTGTGGCTGGCAGTGCCGGTGGCGATCACGGGCCTGGTGGTGTGCCTGTGGCATCGTCGCGCGTTGGATGCGTTCACCTTCGGCACGGATTCGGCCGCGTCCCTGGGCATCCCGGTGCGCCGCGTGCAGGTTGTGCTGGTGGGTTGCGCGGCGCTGGTGACGGCGGTGATGGTGTCGATTGTCGGCTCCATCGGCTTTGTCGGCCTGGTGATCCCCCACGCGGTGCGCCTGCTCCTCGGCACCGGGCATTCGCGCCTGCTGCCCGCCAGTGCGCTGGGCGGCGCGTTATTTTTGATTGCGGCCGATGTGTTGTCGCGCACCTTGATCAAAGGCCAGGTGATCCCGGTCGGCGTGGTGACGGCGCTGGTGGGCGCGCCGGTGTTTGCGCTGATCCTGATTGGCCGGAGGAATGCGCGATGAGCGTACTGAGTTGCACCGGCCTGGGCTTCAAGGTGCGTGAGGCGGAGTTGCTGCGCGATATCCACCTGGAGGTTCAGTTGGGTGAAACCCTGGGGATTGTCGGGCCCAACGGCTCCGGCAAATCCACCCTGCTCAAACTGCTCGCCGGTCTGCGCACACCGGCCAGCGGCGACGTGCGCCTGGGCGGCCAACGCCTGGGCGACCTGTCCCGCCGCGCCATCGCCCAACAGCTGGCGGTGGTGGAGCAACAGGCCGACACCGACGACGCCATCCGCGTATTCGACGCCGTAGCACTGGGCCGTACACCGTGGCTGTCGGCGCTGAGCCCGTGGTCCGGCGACGACGACGCCATCGTGCGCCAGGCCCTGCATGATGTGGACGCCACCCACCTGAGCCACCGCGCCTGGCGCAGCCTCTCCGGCGGCGAGCGCCAGCGCGTGCACATCGCCCGCGCCCTGGCGCAACGGCCGCAGATACTGTTGCTGGACGAGCCGACCAATCACCTGGATATCCAGCATCAACTGGCGATTTTGAAAGGTGTGCAAGGTTTGCCGGTGACCACCCTCATCGCCCTGCATGACCTGAACCAGGCGCTGACCTGCGATCGCCTGGCCGTGCTGGACCGTGGGCGCCTGGTCGCGCTGGGCAAGCCGCTGGAGGTGCTGACGCCGGAGCGCTTGCGGGAGACATTCGGGGTGCAGGCGCACTACCTGACGGACCCGTTCGATGGGGCGCAGATACTGCGGTTGCGGTCTAACTGAACACCACAATATCGACTCCACTCGAGATCCTAATGTGGGAGGGGCTTGCCACCGATAGCGGTGTGCCAGTCGACATATGCATCACCTGACAGACTGCTATCGGGCATAGGTATCTACGCACCGTTGGCTAAACGCTGAACGCTGGACAGATAGGGCTGTTGTGGCGAGCGGGCTTGTCCCGCGCGCGGCAAGCTCATCGTCGGGCAAACCAAACACACTGAGAAATGGATCGGGAGCAAGGCCCGTAATGCGGAAGTTCATGGTGGGCGCCTCTTAGGGTGAGCCCCATGAGACAAGCACCTGGCCAGCGGTGGCTATCCGCTTCTTGCGGTGATATTCACGGGCGGCTGGCTCGCTCGTAGCAAAGGTAGTCGTTCGAATCTGTGCCCACACAGGCAAACCCGGCGCGCTCATACATCAGCCGGGCAGGGTTATCGGAACGTACGCTCAATCGCAACGTCAAGAAGTCATTCTGCCCAGCCGCCGCCGCGTAAGCGTCCAGCAACGTCCGACCGATCCCCTGGCGTCGGTGAGCGTCACTGACGTTGATCGTACAAAGCTCGGCAACCCCCTCCTCTGCAGTCCACAGCGAATAACCGGCCAACTGCCCGCCCAGCATCGCGATCGTCAAGCGTTCGAAGTTATCGACCCAGCGCGTAAGGTGGCGCTCCAACTGGAGCCGCCAGGCTGCTTCGTGGTCGGGCTCCCAGCGGCGGATGTAGTCCTGCTCTCCCCGATAGATCGACGGCAGATCAGTCACCGTCGCCGGCCTCAACGTCAGCGCGTTCACTCACGCAACTCACACACAGCGCTGCCCTTCATACCGGAGGCATGTACGCTCACGTGGCGCACGGAAAAACCGGGCTTGTCCACGAGTTTCCTCTCTTCCCAGGCCCCACCGCTGGCGACCTGATAACCAATGGCGCCGTCCGCTTGCCAGGTCAGGCGCAACGTATACACACCGCGTTGGTCGGGGGCCCGATGGAAGAAGGTGTCGATGACCGGCTTGGCTTTGTTGAAGGTGCGCAGTTGGAACAAGCGCTGGTCGCTGTCGGCTGGCGTGTAGCTGGAAAGAAACAGGGTGTCGTCCTCGGCAGCGTCCTCGGCCGCCGCAAGAATCACCGACGGCACCCACTTTTCGCCGCGGTCCTGGTTGTCGGTGGTGACCTTGCAGGTCAACTGGCCTGTTCCGGTGACGTTCTGGCGCAGAACGGTTTCATACATCCCATAGGGCACATCGAACGTCAGTGTTTTTTCGGTGACCTGGCCACAGCCTGCCAGCAGATACAGCGCCGATAGACCGATGGCTCCTTGGAGAATCTTCACGTGCTTTCCTTTGCTTGGGGGGAATGTTTGGAGAAAAGAGGGTACCCGGCCTGCTGATAAAAGATAAGGCGATTGTAGTGAATCGGTGCTTTCTGTGGGAAGCGGGCTTACTCTGCACTGGCTGGTTTTGGGGCTGCTTCGCAGCCCAACGCGAGCAAGCTCGCTCACCACAGAGGAATGGGTGAGCCTTAGAGAGGCGCCTATACAGTTATGCCTGTTCGCCATCAATGCACTGAGTGATCCACTGTCGGCTATAGGCCAACACCCCATCCGCCATCGCCACCGGAAAATGAATAAACCCATGGGCCGACTCCGGCAACAGGTGTGCTTCAGCGTGGGGCCACCGCTCGGCAATCAGCAGCGTGTCATCCTTAAGCGGGTCCAACTCCCCCACAAACATCAACGCCGGGGGCAGCCCTTCAAAGTCGCCATACAACGGCGACAACGGCGGCTGTCGGCGCTCATCATCACTCAGCCCCGGCGTGAGCATGCGCAACGCCTCCACCATCCCAGGCCCATCCAGCAACAACGTTTCAGGCCCCGCAGCGCGTACGCTCGGTGTGCCGGTCAGGTCGTAAACGCCGTAATACAACACCGCGCCGCTTATGCGCTTGAGCAGTTCAGGCCATTGCTTGAGGGCCAGCAACGTCGCCGCCGCCAGATGCCCACCGGCCGATTCGCCTACGACGATGACCGGCAGGCCGGCAAACTCATCAGCACTGAGTAACCAGCGCGCCGCCGCCAAACAATCCGCCATCAGCCCCTCGACCGGCGTGTCGACCGCCAACCGATAATCCACCGACACCACCGCCACGTCGCACGCCTGCAGCATGCCCAGGTTGAGGTCGTCATCCATCTGCGCATTGCCGATCACCCAGCCGCCGCCGTGGATATCCAGCACTACGCCCTTGGGCTTGCCGCTTGGCCGCAGGATGCGCACCGGGACGTTGTCGACAACCCTGCTTTCAGCCGGTGTGGCGCGCTTGAGCGTTTGACTGACGCGCAACAGCGCCTGGATCAAACGCGGCGTAACGCGATTGCGGATCTTGAAGCGCGGCAGCCAGGCGAGCTTCTGATTGAAGCGGCGCATCTGGGCCAGTTCCGCCTCATTGGCGGGCCACGGTTGGTGAGCCATCAGCGGTTATTACGCAGGATCGAGAAATTCAGCGCCGCCGCCACACACAGCCACGCCAGGTACGGGAACAGGATCAGGCCGGTGATCAGGTCCAGGCGCACGGCCAGTACCACCATCGCCGCCACGGTGATCCACAGCAACACGATGATCACCATCCCGGCCAGCAGGCGATGCGCGCCGAAAAATACCGGCGTCCACAGGGTATTCAGGGCAATTTGCGCAGCCCACAGCGCCAGCACCATTTGACTGCCGGGGATCAGGCTCAAGCGATAGCCGGCCCAGGCCAGCAGCAGGTAGATGATCGTCCAGGCCACCGGAAACAGCCAATTGGGTGGGGTGAAGCTGGGTTTGACGAGGGATTCATACCAGGCGCCGGGTTTGAAAATGACGCCGGTACTGGCGGCGGCGGCGCAGGCAAGCAGGAAGATAAAGAAGGTCATCGTCTGTCCTTGGCGGGAGTGATTTGAAGCTTGGACGTGCGACACCTACCTAAAAGTTCAGCGCCAATCCATTCCGGTATCTCCACCCCGACAATCCTCAGCCAAGGCCACCGCGCCTGATAACTGCGCGCCTTCTGCTCAAACAACGCCTGCTCCGGATGCAGTGGATTAATCCGCAAAATCCCCAGTTCCACATCCTCCAACCCATACGGCGCATACACCTGGCCCGTGGCAATCTCCAAGCCGATGCACGTACCGGCCACCAGATAACGGTCGACCCCGTCGCGCGCCGACTGCAACTGCGGGTAAGGCCGACCAAAGCGTTTGCCGTACCAAAGGTGCACCCGCGCCTGGTTCTTGACCTCGACATTCACGCCCAGGTCTTTGAACAGTTCATCCGCCGCACGAATTACCGCATCCTCCGCCTCGTAGGACAGGTCGGTGTCGAAGTAAAAAACGTCGTAATCCTTCACGCCCTGATCAGCCGGCAGATTCGCCTGATGATTCCACACCGCCTGGAACAGGCAACCCGCCGTGAGCATGCACTGGTCCACCCCGAGGTCGGGCAGGCGCGCAGTGATTTCGGCGTTGACGAGGTTGGCCATGGCCAGTTCGAGCAGGGTTTCGACGGTCAATGTCATGGAGGCTCCTTCATCATCGGTACGGTCCTGGGGAGCAACGGTACAACATTGAGCGCTGGCGCCGCTTCTTCACGTCATCAAAATTCGCTAAGGTGCCGCGATGCCCTGCCCTCACCGAGACCGCCCGCCTTGGCTGACTCCCCAGCAAATCGACGCGAAAGCCCCTGGTCAGTGTTCCTGATTTTCCTGCGCCTGGGCCTTACCTCCTTTGGCGGCCCGATTGCGCACCTGGGTTATTTCCGGGACGCGTTCGTGACCCGGCGACGCTGGCTGAGCGAGCGCAGTTACGCGGATTTGGTCGCGCTGTGCCAATTCCTGCCCGGCCCCGCCAGCAGCCAGGTCGGCATCGCCCTCGGCCTGTCGCGCGCGGGGTACGGCGGCGCATTGGCGGCGTGGCTCGGGTTTACCCTGCCGTCCGCCGTTGTGCTGATCCTGTTGGCCTTGGGCATCACCCGGCACAGCACCGCCATCCCGCCCGGCGCGTTGCATGGCCTTAAAGTGGTGGCCGTCGCCGTGGTCGCCCAGGCCGTGTGGGGCATGGCGCGCAACCTGTGCACCGACGCCCCGCGCGTGGCCGTGATGCTGCTCGCCGCCTGCGTGGCCCTGCTGCAAACATCGGCGTGGGGCCAGGTCGGCGTGATCCTCATCGCGGGCATGGCCGGCCTGCTGCTGTTCAAGCCCACACCGCCCACCGCGCACGACGCCCTGCCCGTGACCATCAGCCGTCGCGCCGGGGCGCTATGGCTGTCGCTGTTTGTGCTGTTGCTGGCCAGCCTGCCGATCCTCGCCCAGTTGATGCCCAACCCAACCCTGGCCGTGACCGACGCCTTCTACCGCACCGGCGCGCTGGTATTCGGCGGCGGCCACGTGGTGCTGCCCTTGCTGCAAGCCGAAGTCGTGCCCCGCCACTGGGTGAGCAACGACGTGTTCCTCGCCGGCTACGGCGCCGTCCAAGCCATGCCCGGCCCGCTGTTCACCTTCGCCGCCTTCCTCGGCGCCTCGATGACCCAAGCGCCGAACGGCTGGCTCGGTGGCCTGCTCTGCCTGCTGGCGATCTTCGCACCGTCGTTTTTACTGGTGCTGGGCGCACTGCCCTTCTGGGAAAGCCTGCGCCGCAGCCCGCGCACCCAAGCCGCGCTGGCGGGCGTGAACGCGGCGGTGGTCGGCCTGTTGCTGGCGGCGCTGTACCAACCGGTGTGGACCAGCGCCATCTTCACCGCCCAGGACGTCGCCCTGGCGCTGATTGGCCTGGTGGCGCTGATGGTGGGGAAACTGCCACCGTGGCTGGTGGTTGTAGGAAGCGGCGCGGCGGGATGGTTATTAAGTCTTACGGTGTGAGCCGCGCAGCCACCGTGCCTTGCTCCGGCTGATGATCAGCCTTTCAACTCACCCGCCCGATGACCCGCCGCATCGTCGTAAGCCACATACAACGACTCGGCGATTTGGCTTTTGATGGCCTTGGTGGACTCCAGCCCCAACACAAAACCTTCCGCCTTACCGCCGGCACGGTTGAGTTCTTCGGGGGTGGACGCGCCGGTGATGGCGTCAAGCAGCTTGATGGCGTGAGGGCCTACACCCTTGGGAAGGCTGATTTGGTCGATGGACATGGGCGATACCTTGAAAGAGAGAGATCGGTAGCGCGTGGAACCACTGCCGGGGGTGGCATGGTAGACCGTTATACGCCGCAAGGGGCTGTTTTCCGGGTGAGCCTGATGCCCCCCTTCAAACTCAAGATGCCTTAATCATGTCATTTAGCTATCATGCATCACCCCGGCCTCGCGTCATCGCGCGGGGCCCGCACACTTAATCCAACAAAGACCAGGGACAGGCAATGCCGCCATTCAAGACACTGCTCGCCGCCAGCCTGCTGCTGCTCGCGTTCATGCCGGGGGCCTCAAAGGCCAGGAAGCCCAAGATATGCGGAGCATCATCCGAGTGGTGCGCTTGACTCACGCCAACGACACACCGAGCCAAGCCTTCACAACTGAATACGACCGCGGCCTGGCGCTGAGGGCCAAGAAGCATGCGGCAGCAACAACGAACTGACCAAGGCAAATTCCCTCACCGGAAACTCATCAGGGTCAGCTCACATCTTAAACATCGTTCAAACGTAGTGTGAACCGGATGTTCCATCCAAATCCAAAACAACATACCCAACGGCTTTAAAAACCACTTTTACTGATTGACTATGAACACGATATAGACCATCGCCCGCACACCGAAAGCAAACTCCAACATTATCTCCAAAATAATTATCGCCCACACTTTCACATCAGGATGTAATGACACATGCCAAGCCAGACAAAGAACATAAATATTAAAGAAATATTCAGACTGATATCAAAACAAATCAAAGTCGAATATGAAGAACTTGCCTCCCAGATCCCCCACTACGGAGAGCGCGGCGAGGGTCGCGAAGAAGTTGTAAAAAACTTACTAAAAAAATATCTTCCAGAAAGATTCGGGGTCAGCACAGGCTTTGTAATGGACATTAATGGGGCCATCTCCCAACAGTCTGACATAATAATATTTGACCGTTTTGTAGCGCCAAAATTTAAAATTGCAGGTGACAAATATGTATACCCATGCGAATCCGTTGTTGCTGTTGGAGAAGTCAAAAGCTTCATGGACAAAATCGAATTAAAAGATGCACTGACCAAGCTAACAAAAATACGACAACTCGACAGATCCGCAAACAACAAAAATAAAACCCGCCTTGGATACCACTTCAAAAACAATCACTCACTGATCTCACCAAAAAACAACAACTGCGACTCAATATGGACCTTCATATTCTGCTCAGACAGCCCAAAGCTAGATACAGTTACAACCAACCTAGCCAATGAACTAAAGTCATTAGAAAAGCATCTCTGGCCCAACATGGCATGCATTTTAAACAAGGGAATCATATCCTACTACTCACACTCTGGTTTAACAACAGACCCCAGAGAAGCTGTCGGCCTGTACTACAGCACTGAAGACGAATCAGAATACTCACTACTTAAATGGTTCATGCTCTTATGCAATGACATTTGCGACAACCAAATAACTACAATCGATTCAATAAACTACCTTAAATCACCAAACACAAAAAACATAAAACACCAACTATAAGACTAGTAAACACTACCGCTCTTTTAATACCTGAAAAAACAGGGTGGATTTAATTGAATACGAGCGCTAGAAGCATGCGACAGCAGCAGCGAACTGACCAAGGCAAACGCTCCCCCTTGTGGCGAGGGAGCTTGCTCCCGTGGGGCTGCGCAGCAGCCCCAACCATTCGCAGCACAGATGAACAACAGAGCCTGGCCACCCTGTTCCACTGCCTGTGCTTTCTCAGAATCCGTCGAATTATCCAGACAACGTGCACATTCGCCCCTAAGCGGGTGTTCCAATTACGGCATGGAAATCCTGTACTCCGCGAGCTTGGCCTTGTTCTCCTGCTCCAGGTACTTCTTGTCGACGATCTGCGAGAACTTCATGAAGTCGGCCTTGGCGTCTTCCCTGTTGCCCAAATGGTCGTACGCGATCCCGCGCGCATAATAGGCCCAGGCGTAGTCCGGCTGGCGCTGAAGGCCGGTACTGAATGCTTCGGCGGCCTCCCGGTACTGACCCAGGTCTGTCAGTGCGAGGCCCAGATGATAGTAGGTCGGCATATTGAAGCCGGCCCCCTTTCCTGCTTCTCCCATTCCGTTGTCAAGGTTGAACTGCACGAGCTCAAGGGCTTTTTTCGGGTTACCAGCGGCGCGATACATGGCGCTCAAGTCCAGGTAGGCGCGCGGCTCAGGCTTGACCACCAGTTGCATGGATTTCTCCTTGGCGGCCAAGGCTTCGGGAAAGCGCTTGAGGTTGAGGTAGGCGTCGGCCTGCACCGCATAAATCAAACTATGCAGCGAGGCAGGCAGCGTAGCTTTCTGCAGGCATAGATCACCTTCCTGCAGCACCAAGGGGTAGTTTTCGGCTTTGGACGCCTTTAACTGATTAGCGCAGTGGGCAAGGTTGGCTTTTTGCGGGTTCTGCATCCCTGCACAACCGGTGAGGAGGGCGGAGCAGGCAATCAGTGCGAGCCAGCGAGTATTCATGATCAGCATCCTTGTCAGTCGAGCAGATGAGCGTTGAGGTCAGGGCGATAGACCTGCAGGAGCGGCGCGGTCACGGTGCCTTGCAGCGAGCAGAACACGGTGGTGTGTCCCACGAGCGACGGTGACGTGTCGCCCGCGTCGACCATCAGCACGCGGTCTACGAAACCAAACGGCGTGGCGACACCAGGACCGGTCAGCCCTTCGGTGCGCCATTGGCCGATCGGGTCACCGACACGGCGGATTTCGGCGCGGGTAATGGCTTTGCCCTGACTGACAAAACGTGCGTTATCAACGATCAGCGGCTTGAGCTTTGCGGCCACCTCTTGCGGCGAGCCATCGGTTACAAACCCCCAGAACAGAAAATTGCCGACGTCCTTGATGGTTTGGGCCTGGTTGTAATAGCCGACCATACGCACGCCGTTAACGATCAGGGGCGTTTCGAAGTGTTGGTAAGTGCCACCTTCCTGCAGCGGACTCATGATGGTCGGTGCCTTGACCGAACCGTAGTCACTCAGGCGCAAGGTCCCTGCTGGCAAGCGCGCATCGCGCAGGCTCTCGAAGAAATGTGCATCGCAACGAGAGAACTCGGTCAGCAGTTGTTCGGGCGTGGTGACGGTACGGGCTTGGGCAGTGCAGGCGACGGCGAGCAATGCAACGCCGGAAAAAAGAGAGCGGAACATTAAAATCATCCGTGAAGTGGGAACAAAAGCTGTCGGCGGGTGAGTGGGAAACTTTAGCAATACGGGCCTGCGTTGAAAATATCCGTGTGCCGCTGGTCCCGCCCCCCCTGACTACTGCCACCCGCTTGCGCACACTGCTAACCTGCGGCCTTTATGCCTGCAAAAGGAAGGTTTACATCGCCATGGAGATTCAGGAAATCAAGCACCACCTGGCCCGCCCTGCCGTGAAGTTTGTGGCTGGCGGCTCCAGTTGCTCTTCAGCGCCGGTAAGCTTCGTGCCAAAGGCGGGTGCGAATTCCGGATTTTGTACAAATTGGGGCGACAAGCTCCAAGGCAGCCTTGCCTTCAACTATGCACCGGCAAGGCCAACCCAAACAGTACAAAAAAACCACCGCAGACTTTATTGAATCGGCGCCCGGTGCGGGCCAGCCAGGGCCGGATGCGGTTGGCTGCGCTGGCCACCAGGTACTCAACGACGAATTCCACCACGGCGTAGGTCAGCGCGATGGCAGCCGTCTGCGCGATGATGCTTCTATGCGGGTCCAGAAACGGTGGGATAAACGCGGTGAACAGCAGCAGTGCCTTGGGGTTTGAAATCGCCGAGACCAGCCCTTGGCGGAACAGCGACCAGCGCCGCAAGCTGATTGTGCCGCTGGCCTCAAGGCTGACGGGGGGCGCGCGCCACAGGCCGAAACCGAGCCAGATCAGGTAGAGCCCGCCGGCCACCTTCAAGGCGGTGAACCCACTGGCCGATGCCTGGATCAGTGCCCCCAGGCCCAGCGCGCACAGCGTCAGCACCAGGGCAAAACCGAGCACGCCGCCGCTGATGGTGAACAGCGTCCGGCGACTGCCGTGCAGGGCCCCATGGGTCAGCACCAGTAATGCATTGGGCCCTGGTACCACGGCGATGCCGAAGCACGTCATCAGGTAGAGCAACCAGGTATCAAAGGGCATGATCCACTCCAGCAGGTGGGTATTGAGGCCAGTATCTTGCGAGTGAAGAAAAGTCCTGAAAAGCGCATTATTCACGTTGCAGCCATTCGATTAACGAATAAAGGAAACCGCCATGCCCTCCAGCGATTTGCAGATCGATTGGCTCAAGTGCTTCGTGGCGGTGGTAGACGCCGGTTCGCTGTCGGCTGCGGCCCACGAGGTCAATCGCTCGCAGTCCGCCGTCAGCATGCAGATGAAGAAGCTCGAAGCCGCCCTTGGACGCCCGCTGTTGAGCCGTGGCCCAAGGCATCTGCAACTCACCGATGACGGCCAGACGCTGCTCGGCTATGCCCGTCGCATGCTCGCACTGCACGCGGAAACCCAGGCGGCCTTTAACGGGGAAGCGATCACCGGGCGAATCCGCCTGGGCGTCGCGGAGGACTATGCGGCGAAATACCTCACGCCGCTGCTGAAGCGTTTTTCACCGCGCTACGCCGGTGTGGAAATAGAACTGACCTGCGAGCAGTCGACCACGCTGATCCCGCGTGTGCGCAGCGGCGATCTTGATCTTGCGCTGGTGTCCAGGGACTCGCCCCACAGCGGCACCTTTCTGTTCAAGGAACCCATGGTCTGGGTGGGCTCGCCCCAGTTCGAACTGTGGCGGCGCGACCCGCTGCCTATCGCCGTCTACGAAAGTGAAAGCCTGGCGCGGCGTTATGCGGTGCATTCACTGGCCCAGCAAGGGCGACAATTCAAGGTGGTCTACAACAGTTCCAGCCTCGCCGGCCAGGTGGCCGCGGTGGAAGGTGGGCTGGCGATTGCCGCGATCACGCAGTGCACCGTGCAGCCATCACTGCAGGTGTTGAGCAGCGAGCATGGCTTGGGAAGCATTGCGCCCATGGAGGTTTCGATTCTGCGTAGCCGAGCTTCTCGGGGGGCCAAGGCGGTTAATAGCCTGCATGCGTTTATCATCAATGCGCTAAGAGTTCAGGTGTAGCTGGTTTAATACACACGCTGAACACCCACCTGGAGCCCTTTATGCCAACCACCTCACGCGACAACGCCCGGCTTGAACGTCGCCTCATCGCCGCCCTCACCGACGCCTGCGAAACCGCCAAAGCCGAAATCCCCGGCTTCGACTGGCTGACCCACACCGTCGACTACAGCGTCTTCCCCCAAAGCCTGCGGGTGATCTGGGTGTTCGACAGCCGCGCCAACAAGGAGCACGCCCTCTCGACAGGGGCAGACACACGCATGCGTGAGCTGACCGCCGCCGCGCTCAACGACGCCGATGTGCACGTCGCGCCCATGGAGCGCTGCGTACACTTCGACTCCGACGAAGAATGCCGCCTGCGCCATGACGGCGATTGGCGCGTACGCCTGGCCAAGGTGCATACGGCCAAGGTGTAAGTGCGCATCGTCACTCGTTGGGTTCATGGATAAAACTGTGGTATCGATGCACGTAGTCCAACACACCCAGGCCCCACCATGACCCTCTCCGCCCAGTTCACCCCCTGGACCGCCCTGCTCGGCGGCGCCCTGATCGGTTTGTCCGCAGGCCTGTTCATCCTGCTCAACGGCCGCATCGCCGGGATCAGCGGCCTGCTCGGCAGCCTGCTCTCCAGGCGCGGCGAAGGACGTGGGGAGAAACTGCTGTTTGTGCTCGGGCTGCTGGTCTCGCCCTGGATCTGGTCGTTGTTTGCCAAGCTGCCTGAGTCATCGTTCCAGGCCGGTGGCTACGCGCTGGTGCTGGCCGGGTTATTGGTCGGCATCGGCACGCGCTATGGCGCCGGTTGTACCAGTGGGCATGGCATCTGCGGGCTTTCGCGGTGGTCGCTGCGCTCGCTGGTAGCGGTCGGTTGTTTCATGGGCAGCGGGTTTGCCGGTGTCTACTTCATCCGCCACGGGCTGGGAGCCTGAGCATGCGCAAATTCATGGCATTGATGGCCGGTCTGATCTTCGGTCTGGGACTGCACCTCAGCGGCATGACCAACCCGGAGAAGGTGCTCGCGTTCCTCGATCTCGCCGGCGATTGGGACCCTTCATTGGCCCTGGTCATGCTCGGCGCCCTGGTGGTGAGCAGCGTGCCCTTTTACGTCGTAAGGCATCGTCAGGTTTCGCTGCTGGGCGCACCGATCCAGATGCCGACGCAACGCACCCTCGACCGCCGCCTCGTGCTGGGCAGCCTGGTGTTCGGCATGGGGTGGGCGATTGCGGGGTTGTGCCCCGGACCGGCAGTGGCATTGCTGTTGACGGGGCAATGGCAGGTGCTGGTGTTCACGCTGGCGATGGTGACGGGCATGCTGGTTTTTGCGGGGATTGAATCGCGCAGGCGGGGTTGAACCGCCTGCACGGCTTCATTTTTACCCCACACAGTAGGTCAGGCCTGCGTACTGAACCGCTGCACTCCACGCCGCTCAAACATCGCCGCTTCCGTCTGTTGCGTCGCCAGTTCGCCTTTGGAGGCCAGTTGATTAATAAAAATCCGATCCCTGGACCCTTTGAAGTCAGACGGGTCGAAGTCTCTTAAGAGCGGCGCCAGATCAATGGTCTTGGCGAAGTTTTCGTTAGTCAGGCTGTAAAACCCCAGGCCCGACCAGACGGAATCGGCGTCCACCGTGTCGATGGCGGCATTGCGGTAGGCAATGGCTGCGGTTTTCAGGCCCAGGGATCGGTTGAGCAAATCCGTCAGCCGCTGGGTATCCGAGCTGCTGAGCTGGCTGGCCGAATCCAGCACTTTCAGGCGGCCATCGGCTTCGACGGTGAAGCCGTATTTTTTGCCGGCCAAGTCGGGAGCGGTGGTCGACAGCGCTGACTCGAATGCCTTGAAGGATGCCTTCAGCGTATTGAGCGCGCCGGTGGAAATTTCGACGAGCCGAGGGTGGTCTGGCGACTGGGTCCGACCGACCCAGACGTCGACCACCTCCGGCGGTTCCACCGTGGTGCTTGCTGATCCACTGGGATGGTAGACGGCCGCCGGGGCGGCGTTTGCCAACACTTCCTTCGCGGCATCTGTCAGAGGCTGGGCCACGAGCTTCTGGTCGGAAGGTGTAAGGCTGGTGTTGGCCGGCGGGAGATAGGCAGCGCTGACGGAAAGAGCCATTTAATCGGTCCATGATTGGCGGGTTCATACAGGTTATCGACGGAAATCGGCCGAGCTTTAGACGACCAACCTGCAGGATCGTACAAGCCAGGCGCCCCGCGGTCTCGATAGTCTGGCCGTCTTACCTACCAGAGGATGGATCATGGCTACGTCACAGCACTCGGCACAACCGGTAAACCTCGCGCAAAAGGCATCGCTCATCGACGCGCAGTGGAGCCCCAGGGTCGTCGCCGAAATGAACGACTACCAGTTCAAGGTGGTGCGCATCGAAGGGGAGTTCATCTGGCACTCGCACCCGGAAACCGACGAAGCGTTCCTGGTGCTCGAAGGGACGCTGCGTATCGATCTACCGGAAGGCCCGGTGTATGTGGCGGCGGGCGAGCTGTATGTGGTCCCGCGTGGCGTTGAACATCGGACCGCCGCCGAAGGTGAGGCGAAGCTGATGATGATTGAGCCTCGGGGCATTTTGAATACCGGCCATGAAGGCGGTGAACGTACGGCCATGAATGATCTGTGGATCTGAAAAGTGGCGCGGGTGAACCCATAGCCTTACAGCGTGAGGCTTTTGTAGTGAGCGGTGGCAGCCGTCAAAGGTGTGTAGATACTCTCCGTCATTGAACCGAGCCTTTAGCGGGTAATTTCTGGATAATGCCCAGCTCCCGCTCCCGATACGGACATCCCCTCGATGAAGTTGCCCACCGCCGCCCTCCTCCTCGCCTCTGCGCTGCTGCCTTCCATCGCCCACGCCGACGACGCCGCGCTGACCGACACGCTCAAGGCCTTCACCCGCTGCGACGCGACGTTCTTCAGCCGCCTGAACAGCCACCGCGACGCCTGGCAGCCCTACGCACCGCTCAAGCAGGACAAAGACTTCGCGTGGATCGCGGTAGTCAACCGCGCGGACCGCAAGGCCAACGCGGTGCCGGTCAGCACGCCGCCCATCGCCGGCTTGAAGCTGTTGTCGTACGCCGACGAGGCCACCGACCTCGGCAATCTGGGGCGCTACTATTACTGGGGCTTTGTTGTGCAAGGCACTATCGACGAGGTTGCCCAACGCCTTGCCCCGCTGCTCGACCAACCTGCTCGCCTGCAAAAGGGCGACGGCGCCTACATCCGCAGCGAGCTCAAGGTCGGCGACCGCTGGCAGGCCATCAAGCCACGGCCCGGCGTCGCGCCGGGCACACGCGAAGTCGAGCGCGTGCTGCTGGTAGAACCGGAGGGCAGCGACGGTACGCAATCGCGCATCAGTTGTTCGTTGCAGGGCGGTGTCGATGCGGCGCTGCTGGCCTGGTCGCGTCCGGACATCCAACCGGTTGACTACCCGCGCACCGTCGTAGAACCAAGCATCAACGACGTCGCCGTCCCCGCCAGCGTGCTCCAGCGCCTCGACTCGGCCCTGCTGCAGCCGAAGTTCAAGACGTTGAGCTACACGTACCTGTCGAAAAAAAGCGATGGCAGCAACGACAGCCCCACCTCGGTGACCTTCACGGCGGTGGGTGGCTTGCTGAACAAGAACGAGATCTACAGCGACACCTTCCATGTCGAGCGCCTGGTGCAGGCGGACCTGATCCAGTTGAAGTCGAAGATGAACGGCGTGGGCGACGGCCAGGTGCTGCTGACCCGCGAAGCCGAGCTGAGTATTCCGAGCAGTTGGACGCCTGGCCAGACGCTGAGCGCCAACCTGCACATGGCGAACGTGCCCGGCAAACCGACCGATACTCCGCTCGAGACCTCCGTGAGCTGCAAGGTCGGCCAGCGCTTCCCGGCCCGACAGGTGTTTGCCTCGTTGACCGGCGACGCCATCAAGCTGGAGTGCGAGCAAGGCGACTACAAGACCTCGCGCGCGTTTATCGAAGACCTGGGCATTGCCCTGACGCTGGAGACGACGTCGAGCAAAATGCGCTCGGCGTATGAATACACGGCGTTCGAGGTGGTGCGTTGATCGAAGGGGCGTTTGCCAAGCAAACATCCCGCTGATTCAGGGCACTCTACGTTGTCGCAGCAGTCTGTTCCTACACACCCCATGCCCCGCGGAGTTCCCATGATCATTGTCCATCACCTCAACAACTCACGTTCGCAGCGCATTCTGTGGCTGCTGGAAGAGCTTGGCCTGCCGTACGAGATCAAGCGCTACCAGCGCGACCCGAAAACCAACCTTGCGCCGCCGGAGCTCAAGGCGATCAATGCGCTGGGTAAATCCCCGGTGATCGAAGACGGCGCCAACGTGGTGATCGAGTCCGGCGCCATCGTCGATTACCTGATCCGCCGCCATGGCGACGGTCGCCTGCAGCCGGACCCGGCCACGGCCGCCTACGACCAGTACGTGCAATGGCTGCACTTCGCCGAAGGCTCGGCCATGCTGCCGCTGATGCTTAACCTGTACGTCGGGCGCCTGGGCGATGCCGGTGCACCGCTGCATCCGCGTATCGAATCGGAAGTGACCAATTACCTCGGTTACCTCAACGAGGCGCTGGCACACACGCCGTATCTGCTGGGGGATGACGTGAGCGGCGCGGACATCCAGATGAGCTTTATCGGCGAAATCGCCAAGGCCCAGGGCAAGCTGGCGGCGTACCCGCACCTGGCGGCGTGGGTACAGCGGTTCCAGGCTCGCCCGGCTTACCGCCAGGCGCTGGAACAGGGTGGGGAGTATGCGTTTGCCAAGTGAGTAGCTTGCCCTCGACCGCGTGACAGAGGCTAAGGCGCCGCCATCTGCCACAGCGAAGCGCCCACGCCGGTGATGCTCTCCCCCGCAATCAACCCCGCCGCTGCGGTAATCGCAAACCGCTCGGTGAGGCTCGGCCAGCGGCAGCTCACCAGCCAGGTGAGCACCGCACCCAGGGCCATCATCAGCGACACCGAAGCTGGCAGCACAAACGCCAGCCCCAACGCGGCGGCACTGGGCAAGTAGCGGGCGCGATGGGCGGGCAACAGGCTGTCGAGCACGCCCAGCAACACCCCGGCCAGCCCTGCGATACCGATCGCCCAGCGAATGCTCGCCGACAATGAATCCAGCCCATGGGTAAGGGTTTGCGCCACGGCTTTCCAGGTTGCGACCGCCGGCGCCGGCCACTCCTCGGTGAGCAGCATCGATTGCGGATCAGGAATCAGCGCCAGGTACGCAAACACCCCGACGATGCTGCCAATGAAAATCCCCAGGATCTGGGCGATGACTTGCTTGTGCGGCGTGGCACCAATGGCCTTGCCGACCTTGAAGTCGTTCATCAGGTCGGTGCACTGCCCCGCCGAGCCGCCGGCGGTGTTGGCGCTCATCAGGTTGATCGGCACCTGCCCCGGCGCGACGATGCCGAAGCTCAGCTGGGACAACTGCCCGATGGCGCCAATCGGCGGAATACCGGTGGCGCCCACCACGCGGGCGGCGACGGCGGCCAGGCAGATCGCCAGGGGAATGGTCAGCAACGCCATCCACAGGTTGATGCCGAACAACAGCGCCTGCAGGCTCACCACCAATACGATCGACAGCACAAAACCAGCGGCCGGCCCGGGTTTGGGTACGCTCCAGGCTTGCCCGCCGGCGGACTTGGTCGAGGTGTATAACGCCCACAGACGAATCGTCAGCGACGCCAAGGTTGAGCACACCATCAGGCTCACTCCCGGCCACAGCAACCACTCCACCAACGCCGCAAATTGCGGGCCGCTGCTGCCGGCCGGCAAGGTCACCAGGCCTTGCGCCAGCAACCACGGGCCCAGGCCGCCCCAGGCGAGCAAGGCGCCGAGCAGCAGGGTCAGGCCGACGCGAATGCCGATAATGCCGCCAAACCCCAGCAGCAACAGCGAGGGGTCGGCGGTGAAGGTCAGGCGCTCCAGCTGGGCGGATGGCGACCAACGCGGGAAGGCCCACACAAAGGTGTCCACCCACTTCACCAGCCCGGACAGCAACGCCGCGCTGAGCAGCACCTTCAAACGCGTCGCCGCTTCGCGCCCATGGTTGTAGATATGCAGCAGGGTTTCCAGGGTGGCCATGCCTTCGGGAAATTTCAGCGCCTTGTCATTGAGCAACGAAGGCCGCAGGTACCAGGCGATCCAGATGCCCAGGAAACTCACCGAGAACACCCAGGCGATCATCGGCAGCGCGTCCAACTGGTTGCCGGTCAGCAGGGTATAGGCCGGGATCGGCGCCACCAGCCCACCGGAAATGATCGAAGCAGCGGCCGAGGCGACGGTCTGGTTGATATTGCTTTCATGCAGCGTCCACGGCAACTGCTCCGACGACCGCTTCGCCAGGCCCTGCCAGATCGCATACCCCACCAGCAGGGCAATGATCGACATGTTGAACGACCAGCCGATCTTCAACCCGGCGTACACGTTCGAAGGGGTCAGCAGGATACCGAGCAACGTGCCGGTGATGACCGCGCGCAGGCTCAGTTCGCGTTCGACGGGGGGATGAAGGGGGACCGTTGATGAGGTGGCATGCATGCGGATTCCTTTCGGCTGGGGAACAGGGCGACATAACAAGTGAGCCCCTCAAGGCCTGAAGGTTCCTGTGCGGCAAGCGGGCGCCTTTTTGTGATGAGCGGGCTTCAACCACTACACCATCAATTACTCAATCAGAGCCATGCAGCATCCCATAACGAATAATCCCCTACCTGCGCCACCAACCCGGCCCGCAAGGGGTTGGCAATGACGTAGCGAGCCATCTTGCGAACATCATCCTCCGCACGGACAGCCCTATCGTGATAACCGGGTTGCCAGACACGCTCCTTGCTTTGACGACGCCGGTTGATGGTCAGCGTGCTACGCGACTTCATACGCCGCACCACGTCGGGCAACGTCTTCTGCTTCAGCTCAAACAACCAGTGAATGTGGTCAGGCATGATGACCCAGGCCAGAGAGTCGACCAATCCCAGCTCATGAACCTGCCGGAATTCGGCCACCAACAGACGACCCAGATAAAGGTCGGTGAATAGGCGCTGACGGTGATGCACGACAACGGTAATGAGGTAACTGCGTCCGTATTCAGAGTAACGACCGTGACGCAGGCGATGGGATTGGGGTGTGGGGCGCATTCCGATGCTCCTGGGGACCGTCCTGAAGAGCATTAACACTAGCGCGCCGTAGCTGGCGAGCCAGTGTCATCGGGTGACTGAATGTATCCAGCCCGGAGTGACCTGGCTTTTGTGGTGAGCGGGCTTGCCCCGCGCCGGGCGGCGAAGCGGCCCCAAAATCTATCATCCGGGTTCACCTGGAAAAACGCGGTGTTCTTGATGAGGGCCGCTTCGCGGCCCGGCGCGGGGCAAGCC
>NZ_QGAA01000021.1:0-97835 GCF_005233485.1 Pseudomonas sp. CFBP13509
TGAAGATCCGTGGTTTCCGCATCGAACTGGGGGAAATCGAAGCGCGCCTGCGTGAGCAGGACAACGTCGGTGAAACCGTGGTGGTGGCCCAGGAAGGCCCGACCGGCAAACAGCTGGTGGCCTACGTGGTGCCGGCCGACGCCAGCCTGGTCAACGAAGCCGAATTCCGCGACCACCTGCGCCGTGCCCTGAAAACCCGCCTGCCGGATTACATGGTACCAACGTACTTCATGTTCCTGGCGCAAATGCCGCTGACCCCCAACGGCAAGCTCGACCGCAAGGGCCTGCCGCAACCGGATGCGAGCCTGTTGCAACAGGCTTACGTGGCCCCGCAGAGCGAGCTGGAACAACAGCTCGCGACGATCTGGGCCGAGGTGCTGCGCCTGCCGCAAGTGGGCCTGAACGACAACTTCTTTGAGCTGGGTGGTGATTCGATCATCTCGATCCAGGTGGTCAGCCGTGCTCGCCAGGCGGGTATTCGGTTCACGCCCAAGGACCTGTTCCAGCACCAGACCGTACAAAGCCTGGCCGGTGTCGCGCGCCAAGGCGTCGAAGGCGTGACGATCAGCCAGGCCGCGCTCAGTGGCGAAACCTTGCTGCTGCCTATCCAGCAAGCGTTCTTCGCCGATGAGATCGCCGAGCGTCATCACTGGAACCAATCGGTGGTATTGCAACCCCATGAACACCTCGACGCCACGACGCTGACCCAGGCCTTGCAGGCGTTGATCGTGCATCACGATGCGTTGCGTTCGCAGTTCGTTGACGGTGCGGGTGGCTGGCAGGGCGTCTATCGCGGTGCCGAACAGCACCAGGCCGACGCCGTGCTGTGGCACCGCACGCTGCAGGACATCGACGAACTCGCGGCCTTGGGTGAAGAGGCACAACGCAGCCTGGACCTGGGCCACGGCCCGCTGATACGGGCGGTACTGGTCGAGTTGGACGGTGGAGCACAGCGCTTGCTGTTGGTGATCCACCACCTGGTGGTGGATGGTGTGTCGTGGCGGATCCTGCTGGAGGACCTGCAAACGGCTTACCGTCAGCTCGCCCGTGGCGTTGCCGTGGTATTGCCGGTCAAGACCAGTTCCACCCGCGACTGGGCACACCGACTGCAGCAGTACGCCCAGGGCGATGCGCTGACCGGCGAACTGGCATGGTGGCAAGCGCAGTTGCACGACGCCGAGATCGACCTGCCAGCTGCCAGACCGGGTGCCAGCTTGAGCAACCGGCATGCCGGCAGTGCGACCACGCACCTGGACAGCACTCACACCCGGCGTCTGTTGCAGGATGCACCGGCGGCCTATCGCACCCAGATCAACGATGTGTTGCTGACCGCCCTGGCCCGGGTGATCGGGCGCTGGACCGGCCATGCGTCGACCCTGATCCGTTTGGAAGGCCATGGCCGCGAAGACCTGTTCGACGATATCGACCTGACCCGTACCGTCGGCTGGTTCACCAGTCTCTACCCGGTCAAACTGACGCCGGCCCTGACCCTGACGGACTCGTTGAAGGGGATCAAGGAGCAACTGCGCGCCATTCCCGACAAAGGCATCGGCTTTGGTGCCTTGCGTTACCTGGGACAACCGCAGGTTCGCGAAGCCCTGGCGCGCTTGCCGCAGCCACGCATTACCTTCAACTACCTGGGCCAGTTCGATGCCAGTTTTGATGACAGCGAGGAGCCGGGCCTGTTTGCGCCTTCCGGTGACGCTGCAGGGGCCGATCAAAGCCCTGAGGCATCCTTGGGCAATTGGTTGGAAATCAACGGCCAGGTGTATGGCGGCGAATTGAACCTGACCTGGAGCTTCAGCCAGCAGATGTTCGACCCGGCCAGCATCCAGCAATTGGCCGATGACTATGCCCAGGAACTCAAGGCACTGATCGCGCATTGCTGCCAGCCTGAAAACACCGGTGCCACGCCGTCGGACTTCCCATTGGCGCGCTTGAGCCAGGCACAGTTGGATGGCCTGTCGTTGCCGTTGAACCGGGTCGAGGACATTTACCCGTTGTCACCGATGCAACAGGGCATGCTGTTCCAATCCTTGTATGGGCAGGGTTCCGGCGACTACATCAACCAGATGCGCGTCGATGTGCAAGGGCTGGATGTAAGCAGGTTCCAGGCGGCCTGGCAGGTTGCCGTGGAACATCACGATATCCTGCGCACGGCGTTTCTCTGGCAGACCGAGCTGGAGCAGCCGTTGCAAGTGGTCTACAAGACGGTGCGGGTGCCTTTGCTCGAACACGACTGGCAGCACCGCGCGGACCGCGCGGAAGCGCTCGACGCACTGGCCGAAGCCGCCCGGGCCGAAGGCTTTGTGCTTGAGCAGGCCCCATTGTTGAGCCTGGTGGTGGTGCGTACCGGTGCCGACAGCCATCATCTGATTTACACCAACCACCACATCCTGATGGATGGCTGGAGTTCATCGCAGTTGTTCGGCGAGGTGCTGCAGCAGTACGCCGGTGAGGTGTTGCGCGCGCCGAACGGGCGTTACCGTGACTACATCGCCTGGCTGCAGGCACAGGACCCGGTCACCAGCGAAACCTTCTGGAAGGCGCAGCTGGCGGGGCTGCAGGAACCTACCCGGCTGTCGCGCGGTGCCAGGCGCGAGCAGGGTGTGTCCCAGGTCAACGGCATTCACCGGCTGGTACTGGAGCAGTCGGCCACCGAGCAGCTCAAGGCCTTTGCCCAGCGGCACAAGGTCACCTTCAATACCCTGGTGCAAAGTGCCTGGCTCCTGCTGTTGCAACGGCATACCGGCCTGGACACCGTAGCGTTCGGTGCGACGGTGGCGGGACGTCCGGCCGAGTTGCCGGGCATCGAGCAGCAGGTCGGTTTGTTTATCAACACCTTGCCAGTGGTGGCGACGCCGAGCCCGCAGTTGAGCGTGGACGCCTGGCTGCAGCAGGTGCAGGGGCAAAACCTGCGTCTGCGCGAGCAAGAGCACACGCCGTTGTTCGACATCCAGCGATGGGCCGGGCTCGGTGGCGAAGCGCTGTTCGACAGCATCCTGGTGTTCGAGAACTACCCGGTGTCGGCGGCGTTGGAGCAGGGCGCCCCGGCGGGCCTGCGTTTCGGCGCGATGGACAGCCTGGAGCAGACGCACTATCCCTTGACCGTATTGCTGGCCATGGGTGAACGCCTGGCCGTGGAGTTCAACTACGACCCGGCTGCGTTCGGCGAGCAGGACATCGTCCATCTGGCCGAGCACTTCGAGCAGGTGTTGCAGGCACTCACTCTTGCGCAGGTGGAGCGCCTGGCGGACCTGCCATCCCTGCCGCAGACACAGCGCAAGGTGATCGTCGAGGACTGGAATGCGACGGCGCGCGAGTACCCGCTGCCGCGCGGTGTGCACCAATTGATCGAAGATCAGGTCGCCCTGACGCCGCAGGCTCCCGCCCTGGCATTTGGCACGCAGCGGCTGAGCTACGCCGAGTTGAACCGCCGCGCCAACCGCCTGGCCCATCGTTTGCTCGAAGCCGGCGTAGGCCCGGACGTGCTGGTCGGCCTGGCGGTGGAGCGTTCCATCGAAATGGTCGTCGGCCTGCTCGCGGTGCTCAAGGCCGGTGGCGCCTATGTGCCGCTGGACCCGGAATACCCGCGTGAGCGCCTGGCCTACATGCTGGACGACAGCGGCGTGAAACTGCTGCTGACCCAAGCCCATTTGCTTGAGCAATTGCCGATTACCCAAGGCCTGGAAACCCTGGTGCTGGGCGACGCCGGGTGCGAAGGCTACAGCGACGCGAACCCGGGCGTCGCCCTGGACGGCGAAAACCTCGCCTACGTGATCTACACCTCGGGTTCCACCGGGCAACCCAAAGGCGCGGGCAACCGCCATTGCGCACTGACCAACCGCCTGTGCTGGATGCAGGAGGCCTACGCGCTGGATGCCCGCGATACCGTGTTGCAGAAAACCCCGTTCAGTTTCGACGTCTCGGTGTGGGAGTTCTTCTGGCCGCTGATGACCGGCGCACGCCTGGTGGTCGCCGCACCGGGGGACCATCGCGACCCTGACAAACTGGTCGGCCTGATCACGCGTGAACAGGTCACCACACTGCATTTTGTGCCGTCGATGCTGCAAGCGTTCCTGCAGGATTCGAACGTGTCTTCCTGCGCCAGCCTGCAGCGCATTGTGTGCAGTGGCGAGGCGTTGCCGGTGGATGCGCAACAGCAAGTGTTCGCCAAACTGCCGCACACCGCGCTTTACAACCTGTACGGCCCGACCGAAGCGGCCATCGACGTGACCCACTGGACGTGCGTGGATGAAGGCCGCGACGCAGTGCCGATCGGCAAGCCGATTGCCAACCTGGGCTGCTATGTCCTGGACAGCCATTTCGAGCCGGTACCGGCCGGCGTGCTGGGTGAGCTGTTCCTGGGCGGCGTGGGCCTGGCGCGCGGTTATCACCGGCGCCCGGGCTTGACCGCCGAGCGCTTTATCGCGCATCCGTTCATCAAGGGTGAGCGCCTCTACCGTACTGGAGACCTGGCGCGCTACCGCCCTGACGGTGTGATCGAATACGCCGGGCGTATCGATCATCAGGTCAAACTGCGCGGCTTGCGTATCGAGCTGGGTGAAATCGAAGCACGCCTGCTGGAGCACGAATCGGTGCGCGAGGCGGCGGTGCTGGCGGTGGACGGCAAGCACCTGGTGGGTTACCTGGTCTTGCAAGCGCAGGGCGAGGGCTGGCGTGAAACCCTCAGTGCACACTTGGCTGTGCAGTTGCCGGATTACATGGTGCCGACGCAATGGTTGCTGCTGGAACAGATGCCCCTGAGCCCCAACGGCAAGCTGGACCGCAAGGCATTGCCGAAACCGGACACGCAGTCGACCCAGCGGTTTGAAGCACCACGGACCGAGCTTGAACAGAAAGTCGCCGCGATCTGGGCCGATGTGCTCGGTGTGGAACACGTCGGGTTGAATGACAACTTCTTTGAATTGGGCGGCCATTCGCTGTTGGTGCTGATGCTCAAGGAGCGGATTCGCAAGGCCAGCGGCATCGGCCTTTCGGTCAGCCAGTTGATGCTCAACCCGACCGTACGCGCGCAGGTCGGCTGTCTCGCAGGCATCACTCGCCGCTCGCTGCTGGTGCCGCTTAACAGCCGCACCGAAGGCACGCCGCTCTATCTGTTCCACCCCAGCTACGGTTCGGTGCATTGCTACAAGGCCATCGCCCTGGCGTTGCGTGAGCAGCGGCCGGTGGTCGGGGTGATCTGCCGTGCGTTGGCCGAGGAGGGCGCCGAAGTGCCGGCCTGGTCCAGCATGGTCGAGGATTACTCCGCGCAATTGCTGGAAGCCCAGCCCGAAGGGGCCTTCCGCCTGGCGGGCTGGTCGTTGGGCGGCAACCTGGCGGTAGAGGTTGCCTATCACCTGGAACAGGCGGGCCGACAGGTGGAGTTTGTCGGTTGGATAGATTCGTCGCCGCCGCGCTGGCTCACCCCGTACTGGGAAGCGGCAATCGTGACCGACGACAGCGAGATATCCGACAACGAACGGCGCGTGGACTTGCTCGGGGTGATGTTCCCGGCGTTTGCAGAGGCTGTCCATGCCACCTGGCAGGACGTGCAGGCCACCCACGCCGATGCAGGCACGCAATGGGCACGCTTCGTCGAATGGGCCGAGGCCACCCTGGGTGACGCCTTCCTCGACATCAGGCAAGCGCTGTTGGAGGGCAACGAAGCGCAGGTGTCCTGGGACGTCGACCGTACGTTGGTCAAGCGCATGGAGCAGGCTGACTTCAAGCCACTCAAGGCGCCTGTCAGTTGCTGGTGGGCCGCCATGAGCCGGGCCGGTCAGCACCGGGCGTTGATCGAAGCCAGCATGCAGCGGGTGATTGGCGAGGGCTGTGTGGTGCGGTCGGTGGTGATTGAGGTGGACCATGAGCGCATCATCGACAACGCTGAATTTGTACGCAGCCTGGTGACGGCCATGGCGTAACCGTCACTTGGGCAGAAAGCCCCGGCTCACGTGGTGTGAACCGGGGCTTTTTTGTGGTGCGCCAGGCATGGCGCGTAGCGCCGTGACTGGCGCTGTTTAGCTCATTGTGGTGGTGAGCCAAACGACTTGGAGGTGCAAGTCCTCTACACACCCGGCAAGGGGAAGTGCTAGCCAGAGGCAAGGTTGTCGCGGGTGACTGCGAATCTGAAGGAAGCCCGAGGCAAAATGCTGGCCTGACGAACAGGAAGCGGATGAGGCGGCGCAGCGGGGTAAGACGGCCACAATCGTCAAAGCCCAATACTTGCACGGATCGCTGTGACGTATATCCGCATAACCTGAACCGCCGTATACGGAACCGTACGTACGGTGGTGTGAGAGGACGGCGGCTGTGAGGCCGCCTCCTACTCGATGGTGGGCTATGGGGGGAGGGCGGTGAAGCATCGCCCATAAAAAACACCCTGGGCAGGCGGGCTGCGCAGGGTGTCTGGAGGTTGCCGGGGTTAGATCAGAAGTCCCAGCGGGTCGACAGCATCACGTTGCGCGGGTCGCCCGAGTAGGACGACGTGTAGAAGCCGATGTTGGTGTAGTAGCGCTTGTCGAACACGTTGTTGACGTTGATCGAGGCGGAGAGGTTCTTGCTGATCTGGTAGCGCGCCATGGCGTCGACCAGCCAGTACGGGTCTTGAGAGAACCGCTGGGTGACACTCTTGCCGCGGTTGTAGACATCCTGCCACGCCTCACCTTGCCAGCGCGCGCCGCCGCCGAGGGTGAGCTTGTCGAGGGCGCCGCTCAGCTTGTAGCTGGTGTAGAAATTGAGCTGGTCCTGAGGTTCCCAGGTGGAGAACTTCTTGCCATCGTCATCGCGGATCACCTTGTGGGTGTAGCCCGCCTGCACCTGCCAGCCTGGCAGCAGCTCACCGGAAATCTCGGCTTCATAGCCCTTGGTCTTGGCCTGGACGCCCATGTAGGCCCACTCGACAGGCGAGTTGGCCGGCATATTGTTGTTGTACTCGGTGTCTTCCTCGGCGCGATTGGACTCATGAATCTCGAAGTAGGCAAGGCTGGCATTCAGGCGGCCGTCATAGAACTCACCCTTCACACCCAGTTCATAGTTTTCGCCTTCGTCAGGCTCGACCATCTTGTTGTTGCGGTCGGGTCGCAGCTGCTGCGGCATGAAGATCGAGGTATAGCTGCCGTACACCGAGAAGTTTTTATTAAGGTCGTACACCACGCCCGCATACGGGATGAGTTTGCCGGTCTCGCGCGAGTCGTTGGTGCCGGTCAGCCGGTAGTCGGTCAGGCGCGAACCAAGCAACAGGGACAGGTCGTCAGTGAGGCTCAGGCGTGTCGAGAAGTAGACCGCTGCCTGGCGGGTGATGTCGTCTTTCTCGGTAGCGCGGCCCCAATCCGGCTCCAGGCTGTCGCCGTCCCATGAATAGAGAGGGAAGTCATTACCGTCCTTATAGGTCGCACTGTAATAGTCGTTGCCTTCCCAGTGCGAACGCGAAACTGATGCCCCCACCACCAACTGGTGCTCGCGACCGCCCAGGCTGAACGGCCCGGAGAGATAGAAGTCGCCGTTATTACTGATGGTCTTGCCAGTGTACTTGGCGGCATACACCGAGGCTCTGTCGGTGGAATTTTGCTTTGGAGAAGCGTAACCCAGCGGTGCGTTATAGCCATTGAGCTGGTTGCTGTAGTTGGCCTTGGCGATCCAGCCGTTATCCAGCGCGTGTTCCAGGGTGGCGAAAACGCTGCGGCTGTATTGCCCCCAGCTGCTCCACTTCGGGCCATTGTTGTAGCCACGGTCAAAGCTGATCTCGTTACCCACGCCATCAAACAACGAGCGGCTGCCGGACCAACTCGAACCCTTGGGGTCGCTATCCTGATAGTCGGCGCCGATGGTCAGCAGGGTGTCCGGCGACAGGTCGAATTCGAGGATGCCGTAGTAGACATTGGTCTTGCGTTCATAGTGGTCGATGAATGAATGCTTGTCCTGGTATACCGCCACGGCACGCCCGCGCACGTTGCCGCTTTCGGTCAGCGGGCCGCTCACGTCCAGCTCCGAGCGGTAGTTGTCCCACGAGCCGGCGCCCAGGCCCACATGCCCCTGGAACTCGGCAGTGGGCTTCTTGCGCACCAGGTTGATGGTGCCGCCCGGGCCGCCGGCGCCGGTCATCAGGCCGGTGGTGCCCTTGAGGATTTCGACACGGTCGTAGATCGCCATGTCGCTCAGGGTCTGGCCGGCCGAGTAACCTTCGTTGCGGGTGGTCGGCACGCCGTCGTACTGGAAGTTCTGGATCGGGAAACCCCGGGAATAATAGTTGGTGCGCTCGCTGTCGAAGGTCGAGACGGTGATGCCCGGTGTGTGGCGCATCACGTCGTCGATGCCGTTCAAGCCGAAGTCATCCATGGTCTGGCGGGTGACCACGGAAATCGACTGGGGCGTCTCGCGCGGTGTCAGCACCATCTTGGTGGCGGTGGCGATGGTGCCTGGTGTGTAGGAGCCGGAACCTTCGGTGATGGTGCCCAGTTGGTTGGCGTTGATCTGGGTGGCGCCAAGCTCGAGGGCGTCGCTACCGGAGCCGGGCGCGTTGATGATCATCGAGCTGCCTTGCAGGCTGTAGCTGACGCCGGTCCCTCCCAGCATTTGCTCGATAGCCCGTACCGGGTCCATCTTGCCGCTGACCGCCACGCTGTGCTTGTTTTGCACGGTTTCCGGGCTGTACAGGATTTGCAGGTTGGTCTGTTGGCCAAATACCTGCAGTGCAGTACTCAACGGCTGCGCGGGGATGTTCAATTCGAACTCTTGCGCCTGCACATAACTCGCCATCGACAGGCTGGCCGCCAGGGCCAGGCTATTGGGCAGAGCGTTGAATTTCAGGGCCCGCCGCATGGAAAGTGCGGTGCTCAATGGGCTGAGGGCAAGCCGTACTGGCATGGTGTTGTTTCTCTTTTTTAAGTGTTGGCAGATGGGTACTTAATGCGGTTAATTCTCATTGCTGCATATGAGACGTTCGCACTCGCATAAACCGGAAAAAATTATGCGGGCTCCAACTCCGCAACGACTTTCCCTGCACTCAAGCGCACCAACTGGTCGGCGATATCGAAGTAGCGGTCGTCGTGGCTGATCACGATGATGGTCTTGCCCAGGCGCTTGAGGTCCGGCAGCAGCTCGGTATAGAACACGCGGCGGAAGGCCGGGTCCTGGTCGGCGGCCCATTCGTCGAACACCAGCACCGGGCGCTCTTCCAGCCAGGCATTGACCAGTGCCAGGCGCTTGCGCTGGCCGGTGGAGAGGTCGGTGGTGCTGAATACGCCGTCCTTGACGCTGACCTTGTGCGCGATTTCCAGGCGCTCCAGGTACTTGGCGGCGCTGTCCAGCGACTGGGTGGCGCTGCCCTGGACCAGGTCGTCGAACAGGTAGTAGTCGGCGAACACCGTGGTGAACAGCTGGCGATAGTCATCGCGCGCCGGGTCGGTCACCGTTTCGCCATTGAGGCGGATTTCCCCGGCCTCGGGTTGATACAGGCCCAGCAGCAGCTTGATCAGGGTGGTCTTGCCGCAGCCGTTCTCGCCGACGATAAACACGATATCACCCTGCTGGATGCTCAGGTTGATCGGCCCCAGGTGGAACGGCTGGCTGCCATCCACCGGCGGCGGGCTGTAGCTCACGCCGCGCAACTCCAGGCTGTGCACCACCGGTGTCGGCGCTTCGCTGCCGTCCATCAGCAGGTGCGGTTCGGGGGAAGAGAAGCGTTCGGACAGTTCGGTGATGCGCGCAAACGCAATGCGCGCCTTGCCGATGATCGGCAGGTAACCCACCACGTGTTCCAGCGGGCCCTTCATGTACAGCAACACCAGCACAAAACCGGTGATCACCGCCGGGTCCGGGTTCGGGTTGTAGGCCTGCATCGCCAGCGCCAGGCCGATGACCACAAAGAACAGCATCGAGCCGAAGGTCTTGGCGACGATATAGATGTTCACCGAACGCACCTGGATATCGCTGATACGGTCGGCGGTTTCCTGGATGCGGTGGGTGTTCATGCGGTAGCGGCGGGGCCGGTGGATGCGCAACTCCTTGGCGCCGGAAGCGATTGCCGAGTAGTAGCGTTGCAACTCGTCTTCCTGGTCGCGGGCCTCGTCGAAGCCGCGAATGCCCTTGGCGCCGGCGATGAACTGCACGCTGCTGCCGATGATGATCGCCACCACCATCATCAGGAACATCGGTACCGACAGGTACGCCAGGTACCCCAGGCAGCCCAGGGTCACGGTGGTGGCGATGGCCAGCGGGGTGAAGGCAAAGGAGAAGTCGCTGATGGTGTCGACGTCGTGGGTCAGCACCGGGATCAGGCGGTGGGAGCGATACTGTTCGATCTGCTCGATGGGCGCCGACAGCACCTTTTCGCCGAGATCCTTGCGCAGGGCGGCGATGATCCGCTGGCCCACGTAGTTGGTGCCGATATCGGAGACGATCGAACTGGTCAGCGCCAGCACACACAGCGCCGCAAAGCTCAGGATCACGCCCTGGGTCATACCGGTGGAAGAGTGCAGCGCGTTGTTGATGGTCGCCAGCAACAGCGTGATGGCCAGGCCGCCGGCCATGCCCAGGGCGATGGAGACCGTCACGATGGTGCGAAACGGCCTGAGCAATGCAAGCAAACCTTTGAAGGCGCCGCGCTTGGGGTCGGTCATAAGTACTTCCCGGAAAGTGAAAAAGAGGGGGCTGGGCACACAGACCCTTACCCATGACAAACGAAGTGTTGGCGCGACGATTTAGCTCGGTGTGCCCGGCGGTGCGGTTGGTGGATAAATTGACCGGCATCTGGTTCGTTCTTGTGGTGTAGGCGCACGCGTATTGGCGCGTGCCTGATCTATCCAGCGAGAGCGAAACAATGACGAAAAAGAATCTGGTGTACGTGTGGTCCCTGCGCAATGCCGCTGCCGACAAGGCCGGCCAGCCAGTGGCCTACAAGGACCACGAGCGCTACATGAAATCGGTGCTGGAGTTTCTGGTGGGATCGCTCAACGACACGTCCCTGGGTGACGCCTACAACCTGGTGGGCGTGGTGTATGACGACGATGAGCAGAACCCGCGCGACCAGCAGTTGGTGGTCGACTATGGATTTGCCTATAAGCCGGGGCGCCAGTGGCTTTATCCGGCGGATTTGCAGGTGCAGGGCCACCTGGTCAACGACCTGCTGTTGAGCGTGCCGTCCACCTATCGCCGCCTGCCACGGGGCAGCGCCGAGCATATCGCCGGCAAGCAGGACTTCGAACGCCGCCTGCATGACACGCTGGTGGAATTGAAGGCTGATATTGTGGTGCTGGACGGCCTGCTGGTGATCCTGGACGAGCTGGTGCGCCCCGGTGCGCCGTTTGCCCGTAGGATCATGAACATTCACCCCGGTATCACCCGTATCGAATCGCCCTATGAGCGCCGTGGGGCCTATGCGACCTGGAATGCGCTGTACGGTGCGCGTGGGTTGACGGTTACGGATTGGGTGACCAAGGCCACCACGCCATCCGAGCCGCTGTACCTGACCGGCGCCTCCTTCCACTACGTGGACAACGGCATCGACTCCGGCGAGGTGTTCCACGACGTACTCAAGACCGAGATCTCGCCGGACGACACCATCCTCGAACTGCGCTGGAACAACTTCAACAACAGCCTGTTCCCGGCGCTGCATGAAGGTTTGGAGTTGTTGGCGCAGAAGGGGGTCTAAGCCGCGCACGATTTGACTGTGGGAGGGGGCTTGCTCCCGATGACGGAGTATCAGTCAATGGCGATGTCGACTGCCGCACCCCATCGGGAGCAAGCCCCCTCCCACATTAAATCCCGTCAGCTTTAGAGATCGCGCACTACCCTGAAGCCAATCCAATCCCCCCGCGTTTGTGGGTAGATGTTGTTGCGGTTGCCCGAGCGTGAAAACACCGGCGCTTCGCCCCAGTCATTGCCACGAATCTGGTAGCCCTCGCAGTTCGGCTCCATCCACGCGCTGCCATCCGTCGGTGCGCCGACATAGTTGGGGTGCTCGCAGTCGGCCACCCGCTCATAGACATTGCCATGCATGTCGTACATGCCAAACGCATTCGGCGGGTAGCTGCCTACCGGCGAAGAATAGCTGTACCCGTCCGCCGGCCCGTAGGTGTTGGCATGCTTGGCGATGCTGTAGCCCTTGCCCTCGTCGAACGGGAATGGGAATGGTCCGGCGGAGCCGGCGCGCGCGGCGTATTCGCGCTGGGCCTCGCTGACCATGTGGTACTGCTGGCCGGTTTTTTTCGACAGCCAGGCCACATAGTGCTTGATGTCGTCCATGTCCATGCACACCGCCGGCTGGCGCGGGCCCTGGGGATAGCGTGGCTTGCTGGCGATGCATTCGCGGCCGGGGCGGGTGTCGCCGTCGGCGATCTTCACTCCGGTCTGGCGGATATAGCTGTCCCATTCGCCGGCGGTGATGTGGAAGCGGCTCATGGCGAACGGCTTGGCGAAGGTCACGTCATGCATCGGGCCTTCGTCCGGCTCACGGCCGACTTCGTCTTCCGGCGTCCCCATGGTGAAGGTGCCGGCGGGCAGTACCACCATTTCCGGACAGTCCTTGCAGTCCTTGAACACTTTGCCCGGTTGCGGCGCGGCAGCCTGGGCCAGGCCCGGCAGCAGCGCGCCGCACAGGGCGGTCATTGCCAGGGTCGTCAGGGGGTTGAGTCGCAGTGGCGTCATAGGGGCCTCTCGTGCAAAGGGAAAAAGGCGCGTCACAACCGCTGGCTGAGCAGGGTCATGAAACGCTGGATTTCGTCGGAGTTGTTGAGCAGGCCGGGCGCCGTGCGGATCACCGGGCCGACGTCGCGGTCCACCGCGTCGATCACCACGCGGTTCTTCTGCATGTAGGCTGCCACCCGATCACTGTCCTGGCCCTTGACCCGGAAGAAGGTAAAGCCGGCAGACAGTTCTGGGCTGCGCGGCGTGACCAGTTCGATCTGCGGGTGCGCCAGCAATTGCTCCTTGAGTTCGGCGTTAAGTCCATGGATGCGCGCCTGGACCGGCGCCTTGCCCAGTTGCAGGTGCAGCTTGAAGGCCTCATCCGCCGCCCAGCGATGCTCGAAAGCGTGATAGCCGCCGGGGGTCATGATGGTGGCGAAGTCCTTGTCTTCGGAGAAGGTCGGCATCATGGGCGTGACGTAGGTGTTTTCAGGGTTGCGCGCACACACCAGCCCGGTACCGCGCGGACCGAACATCCATTTATGGGTGCCGGCGATAAAGAAGTCGCAATGCATGTCTGGGAAGTCGAGGTTTTCCACGCCGAAACCATGCACGCCATCCACCACATAGAGGAGGCGGTCCTTGTCATCGCGGTTGCGGTTGTGCGCCGCCACCAGCTTGCCGATCTCGCCGATGGGCAGTTTTACGCCGCTGCCGGACTGTACCCAGGTCATGCCCAGCACGCGGGTGTTGGGGCGGATATTACGCTGGATATTGGCCAGCACCTCGTCGGCAGAAACCTGGCTGGCCCGCTCGAACAGCTTGATCCGGCGAACCTGGGTGCCTTCCTTGAGCACGCGAAAATCCAGCACGTTCTGGGTCGCGTAATGCTCATGCACGGTGGTGAGGATTTCCTGGTCCGGGCGCACCTTGATGCCGCCATAGATCATCGCCAGGCCTTCGGAGGTGCTGCCGGTCAGGGCGATCTGCGCCGGGGTGGCCTTGAGGTAGCGGCCGGCCCATTCGCGTACCTGGCCTTCGCGCTTCCAGGTTTCCTCCAGGTCCCAGTCCATGGCGAGCCCTGGGTTGCGGTCGATCTGGGCGCGGTAACGCTCGATGGCCTCGCGTACCGGCCTGGGGTGCGAGGCCACCAGGAAGTTGGAGAAGTGCAGGTAATCCGGGTCCTGGTTGAACAGCTGCTTGAACACCGTCCATGGGGCATCCGTGGTGGTGGCAGCCAGTGCCTGCGGGATGAGTGCAGCGCCCAATGGCAGGCTGGCGGCGAATATCCCGGCCTGCTTGAGAAACGTACGGCGGTCAGTCATGGACTTGCTTCTAGGTGATTAGCGGTTGGCCAAGGGTTTGGCGGCTTTTTGTACCTGGTCCCAGGCCCGCAGGAAGTTACCTCCCCACAGCTTGGCGATGTCGGCTTCGGAGTAGCCGCGCTGGATCAGTTCGGCGGTGACGTTGCGGATTTCGCCGACGTTGTTCCAGCCGTCGATGCCGCCGCCGTCGTTGAAGTCCGAAGCGATGCCGACGTGATCGATCCCGATCTTGCGCACGGTGTAGTCGACGGCGTCGCCCCAGTCCTTGAGCGTGGCCTTGGGTTCCTCCTCAAGAATCCCGTACAGCCCTTGGGCGTACTGGCCGAACTTCTGCTCCGGCCATGCCGCGATGATCGCGTCCCCCGGCATCAGGGCCATGGCCAGGTTGGGCAGCGGCGGCAGGTCGAAACGCGCGCGCAGGGTGTTGAGTTTGTCCTGGGTCGGCTGGCTCAGGGGGCGTATGTAGGCCGGGAAGCCCACCACCTGCACCACGCCGCCACTGTTCTTGATCAGTTGCAGTTCCTTGTCGCTGAGGTTGCGCGGGATGTCCACCGACGCGCGCGGTGCCGAGTGGGACGCCACCATCGGCGTGCGACTCAGCTGCGCGACTTGCTCCAGGGCCTTGGTCGACATCTGCGACACGTCAATGATCACCCCCAGGTCATTGAGGCGCTGCACCGCTTGCTTGCCGATGTCCGACAGGCCTTCGAGCGCATCGACGGAATCATTGAAAAACGGCAGTGGGCGCGATGAGTCGGACCAGGCGTTATTGCCGATATAACTGAAACCGAACATGCGCATGCCCCGGGCGGCCCACAGGTCCAGCTGATTCAGGTCATTGCCCAGCGGGTAGGCGTTGAGCATGCTGATAAAGATCGCGAACTTGCCTTCGCCATGGAGGCGTCGAAAGTCATCCGGGGTATAGGCGATGCCGACTTGATTGGGAAAGTCACGCACCATGCCGGAGATGATCTTGTAGCGCACCTCCTGCTCGTGGCGGGCTTCCTCGACAAAGCCGTCAGTAGGCTTGTGCGGGGCGTTGGGGCCATTCCAGATTTCCGGCCAGCCGAAGATCGTCAGGGCTGCGCCGGACAAGCGACCGCGTGCCGCCTTGGCCAGGTCGAACTGGCCGCTGCCGTCCTTGTCCGCCTCGTTGCCGGCGGTGCCAAAATCCATGGGAACGGTGATATGGCTGTCGAACGACAGCAAGCGGTCCTGCAGTTCATTGGCCTGCTTGATCACGGCCAATGGGTAGCCGGCATTGCCCTTGAACCAATGATCCCAGGCCAGGAAGCCTGCGCCGGCACCGATGGCCAGTGCCAGCGGCAAGCCGATGTACAGCGCCTTTTTCGAACGTGGTTTTGTCATTGCCATCTCAGTCAGTTGAGGCCTTCGCTATCAGGGAAGAACGAGTGGTGCGCGGGGAAATTTAGGCGGCACGGGCAGGGCGGTAAATTTCCCCGGCCTGCAAACGTTCTAGCTCTGATAAAGCCGTTTCCTAAGGTAGACAATGACCATCTCTCGACGTGGGTTCATCGCAGGCCTGGCGCTGACCGGCGCGGCTGTGCCTGCCGCCTTCTATGCCCATCGCGAGTTGACGCGCGAAGAAGAATTGCCCATCACTCCCGGCGAAGCCACCGTGGACCTGGCCGACACCGCCGGGCAGCACCTGGCCAACACCTTGCGCGGGGTGTGGAGCCTGCGCCTGGAAGGCCGCGACGCCGGCCTCAAGGGCCTGCCGCTGCAAGGCCTGGAACTGCTGCTCGACATCGCCCCCCGTGGCCGTGGCCTGCGCGGCTACCTGGACACCGCTGCCAACCTGCGCGGCGAAGGCGAACCGCGCTACCGCGTGCTCGGTGACCTGCTGACGGGCGAGGGCGCCTTGCTCTACTGGCGCCTGATCGACCGCGATGCCCTCGACGGCAGGCCCGCCTATGAGTTCAAGATGACCCTCGATGAAGTCTGGGCCGACTTCGCCAACGCCGGCAGCGGCACCCTCAGCGGGCACATCCTCGACCTGGATCGGCCCCTGGCCTTGACCGAACGTGACAACCGCTTTATCGCCCACAAACAGCTGTTTCCCGAAGCCCGCCAACGCATCGGCCTTAACCCGACCCTGCTGGCCTGGCTGATTGCTCCGGAGCACCGCCTGTTTCACCAGCTGTGGCACGCCACCCGTGACCAATGGCACAAACTCTCCGAAGAAAAACGCGACGCCCTGCGCGGCATCGGCTGGCAACCCGGCCCGCGCGGCAAGGAGCGTGACGCCCGTGGCAAACACAAAGACCGCAACGGCTCGGGCATCGATTTCTTCTTCATGCACCGGCATATGCTCGGCACCGCGCGTTCCATGCAGGATCTGCCCTCGTGGCCTGTATTCCCCGAACCGCAACCGGCGCTGGAGCGCGACCGCTTGGGTTTCCTGCGTTACTTCGACAACCACGACGGCTTCGCGCTGCCGCCCACCTGGTCAGCCCCGGACGACAGCGAATACACCCAGTGGGTCAGCGACATCAAGGCCGCCGAGACCTACCACAGCAACTTCCAGGTCTGGGAATCGCAGTACCGCGACCCGCGCTACCTGGCCAAACTGACCTTGGGCCAACTCGGCTCCGAAATGGAACTGGGCCTGCACGACTGGCTGCACATGCGCTGGGCCTCGGTGCCCCGCGACCCGTCCAACGGCGCGCCGGTACCCCTGGCCCGCGACCCGGCAGACTTTGCTGCGCGTTGGTATGCGGCGGAAAACGACTTTCTCGGCGACCCGTTTTCATCCCATGTGAACCCGGTGTTCTGGCACTTCCACGGCTGGATCGACGACCGTATCGAAGACTGGTACCGCGCCCACGAACGCTTCAACCCCGGCGAAGTCAGGCGCCTGGACGTCAACGGCGTGGCCTGGTTCGCAGCGGGACGCTGGGTCGAAGTCGGCGACCCGTGGCTGGGCCCGGACACCCACGGTTGCAGCACCACCCCGGGGTTGCAGATGGGCCGGTCGATGGAGATGGACCCGGAGACCATGAAGCTCGCCTTGCGCATTACCTTTGGCGAGGACGAGCACCTGTTGCAGGGCCTGTTCAAGCGCGTGCCGAAGCGGCCTTGGTATGCGCGGCATTTGAAGGTGAAGGCGCGAGAGGCTTGAGCGTTTGGCGTGGCACGGTGCGGGTGCACTTGGCCAGCGCCTGCTGCACGTCCGCCAACAGGTCGGCGACGTCCTCAAGCCCCACCGATAAACGCACCAGGCCTTCGCTGATACCGTGATGCGCGCGTTCTTCAGGGGTGTAGGTGCTATGGGTCATGCTCGCCGGGTGCTGGGCCAGTGACTCGGCGTCGCCCAGGCTGACCGCGCGGGTGAACAGCTTGAGGGCATTCATGAAGCGTCGACCGGTGTCGATACCGCCCTTGAGTTCGAAGGCGATCATGCCACCGGCCTGGCTCATCTGCCGCGCCGCCAATTCGTATTGCGCGAAGCTGCGCAGCCCCGGATACGTCACCCACTCCACGGCCGGATGCGCCTGCAGGGCTTCGGCCACGGCCTGGGCGTTGCTGCAATGGCGGTCCATGCGCAGGGCCAGGGTCTTGAGGCCGCGCATCAACAGGGAGGCGTCCTGGGGCGACATCACCGCACCGGTCAAGTCCTTGAGGCCTTTCAGGCGAATGCGCTGGGCCAGGGCCTGGTTGCTCACGGCAATGCCGGCGGTGATGTCGCCATGGCCGCTGAGGTACTTGGTGGCCGAGTGCACCACCACATCGGCGCCCAGTTCCAGGGGCCGTTGCAGGTACGGCGTGCAGTAGGTGTTATCGACCACCACGGTAACGTTCGGTTGTTGATGGGCGAGGGCGGCCACGGCGGCGATGTCCACCAGTTGCAGGGTGGGGTTGGCCGGGGTTTCGCAGTAGACCATGCGGGTGGCGGGGCTGAGTGCCGCTTGCAGGGCCGCCAGGTCGGTGAGGTCCACGTGACGCACCTTGATGCCGAATTCGCCGATACCGTGATGCAGCAGGGCGAAGGTGCAGCCGTAGAGCGTCTGGCTGACGATCACCTCATCGCCTGGGCGCAGCAGGGTCCAGAACGTCGCGGCAATCGCGCCCATGCCCGAACTGAACGCCACCGCCGCTTCGCCGTTTTCCAGGCTGGCCATGCGGGACTCCAGCAGCGCCAGGGTCGGGTTGGAAATGCGCGTATAGAAATGGCCGCCGGCCTCACCGGCAAAACAGGCGGCGCCGTATTCGGCAGTGGGAAAGGCAAACGTGGCCGACAGGTAGATCGGCGGCACGAGCGCGCCGTGGTGGTCCTTGGGGTCGTAGCCGTGGTGGATGGCACGGGTGGAAAAGCCGAATGCATTGTGTTTAGTGTTCATGTCGGGCGCTCCTTATTTCCTACAATGCTATGCTTATAATCACGGCTGGATTTTCCAAACTTTGCCGAGAAATCCCTTGTCCTGGGATGAAAACTCGCTAAAAACAATAAACAGAGGCACGTCATGCCCATCACGCTGGATCGCACCGACAAGGCGTTATTAAACGCCCTGCAAGGCAATGCCCGTTTAACCGTGGCCGAGCTGGCCGAGCGCGTGTCCCTGACCACTTCACCGTGCTGGCGACGGGTCAGGAACCTGGAGGAAAGCGGGGTGATCAGCGGCTACCAGGCGATCCTCTCGCCCAAGGCGCTGGGGTACGGGGTGACGGCGTTTGTCAGCATCATGATGGAGAGCCACACCCAGGAAATCGCCCGGGCGTTCGAGCAACGCCTGTTGGATATTCCGGAAATCGTGGCCTGTCATAACGTGTCGGGACGCTATGACTTTTTGCTCGAAGTGGTGGCCAGGGATCTGGAGTCGTTCGGCGAGTTTGCGCGGGAGGTGTTGCAGACGCTGCCGTGCGTCAAGGAGATTTATTCGAGTTTTTCCTATAAGTCGGTGCGACCGTTGCGGGTGATTCCATTGCCGGGTTGATCGCACACCGCTCCATTGGTCACCTGTTCTTCCCCGCAATTGGCTATTTCTCCCCTACGGCCCGGTGGCTAACCTAGCCACCACTTCCCACCGTTCCGGAGTTCCGCATGCAAGCCCGTACCGATTTCTACACTGCTTCCCCAGACGCCATGAAAGCCATGCTCGCCCTGGAAGCCGCCGTCGGCAAACTCTCCATCGAGCTGCCATTGCTGGAACTGATCCGCCTGCGGGTCTCTCAGATCAACGGCTGTGCCTTTTGCCTGGACATGCACACCGCCGATGCGCGCAAGGGCGGCGAGACCGAGCGCCGTTTGTACACCCTGTCGGCCTGGCGTGAAACGCCGTTCTTCACCCCGCGTGAACGTGCGGCATTGGCCTGGGCCGAGAGCCTGACGCTGTTGAGCCAGACCCACGCCCCGGACGCAGACTTCACGGCGCTCGCCGCCGAGTTCAGCCCCCAGGAGCAAGTGGACCTGAGCGTGGCCATCGCCACCATCAACAGCTGGAACCGCCTCGCGGTGGGGTTTCGCAAGATGCCTGAATAAGGCGGTTGAAGACGGCTCTTTTGTGGTGAGCGGGCTTGTCCCGCGCTGGGCTGCGCAGCAGCCCCAAAACCAGGCGCAGAGGAGTGCCTGATATACCCCATTCGTCTTCATCAGGGGCGCTTCGCACCCCAACGCGGGCGGTGCGACGATTCGCCAAGCCCGCTCGCCACAGCAGTAAGTGTCAGAAGTTCACCGAAGCACTCAGGCGCGCCGTCAGTGGCGCGCCCATGAACAGATAGTCATCGCCCATGTACTCGCCCGCGTCGCGCCAGTAGCGCTTGTCGAACAGGTTGTCGACGCTCAGGCGCAGCACCGTCTCGTAGCCGTCGACCTTGGTGGTGTAGCGGCTGCCGACGTTGACCACCGCATAATCCCCCACCTCCACATTGCCGCTGCGGTTGGCGTACTTCTTGGCGCTGTATTGCACGCCGCCGAGCACCGCCAGGCCATTGACCCACGGCAACGCATAATCGGCGTACACACTGGCGCGCAGCTTGGGCACGTTGATCGCCTGGTGGTCTTCGTATTCCGGTGTGCCGCTGCCGCTTACCCGTGCACGAATCGCCGCCACGCTGGTGGAAATCTGCAGGCGGTCGGTGGCCCAGCCGTTGGCCGACAACTCCACGCCGGTGTTCTTCTGCTCGCCCTGTTGCACATAGGTAAAGGTAGCGGCGCCATCCGGCCTGGCGTACTGGTAGGCCTGGCGTGTCTGGAACACAGCGGCGGCGAAGCTGATGCGGCGCCAGTCGTATTTCACCCCGGCCTCGATTTGCCGCGAGGTGGTAGGGGCCAGGGTTTCATCGGCGTTGCTGGCAAACCACGGCGCAGTGCCGCCCAGGGACAGGCCTTTGCTGTAACTGGTGTACAACGAGATATTTTCTACGGGTTTGTAGATCAATGCCGCCTGGGGCAGAAACACGTATTGCTGGGTATGGCGGGCCTGGTTGCCAGTGACACCGTCGAAGGCTTTTTCATCCAGGCGCACTTCGCGGCCACCGAGGATGGTTTGCCATTGCTCGTTGAAGCGGATGCGGTCGGTGACGAACAGGCCGTACTGGCGGCTGTCGAGGGTGCGATGGCTGTCGTTCAACGGCTTGTCGGTGGGCGTGAACGTCGGCGCGTCAGCGTCGATATTGGCCGTGCCGATGTACTCGTTGACGGACTTGCGCTTGTCGATCACCCGGCGAAACGCGCTGGTGCCGAAGGTCAGTTCATGGCCGATGCCGGCGGTGTCGAACAGGCCGGTCATCGCCGCCTGGACTTCATCGTCACGGCGGGTATCGTCGGGGCTGCGGTAGTCGTAGACGTCGTAGTTGCCTGCGGGCGTAAAGTGGTTGCCGACACCGTTGGTGTCGCCGCCCCAGGCAAACGAACTGTAGTCATCGATCACCACCTTGCTGCGCGCGGCGCTGACGCTGCCTTTCCACTGGTCGCTGAAGCGGTATTCGAAGGTGCCGTTGAGGTTCAGCGAATCGATGCCGACCTGCCTGGAGCCGCTCTGGTGGCCCAGCAGTTTTTTCGGCGAGGCGTCGTGGGGCACCTCGGTGCCGCCCAGCAACTGGTAGCCCGGTACCGAGCGCTGTTGCTTGTTCTGGTATTCCGCGTCCAGTTGCAGCACCGCGTCGGGGCTGATGTTCCAGTCGAAGGCCAGGGACACGAAGTCGCGCTGGCCGTTGGCGTGCTCCACATAGGAATTAAGGTCTTCATGGGCGACGTTGGCGCGCAGGCCGAATTGCTGCTCGCTGCCAAACCAGCCACCCACATCGGTGGCGATATAGCCACTGCCGCGGTCATCGGTGGACACCGTCACCGAGCGCACATCTTCCGGGCGCTTGGTCACGTAGTTGATCACGCCGCTGGGTTCGGAAATCCCGCTCTGCAAACCGGCCAGGCCCTTGAGCACTTCCACCTGCTGCTTGTTTTCCAGGGCGACGTTCTGCTCGCCGGTGATGGTGCGCCCGTTGATCTTGTAGCTGCTCGCCGCATTCAGCGAGAAACCGCGCACCACGAAATTCTCGTAGTAGCCGATGGGGGCGTAGCTGTCGCCCACCGAGGCGTCGTTGCGCAGCACCTCACTGAGCAGGCGCGCTTGCTGGTCCTTGATCAACGCGGCATTGATCACTGTGATCGAGGCCGGGGTGTCCAGCAGCGGCGCCTCGTTGAAGCCGCCGACCGAGGCGGTGTCTGCGCGATAGCCTGACGCGTCCTCGCCCTGGACCTGCACCGCCGGCAGCTCGAGTTGTGCCGCCCAACTGTTGCCGATCCCGCCGCTGAGCAGCAGGCCGAGGGCGAAACGTGTACTGACGACAGGACGAAAACGCAAAACCATGGGGGAGGGCCTTAAAGCGCAGGGCGGGGGGCGCATAAGCTAGGCATAACGGCCCGGTTTTACAAGTGAGACGTCCCGTCTCAGTCCGCCCACTGAATGACGTGCCTCTCGACAGCCTGCGTGCCCACCTGCGATAGACAGGGCTTCTCTAACCCTTGCAGGAGATCATCATGAGTATCGCTGGAAAAGTTGCGCTGGTGACTGGCGCCGGGCAGGGCATTGGTCGGGCCATCGCCCTGCGCCTGGCACAGGACGGTGCCGACATCGCCCTGGTCGACATCAATGGCGCCAAGCTCGAAGCCGTGGCCGCCGAAGTCGTGGCCCTGGGGCGCAAGGCCTCGGTGTTTATCGCCGACGTGTCCAAGCGCGACCAGGTGGTGGCAGCGGTCGAGCATGCGCACCAGACCCTTGGCGGCTTCGACATTATCGTCAACAACGCCGGGGTCGCGCAGATCGACGCGCTGCTGGACGTCAGCCCGGAACAGGTCGAGCGCACCCTGGGCATCAACGTGCAGGGCGTGTTGTGGGGCATCCAGGCTGCCGGCAGGAAATTCAAGGCGCTCAAACAGAAGGGCAAGATCATCAATGCCTGCTCCATCGCCGGCCACGAAGGCTTCGCGCTGCTGGGCGTGTACTCGGCCACCAAGTTCGCCGTGCGCGCCTTGACCCAGGCGGCGGCCAAGGAACTGGCGAGCGCCGGGATCACGGTCAACGCCTACTGCCCGGGCGTAGTGGGCACCGATATGTGGGTGGAGATCGACAAGCGCATGGCCGAGATTACCGGGGCTGAAGTGGGTGCGACGTATAAGAAGTACGTGGATGGGATTGCCTTGGGCCGTGCGCAAACGCCGGAGGATGTGGCGGGGTTGGTGGCCTACCTGGCGGGACCGGACGCGGATTACATGACCGGGCAGGCGCCGTTGATCGATGGCGGGCTGGTTTACCGCTGATCTCCCAAGGCCGACGGTATTAAATGTGGGAGGGGGCAAGCACCTCCCACATTGTTGACCCCCGTTGTGTCAGTGCTTGCCGGGCATGTCGATGCCCAGTTGGTTGACTCGGCGGTAGAGGGTGGCTCGGGAAATGCCCAACGCCTGCGCCGTCGGCAACGGCTTCCAGCGATGCCGGATCAACGCGTCCAGTACCACCTGGCGTTCCGGGCTCACGCTAGGTTCCGCGGCTGACGAAACCTGCTCCCCACGCACTTCCACCGGCAAGTCCGCCAATTGGATGGTGCCGCCTTCACATACCGCACAGGCATACGCCAGCGCGTGGTGCAGCTGGCGCACATTGCCCGGCCAGGCATAGCCCAGCAGGCGTTCCAGCGCGGCTTGGCCGATGCCGACCGAGACGCCGCTGCCGCGTGCTTGCTGCTCCACCAGCCGGTTGATCAATGCCAGTTTGTCACTGCGCTCGCGCAGCGGCGGCAGGTAGAAGCGTGCGCAGCCGAGGCGGAAGTACAGGTCTTCGCGAAAGCGCCCGTCGCCGACCAGCACGGCCAGGTCGCGGTGGCTGGCGCAGATCACCTGAATGTCTACCGTGCGGGTCTTGGCCCCGCCCAGGGGCGCGACTTCACCCTCGGCCATCACCCGCAGCAGGCGCGTCTGCAACGCCAGCGGCATATCGCCGATTTCATCGAGGAACAGGGTGCCGCCATCGGCCTGCACCAACAGCCCCGGCATGCCTTTGCTGGACGCACCGGTAAAGGCCCCGGCCACGTAGCCGAACAGCTCGCTTTCAATCAGGTTCTCGGGGATCGCCGCGCAGTTCACCGCCACAAAGGGCCCTGTTCGCCGGGCGCTGCGTTCGTGCAGCTGGCGGGCGAACACTTCCTTGCCGGCGCCGGTTTCCCCCTGCACCAGCACCGGCAGGTTGCGGTCCTTGACGCGTACGGCCAGGCGCAGGTGTTCTTCCACCCGTGGGTCGACCTGGGTGTGCGCAACGGGCCGTGACGGTTTGCGGCGCGGCGCGTTGACCCGCACGTGCAGCATGCCAGGCTCGCCCAGCCATTGCAGGTGTTGGGTTGATTGATCGGTGGCCGAGCGCAACGCATCCAGGTCGAACACTTCGCCGATATGCTCCGGCACCTGGCCGAAACGCCGGCGCAGTGCCTGGCGCGCCTTGCTATTCAGCGCGTGCAGGCGCCCGTCCTGGTCCCAGGCCAGCAGCAGGTCGGGCTGGCTGTCCACGTAGCCCGGTGTGCTGTGGGCCTGGAGCACCCAGTGCTCGCGGGCGCTGTGCATAAAGAAGGCGTTTTCGATGGCCAGGGCACTCTGGGCCACCATCTGCCGCACCAGGTGCTGGCTGCGCCGGTCATCCGGGGATTTGAGCGCCGAGGCATCCATCACCCCCAGCAGGTTGCCCTGGGAGTCGAAGATCGGCGCGGCGGAGCAGGTCAAACTGATGAAGGCGGCGCGGAAGTGGTCGCGCTTGTGCACGGTCACTGCGGCCTTGCTGGTCAGCACCGTGGCCACGCCGCAGGTGCCTTCCTCGGCTTCCGACCAGCAGGTGCCGAGGTACAGGCCGGCTTTGCGGCAGTCGCTGCGAATGGTGGTGTCGACGCGGTGGTCGATGGTCTGGCCCTGGGCGTCGGTGAGCATCACGCAGTAGTCGGCGTGGCGCACCCGGTGGTGCAGTTGCCCGACTTCCTCGCCGGCGATGCGCATGAACAGCTCGGCGCGTTCGCGGCATTCCTTGAGCAAGGGTTCGGTAAGGATGCGTGGCCCCTGCAGCGAGCCGGGGTCGAGGTGGTGTTGTTCAATGGAACGCCGCCATGAATCGAAAATCAGCGACGGCACCGGCGCCTGGGGCAGGCGATCGGCATTGCGGACCACGCGACTGACGCAGTCGACGTGCTCCCTGGAGTTCGCGGCGAGCATAAGGCCTCCGGTTCTCGATCTTTGTTGTTATGCCCGCCATTAAGCGCCCGTGGGCGCGAGGGGACAAGGGCGACCTGACCAACAGCCCCGCGTGAGACGCGGCGTCTCATTCCGGCCGAGACGCCGCCTGCACAGTGCAATGCACCGTCTCATTCTGCACAGGCATACCGTCCCGGCACAACCGCACGGCACTGCTCTGGATCAAGGCTTTGCCAGGTTTCATCGCACCTTGGCACAGGCTGTGCTGAACCGCTTGCAGCTGGCCGCAGCCAGCCTTTTGTGTGTCGAGACAACCTGGAGAACAACAAGATGTCCACCCACCTGTCCACCGATCAATTGCTGCATGCCTACACCGTGATGCGCACCATCCGTGATTTCGAAGAACGCCTGCATGTGGAATTCGCCACCGGCGAGATCCCCGGTTTCGTGCACCTGTATGCCGGCCAGGAAGCCAGCGCAGCGGGGGTCATGGCCCACCTCAACGATGAAGATTGCATCGCCTCAAACCACCGTGGCCATGGCCATTGCATCGCCAAGGGCGTGGATGTGTTCGGCATGATGGCCGAGATCTACGGCAAGAAAACCGGCGTGTGCGGAGGCAAGGGCGGCTCCATGCACATCGCCGACCAGGAGAAGGGCATGCTCGGCGCCAACGGCATTGTCGGGGCGGGTGCGCCGTTGGCGGCGGGCGCCGCGCTGGCCTCCAAGCTCAAGGGCAGCCAGGGCGTGGCGGTCGCATTTTTCGGCGACGGCGGCTCCAACGAGGGCGCGGTGTTCGAGGCGATGAACCTGGCGTCGATCATGAAACTGCCGTGCCTGTTCGTTGCCGAGAACAACGGCTATGCCGAGGCCACCGGTTCCGGCTGGTCGGTGGCGTGCAAGGACATTGCCGAGCGGGCGGTGGGCTTCGGCATGCCGGGGGTGATTGTCGATGGCAATGACTTCTTTGCCGTACACGCGGCGTTGGGCGTGGCCGTGGAGCGTGCACGCAAAGGCGACGGGCCGACCTTGGTGGAAGTCAAGCTGAGTCGCTTCTACGGCCACTTCGAAGGCGATGCACAAACCTATCGTGGCCCGGACGAGGTGAAGAACCTGCGCGAATCCCACGACTGCCTCGCACTGTTCCGCCAGCGCTGCAATGCCGAAGGCTGGCTTGACGCGGCCCAATTCGAACGTATCGACGGCGAGGTCGCGCAGTTGATCGACGACGCCGTGCGCCTGGCCAAGTCCGATCCCAAGCCCCAGGCCGCCGACCTGCTCAGTGATGTCTACGTCGCCTACCGCTAATAACTACAAGACTCGGAGAGAATTTCATGGCTCGCAAAATCAGCTATCAGCAGGCAATCAACGAAGCCCTGGCCCAGGAAATGCGCCGCGACCAGAGCGTGTTCATTATCGGCCAGGACGTCTCCGGCGGCACCGGTTCCCCCGGCGAGCAGGACGCCTGGGGCGGTGTGCTCGGCGTGACCAAGGGCCTGTACCCGGAGTTTCCGGACCGCGTACTCGATGCGCCGTTGTCCGAAGTCGGCTACGTCGGCATGGCCGTCGGCGCCGCCACCCGTGGCATGCGCCCGGTGTGCGAATTGATGTTCGTCGACTTTATCGGCTGCTGCCTCGACCAGTTGCTCAACCAGGCCGCCAAGTTTCGCTACATGTTCGGCGGCAAGACCACCACGCCGCTGGTGGTGCGCGCCATGTACGGTGCCGGCCTGCGCGCCGCCGCCCAGCATTCGCAGATGCTCACCTCGATGTGGACGCACATTCCCGGCCTCAAGGTGGTGTGCCCGGCCACGCCGTATGACGCCAAGGGCATGCTGATCCAGGCGATCCGCGACAACGACCCGGTGATCTTCCTCGAACACAAGATGCTCTACAGCCTCCAAGGTGAGGTGCCGGAAGAGCTGTACACCGTGCCGTTCGGCGAAGCCAACTTTGTGCGCGAAGGCCGCGACGTGACCCTGGTGACCTACGGCCGCATGGTGCATATCGCCCTGGAAGCCGCCGCCAACCTGGCACGCCAGGGCATCGACTGCGAAGTGCTGGACCTGCGCACCACCAGCCCGCTGGACGAAGACAGCATCCTCGAGAGCGTGGAGAAAACCGGGCGCCTGGTGGTGATCGACGAGTCCAACCCGCGCTGTTCCATCGCCACCGACATCAGTGCGTTGGTGGCCCAGCAGGGCTTCTCGTTCCTGCGTGCGCCGATCGAGATGGTCACCGCGCCGCACACGCCGGTGCCGTTTTCCGATGCGCTGGAAGACCTGTACATCCCCAACGCCGCGAAGATCGAGGCCGCCGTGCTGAAGATCGCCGACAAGAGGAACGCCGCATGATCCATACCTTGACCATGCCCAAGTGGGGGCTGTCGATGACCGAAGGCCGCATCGACGTCTGGCTCAAGCAGCCCGGCGACCGGGTGGAGAAGGGCGAGGAAGTGCTGGACGTCGAGACCGACAAGATCTCCAGCAGTGTCGAGGCGCCGTTCAGTGGTGTGCTGCGCCGCGTGCTGGCGCTGAGCGACGAGACCTTGCCGGTGGGTGCGCTGCTGGGGATCGTGGTGGAAGGTGAGGCCAGCGAGGCGGAGATCGATGCGGTGATCGAAAGCTTCAACGCCGGGTTCGTCTCAAGCAGCGCCGAAGCCGAAGCCACCGGGCCGAGTGCGCAGAAGGTCGAGGTGGGCGGGCGCTTGCTGCGCTATCTCGACCTGGGCGACGGCGGTACGCCGCTGGTGCTGGTGCATGGCTTTGGCGGCGACTTGAACAACTGGCTGTTCAACCAACCGGCCCTGGCCGCCGAGCGCCGGGTGATCGCCGTGGATTTGCCGGGGCATGGCGAGTCGGGCAAGCATCTGCAAACCGGTGACGCCGAAGAGCTGAGCCAGGCCGTGCTGGCCTTGCTCGATCACCTCAAGCTCGAGCGCGTGCACCTGGCCGGGCACTCCATGGGCGGCTTGGTCAGCCTGACGCTTGCCGGCCAGGCGCCGGCGCGCGTTGCCTCACTGACCCTGATCGCCAGCGCCGGGCTGGGTGCGGACATCAATGGCGATTACTTGCAAGGTTTCACCGAAGCCAATAACCGTAACGCGCTCAAGCCGCAACTGATGCAACTGTTCAGCGACCCGGCGCTGGTGACGCGGCAGATGCTGGAGGACATGCTCAAGTTCAAGCGGTTGGAAGGGGTGGACCAGGCGCTTCGTCAGCTCAATGCCCAGTTGTTTGAGGATGGGCGCCAGCGCCTGGATTTGCGCAACGTAGTGGGGGAGCAACCGAGCCTGGTGATCTGGGGCAGTGACGATGCAATCATCCCGGCCGGCCATGCCCAGGGGCTGGAGGCCCAGGTGGAGATTCTGCCGGGGCAGGGGCATATGGTGCAGTTGGAGGCGGCGGAGCGGGTTAACCAACTAATCTCAACCTTCCTAAAATCCCAACCTTGAAATGCAATTCAATGTGGGAGGGGGCTTACCCCCGATTGCGGTAGTTCAGATACAGAGATGTTGACTGACCCATCGCCATCGGGGTGTAGCCCCCTCCCACATTTTCAGATGCATTTCAAAGTAAGTGCTTGAGGGTTTCGCTCGGCAGCTCTTTGAACAACGCTCGATAGCTGTTAGAGAACCGCCCCAAATGCCAGAACGACCAATTCATCGCCACCTCGGCCACGGTCGTTCCGGCACCGCTCAACAATTCCCGCCGTGCCCCGTTCAACCGGCGCAGGCGCAACCACTGCGCCGGGCTCATCCCGGTGTAGGTCTTGAACCCTTGTTGCAACTGGCGCAGCGGTACGCCGGCAATCCGCGCCAGTTCCAACAGGTTGACGTTTTCGTCCGGCGCATCCGCCGCCCACTCGCCTATGCGCGCCATCAACCGGCGTTCTTCACTGCGCTTTTGCAATGAGCTGCGATCCAGGCACACGCAGGCGTTGTCGAGGATGAACAGGCAGTCGTCGAGCAGTTGCTGAGTGAGGGAAACGGGGTCGATGACCGTGGACAAGCGCGTCAGGGTGCCACTCAGCCAGCGGCTGAACAGCGCGTTCTGCTGGCAGGTCAGCGGCGCCATGAACAGGCCTTCCAGCGTCTCCACATCCAGGCCGTGGCGCTGCACGAATTGCGGCCCGAACACCACCGCCACTTCGCGGTAGTTTTCCGGGGTGATCCAGGTGTTGCGGCTTTCGCCATTGAGCAGATACAGCGCGTTGTCGCTGCCATCGAAACAGAACGCCAGCGCGCCCGGCGGTGCGTTGAAGTGCTGCTCCACACGGGTGTTCATGCTCTCTTCGTACACCTGCACACCGTGCAGGTCGAGGTAGCGGACGCGCCCGGCAAAATGCCCCGGGGACATCTGCTGGTACTGCTGCACCCAACCGGGTGTCGCACGGCATTGGGCGGCCACATCAGCGGTGGTGAAGGCCTGTACGCGCAAAGCGGTTGCCTGGGTCATGGGTGATCCGTGCGCACTCTATTGGTGCGTTGTGCTGCGTGCAAAGTGGATAGATGGCCTGTGAAGGCTGGCCCAAGATAGACCTCAATGCGCCGCGAGTACAAGCCGGCGCAGCACCCACCCCATGATGAGGTCCTTATGAACGCCCCCTTCGATCAGCTGTCCGCCTGGCTGAAAGAACACAAGATTACCGAAGTCGAATGCGTGATCAGTGACTTGACTGGCATCGCACGCGGCAAGATTGCGCCCACCAACAAGTTCCTGCATGAGCGAGGCATGCGCCTGCCGGAGAGTGTGTTGCTGCAAACGGTAACCGGGGACTTTGTCGACGACGAGATCTACTACGACCTGCTGGACCCGGCCGACATCGATATGGTCTGCCGCCCGGTGGCCAACGCGACCTACGTGGTGCCGTGGGCCATCGAGCCCACCGCGATTGTGATCCACGACACCTTCGACAAGCATGGTAACCCCATCGAACTGTCGCCGCGCAACGTGCTGAAGAAAGTCCTGCAGCTTTACACCGACCGGGGCTGGCAGCCGATTGTCGCGCCGGAAATGGAGTTCTACCTGACCCAGCGCTGCGAAGACCCGGACCTGCCGCTGAAAACCCCGATTGGCCGCTCCGGGCGTGCCGAAACCGGGCGCCAGTCGTTTTCCATCGATGCCGCCAACGAGTTCGACCCGCTGTTCGAAGACGTCTACGACTGGTGCGAAGCCCAGGGCCTGGACCTCGATACGCTGATCCATGAAGACGGCCCGGCGCAGATGGAAATCAACTTCCGCCACGGCGATGCCCTCGACCTGGCCGACCAGATCACCGTGTTCAAACGCACCCTGCGCGAAGCCGCGCTCAAGCACAATGTGGCCGCCACCTTCATGGCCAAGCCGGTGGCCGACGAGCCCGGCAGCGCCATGCACCTGCACCAGAGCGTGGTGGAGATCGCCACAGGCAAGCCGGTGTTTGTCGACGCCGACGGCAACATGAGCCCGCTGTTCCTGCACCATATCGGCGGCCTGCAGAAGTACATCCCCAAGCTGTTGCCGATGTTCGCGCCCAACGTGAATTCGTTCCGCCGCTTCCTGCCGGACACCTCGGCGCCGGTCAATGTGGAGTGGGGCGAAGAAAACCGTACCGTCGGCCTGCGCGTGCCCACCTCGAGCCCGGATGCGATGCGCGTGGAAAACCGCCTGCCGGGCGCCGATGCCAATCCCTACCTGGCCATTGCCGCCAGCCTGCTGTGTGGCTACCTGGGGATGATCGAACAGATCGAACCCAGCGCCCCGGTAGAAGGCCGCGCCTATGAGCGCCGCAACCTGCGCCTGCCGTTCACCCTCGAAGACGCCCTGGCGCGGATGGAGGACTGCGACACGGTCAAGCAGTACCTGGGCGACAAGTTCGTGCGCGGCTACGTCGCGGTCAAGCGCGCCGAGCACGAGAATTTCAAGCGGGTGATCAGTTCCTGGGAGCGTGAGTTCCTGCTGTTGAGCGTCTAAAAAACACAAAAGGGGTATCGATATGCGTCTTGTGAACAAGCTTCTTCCGCTGGCCCTGGTGGCCGCGTTCAGCGGTGCCGGCCAAGCCGCGCCGACGGTGAGCGTCTACAACTGGACCGACTATATCGGCGAGACCACCCTGGCGGATTTCCAGGCCAAGACCGGGATCAAGGTGATCTACGACGTGTTCGATTCCAACGAAACCCTGGAGGGCAAGTTGCTCGCCGGTCGCACCGGCTATGACGTGGTGGTGCCCTCCAACCACTTCCTGGCGCGCCAGGTAAAGGCCGGCGCGTTCCTCAAGCTCGACCGTTCGCAGTTGCCCAACTTCAAGAACCTCGACCCCAAGCTGCTCAAGCTGCTGGAGAAAAACGACCCGGGCAATGCGCACTCGGTGCCGTACCTGTGGGGTACCAACGGCATCGGCTACAACGTCGACAAGGTCAAACAGGTGTTGGGTATCGATCATATCGATTCCTGGGCGGTGCTGTTCGAACCGGAGAATCTCAAGAAGCTCAACCAGTGCGGCGTGGCCTTCCTCGACTCGGCGGATGAGCTGTTCCCGGCGATCCTCAACTACATGGGCAAGGACCCGCGCAGTGAGAACCCCGAGGACTACCAGCAGGCCGAGGCCAAGCTGTTGACGCTGCGGCCGTACATCACCTACTTCCATTCCTCCAAGTACATTTCGGACCTGGCCAACGGCGATATCTGCGTGGCGTTCGGTTATTCCGGTGATGTATTCCAGGCCGCCAACCGCGCCAAGGAAGCCAGGAACGGCGTGAATATCGCCTACTCGATTCCCAAGGAAGGCTCCAACCTGTGGTTCGACCTGCTGGCGATCCCGGCCGATGCGAGTCACCCGAAAGAGGCCCATGCCTTCATCAACTACCTGCTCGACCCTGAAGTGATCGCCAAGGTCAGCGCCTCGGTCGGTTACGCCAATGCCAACCCGGCCGCCAAGGCCTTTATGGACCCTGAACTGGTGAATAACCCCGAGGTGTACCCGCCGCAGGAAGTGCTCGATAAACTCTATATTTCCACCACGCCGACTCCGGCGACCATGCGCCTGATGACCCGCGCCTGGAGCAAAGTGAAGACCAACAAATGATCCCATCCAGCGACCACGCCCGTTCCTGCTACCTTGCGTCGGCGAATGCCATGCCGGAGCGCCCGGCACTGGGCGCCGACCTGAGCGCCGATGTGTGTGTGATCGGCGCTGGTTTTACCGGGGTCAACACCGCTATCGAACTGGCCCAGCGCGGGCTCTCGGTGATCCTGCTGGAGGCCCGGCGTATCGGCTGGGGCGCCAGCGGGCGCAATGGCGGGCAGTTGATTCGCGGGATCGGCCACGATGTGTCGGGGTTCGCCAAGTACGTGGGCGAGGAGGGCGTGCGTTACCTGGAACGGGCCGGGATCGAATCGGTGGCCCTGGTGGGCGAGCGCATTCGCGAGCACGGGATCGACTGCGACTTGCGCTGGGGATTTGCCGAGCTGGCCAACACCCCGGCGCAGTTCGCTGCGTTCAAGGGCGAGCAGGACAGCCTGGCGCGCCTGGGTTATGTGCATGAAACCCGCCTGGTGGGCCCGCAGGACATCCGCGACGTAGTGGATTCGACGCAGTATGCCGGCGCCTTGGTGGACATGGGCTCCGGGCACCTGCACCCGCTGAACCTGGTGCTCGGCGAGGCGCAGGTGGCCGAGTCCCTTGGGGTGCGGATCTTTGAACACACCGAAGTGCTGGAACTGATCCACGGCGACACGGTGCAGGTGCGTTGCGCTGGCGGCACGGTGCGGGCCGCCAGCCTGGTATTGGCCTGCAATGCGCACCTGGAGGAACTGGAACCGCGCCTGAGCGGCAAGGTGCTGCCGGCGGGCAGCTACATCATCGCCACCGAACCGCTGTCGGTTGCACAGGCCAATCAGTTGATCCCGCAGAACCTGGCGCTGTGCGACCAGAAAGTCGGCCTGGATTACTACCGGTTGTCCGCCGACCGTCGCCTGTTGTTCGGCGGCGCCTGCCATTACTCGGGGCGCGATCCCAAAGACATCGCGGCCTATATGCAGCCCAAGATGCTCAAGGTGTTCCCGCAATTGGCCGACACCGCCATCGCGTTCCAGTGGGGCGGCAGGATCGGCATCACCGCCAACCGTTTCCCCCAGGTCGGGCGGCTCAAGCAATACCCGAACGTGTTCTACGCCCAGGGCTATTCCGGGCATGGGCTCAACGTGACCCACTGGTGCGCGCGGCTGCTGGCCGAAGGCATACACGCGGGCCACAGCCAGGGCCTGGATATTTTCAGCCAGGTGCCGCACATGACCTTTCCCGGCGGCAAGGCGTTGCGCTCGCCGCTGCTGGCGTTGGGAATGGCGTGGCATCGCTTGCGGGAATTGATGCATTGAAGTCCGGGGCGTGGCAGGCTGTGCACGAGGTTTTCCTACGACTTTTGGAGATTTAGCGTGCCAACAGCATCTGCAGTGATTGAAATCCCGGTATCGGCCGAGACGGTCTGGCACTTGGTGGGTGGCTTCAACAGCCTGCCGGACTGGCTTCCGTTTATCGCCAAGAGCGAGCCCGGTGAAGGTGGCCGCGTGCGCCATCTGACGACCGCCAATGGGGGGGTGATCGTCGAGCGTTTGCAGACCTTCGATAACGTCGGGCGTACTTACAGCTACACCATTGAAGAGTCGCCGTTTCCGGTGAGTGCCTATCTTGCGACCGTGCAGGTTGAGGCGTTGAGTGATTCGTCGGCGAAAGTGACCTGGTCCGGTGTGTTTACCCCCGCGGCGGGTACTACGGAGGCGGCGGTGGAAGAGCTGTTTGCCGGGATGTACAAAGGCGGGGTCGAGGCGTTGCGCGCCAACTTCCCGGCCTGATTCGTTCTACCCGGCAATGCAAGACTAATGTGGGAGGGGCGATAGCTATCTTCACAACTTTCAGAGACTGGCGAGTTGCCCTGTGGTGAGCGGGCTTGTCGAATCGTCGCACCGCCCGCGTTGGGCTGCGCAGCAGACCCAAAACCAGGCGCTGCGGTTTACCTGACAGAACACAGGGAGCCTGATTGGGGCTGCTTCGCAGCCCAGCGCGGGGCAAGCCCGCTCACCACAGTTACAGTGTTCCTCCTTAACTGACTGGCATTGGGGCAAGCCCCCCTCCCACAGTTTGACCTCACTGGCTTATGGATCAGGCTTCGGGCATCAGCTGCTGGCGACACTCCAGCACCAGGCGCGCGCCGCCTTGCTCGCTGGTGCCGACTTCCAGCTTGAACCCATGCAGGTTGATGATCGCCGCCACGATCGACAAACCCAACCCAAACCCGCCTTGCTGGTCGCCTTCATCCACCCGATAAAAGCGCTGGAACACCGCATCGCGTTCCGCCGCCGGTATGCCGGGCCCGGAGTCGTGCACTTCGATGCGCGTGCTGCCGGCATCGTTGAGTCCCCGCAGGATCACTGCGCCGCCCGCTGGAGAGAACTTGATGGAGTTGCTCAGCAGGTTGGCCAGGGCTTCGAACAACAGGGCGCGGTCGCCGGTGATCCATGGCAGGGACTCGGGGACTTCGAGTCGCAACTGCAATTCGCCTTCCTCGGCCAGGGGCAGGTAGAAGTCATGCAACTCGCGCAGCAGCGGCAGCGGGTCCATGACCAGGAAACCGGAACGGCGCTGGTGGTCTTCCAGCTCGGAGATACGCAGCAGCCCGCGAAAGCGCGCCATCAGGGTGTCGGTCTCGGCGATGGCGTCGTCCAGTTTCACCGCGTAGCCGGAGTCCTGCTCGGCCTCCTGGCGGATGCGGTAGAGCTGCGCGCGCAGGCGGGTCAATGGGGTGCGCAGGTCGTGGGCGATGTTGTCGCACACGCCCTTGACCTCGTTCATCAGCTTCTCGATGCGATCGAGCATGGCGTTGACGATGGCCGCGAGCATGTCCAGTTCGTCACGCCGGTTGGACAGCGGCAAGCGGTGGGTGAGGTCGCCGGCGACGATGGCTTCGGCGCTGGCCTGGATCCCGCGGATCCGGCGCAGCGGGCGGCGACGCAACAGATGCCAGCCGGCGGCGCCGGGGATAATGGTCAGGGACAGCGCCCATAGCAGGGCATGCCAGATGATCCGCGTCACCCCGAACAGCGAGCCATTGGCGCGCACCAGTACCAGCCAGCGGCCGTCGTCGGTATGGCTGGCGACGGCGTCGCAGCTGTCCTTGGGCAGTTTGGGGTCGTCGGAGTCGACGCAATTGGCCAGGGCGTGGATCTTGCCGTCCAGCGGCAGGTCGGGGGGAATCGCGCGGATCGGCCCACTCAAGGGGCGGAACTGCTCATCGAACAGGCCGTAGGCGTCCACGCCCTTCATGTCGAAGGTCATGCTGGTGGTCAACGCTTCCACCAGTTCTTCGCCGTCGAAGCGCTGGAACAGGTGCTGGCGTTGCATCAGCGAATGGCGCGACAGGTCACTCAGGTAACCCGAGACCTCGTAATACAGCACCCCCATGAGGATGCAGCTCCAGGCCACGAACAACGAACTGTACAGCGCCAGCAAGCGGCTGCTGGATGAGCGCCAGCCCTTAGAGGGGTTCAGCAATGACATAACCGGAACCTCGTACCGTGCGGATCAGCGGCGGGAGGCCCGGTGGATCGATTTTCTTGCGCAGGCGGCCGATGTGCACGTCGATCAGGTTGGTGCCCGGGTCGAAGTGATAGCCCCAGACTTCCTCGAAGATCATCATCCGCGACAGGATCTGCCCGGTGTTGCGCATCAGGAATTCCAGCAGTTTGTATTCGGTGGGCAGCAGGCTCAGGGGCTGGTCGGCACGGCTGGCTTCGCGGCTGATCAGGTTCAGTTCCAGGTCGGCCACGCGCAGGGCGGTTTCGAATTCCTTGACCGTGCTTTTGCGGCGCAGCAGCACTTCGACGCGGGCGGCCATTTCGTCGGAGGCGAAAGGCTTGGTCAGGTAGTCATCACCGCCGGCGCGCAGGCCACGCACGCGCTCGTCGACGTCGGAGAGGGCGCTGATCATCAGGATCGGCGTCGATACGCCGATGGTGCGCAGGGTGGTGACGATGGCCAGGCCATCGAGTTCCGGCAGCATGCGGTCGAGGGTGATCAGATCGTAATCACCACTCACGGCGCGGACCAGGCCTTCGCGGCCGTTGTCCACCCAATCTACGTCCAGTCCATGGCTACTCAGCTCGGCGACGATCTCGCGGGCCGTTACGGCGTCATCCTCGATGGTCAAAATGCGGGTCATAGGATTACCTGGTGAGCGATTCACACTAGAAGTGGGGGCATTTTGCCAAGAAACGGCTGAACGCTTCCTAAATAAAACTTCATGTTGGCAAAACTGACACAACTTTCATGACGGGTACCGGCCGGGGAGCAATCTCCTCCCACAGGGAATGCATTACGCCCGCCTGCAACAATCATTTCTTGCAAGTTGCATGGTTCAGGCAAGTTCAATTTACTTAACCTGTTGAAATACAACGGATTTAATTTTAAGCGCGACTGGCATGCTGCCTGCACTGTCCCTTTTGAGAGTTGTAACACTATTTTTCCTGCCGGGAGCACCATAACAATGATCACATCGTCATCCACGCTGCAAGAGTCGAGCGCGCGCTCCGGGGTTTCCTGGGGGGCTATCTTTGCCGGGGCCGCTGCGGCGGCTGCGTTATCCCTGATTCTGGTATTGCTGGGCTTCGGCCTGGGTTTCTCGGCGGTGTCGCCGTGGGCCGACAGCGGCATCAGCGCCAAGGGGCTTGGCATTTCCACGATTGTCTGGCTGGCCTTTACCCAGATCGTCGCCTCGGGCCTGGGGGGTTACATCGCCGGCCGGTTGCGGGTGAAGTGGGCCAATATGCATGGCGATGAAGTGTACTTTCGCGACACCGCCCATGGTTTCCTGGCCTGGGCCGTCGCCACGCTGATCACTGCAGTGCTGGTGGTCGGTTCGGTCAGCAGTGTGGTCACCGGCGGCGTGAAAGCCGGTGCCAGCGTGGCAGCCGGTGCGGCCAGCGGTATCACCCAGGCCGCAGGCAGCGCAGCCAAAGGCGTCAACGGCGGCGATTTTGACTACTACGTCGACAGCCTGTTTCGTGACGATCGCCCGGTTGCCGTCAGTGATGACGCTGCCCATGGCGTGGTTGCGCGCATTTTTACCCGCACCCTGAGCAACGACGGCCAACTCGCCCCTGAAGACCGTGCCTACCTGGCCCAGTTGATCAGCCAGCGCACCAACCTCAGCCAGGCCGATGCCGAAGCGCGTATCGACAAAGTCTACGGCGACGCGCGTAAAGCCGTCGAAGACGCCAAGCTCAAGGCCAAGCAAGCCGCTGAAACGGCCGCCAAAGTCGCCGCTTATACCTCGCTGTGGACCTTTGTCGCCCTGTTGATCGGCGCCTTCTTTGCCAGCTTCGCTGCAACCTTTGGTGGCCGTCGCCGCGATGCCGTGGTGTACGTCGAAACCGAAACCTACGTTCGTTAATTCAAGGAGAACACCATGCGCTCATTACTTCTGTGGTTCCTCGGCGTGCCGATCCCGGTGATCATCCTGATCGCAATTTTCATGCACTGATCCCCGGCCTATCTCGGTCCATTGTGGGAGGGGGCTTGCTCCCGATAGCGGTGTATCAGTTGATGTTGCTGTCGACTGACACTCCGCTATCGGGGGCAAGCCCCCTCCCACATTTGATTTGCGGTGTTTGATAGTCAGTCATCAAACCCGACCTGCTCGTGAATCTCATCCACCTTCAACTCCAACCGATACGCCACGGCAATAAACAACGCCTGGCACAGGCACAAGGTGGCGCTCAATGAGCGGAAGGCAAACGACGAGCCTTCATTCACCAGCAGCACCGCGTTGGCCCGCTTGGCCAGGGGCGACAGGTTGCTGTCGGTGATGATCAGGGTCTTGGCCTGATGGTGCTGGGCGATCCGCAGGCAGTGCTGGGTCTCTTTGCCGTAGGGCGTGAAGCTGATGGCGATCACCAGGTCATTGGCGCGCACGCTGCGCATCTGCTCGCGATAGCTGCCGCCCAAACCGGAAATCAGGTGGATGCGCTTGTTGGTGTGCTGCAGGTTGTAGACCAGATAATCGGCCACCGCGAACGACCGGCGCACCCCAACCACGTAGATATTGTCGGCGTTGACCACCAGGTCGACGGCCTTGTCGAAGGCCACATCATCCAGTTCCAGCCCCAGGCGCTCGATACCCGAGAGGGTCGCGTTGACGCACTCGCGGGCCAGGTCGCCGCCGCTGGCTTTCTGCGACTTGTTGGCGATCATGCTGCGGATGCGCTGCTGGTAGTTCTGCACCGGTGTGGTCTTGTGGGTGTAGGCCTCGCGAAACAGCGCCTGCATCTCACTGAACCCACTGAAGCCGAAACGCTGGGAAAACCGCACGATCGCCGAGGGGTGCACTTCGCATTCGCGGGCGATGTCGCTGATGCGGTCGACCATGATCCGGTCGCTCTGCTGGCTCATGTAGCTGGCGATGCGCTTGAGCTGGCGCGGCAGGCTTTCGTACTCGTCGGTGATCAGCTGCAACAGGCGTTCGGCATTGATCGGAGGGCTGGCGATGGTGTCTTCCAGGGTGGTCTCGGGATCGGTGCGGGACATGGGCAATCCTTCTGGCGTGTTCTTCTGATGCGCTGGTGGGTGGCGCAAGTCTACAGGGTAGGCGTAAAAAAATACCCCGGCATCACGGCCCGCGTGGCCTGCTGAAACGATGCACGGCAGCTGGCATGCCCCTATGCTGACGTATTGGAAAAAATATTCCACTAAAAATAATTCTGGAATAAATATTGATTGCCGCCGCCGGACGTTCTAGTCTGCTCCCACCAAGAGCGTTTGCCGTCGCCACGACGGCACAACGCAGGCTGATAAAAATAACAGGAGCCAGCATGGGCCAGACTCGTTTTGCCAGTGGGCGTCAATTGGATCTGATTTGCCTCGGGCGCCTGGGCGTCGACCTCTACGCACAGCAAGTAGGTGCGCGGCTTGAGGACGTGTCCAGCTTCGCCAAATACCTCGGCGGTTCCTCCGCCAATATCGCGTTCGGCACTGCCAGGCTGGGGCTCAAGTCGGCAATGTTGAGCCGGGTGGGGGACGACCATATGGGCCGTTTCCTGATGGAATCCCTGGCCCGCGAAGGCTGCGATGTCAGCGGCATCAAGGTCGACCCGGAACGCCTCACCGCCATGGTGCTGCTGGGCCTCAAGGACCGCGAAACCTTCCCGCTGGTGTTCTACCGCGAAAACTGCGCCGACATGGCCCTGCGCGCCGAAGACGTCAACGAAGCCTTTATTGCCTCGAGCAAAGCCTTGTTGATCACCGGCACGCATTTCTCCACCGACGGCGTGTACAAGGCCAGCATCCAGGCCCTGGACTATGCGGCCAAGCACAACGTCAAGCGCGTGCTGGATATCGACTACCGCCCCGTGTTGTGGGGCCTGGCGGGCAAGGCCGACGGCGAAACCCGGTTTGTCGCCGACCAGAACGTCAGCCAGCATGTGCAGAAAATCCTGCCGCGTTTCGACCTGATCGTCGGCACCGAAGAAGAGTTTTTGATTGCCGGCGGCAGCGAAGATCTGCTCACCGCCTTGCGCACCGTGCGTGAACTGACCCCGGCGACCCTGGTGGTCAAGCTCGGCCCGCAAGGCTGCACGGTGATCCACGGTGCAATCCCGGCGCGCCTGGAAGAGGGCGCCATCTACCCTGGCGTGCGGGTTGAAGTGCTTAACGTGCTGGGCGCCGGCGATGCCTTTATGTCGGGCTTCCTCAGCGGCTGGATCAATGACGCCAGCGATGAGCGTTGCAGCCAGTTGGCCAATGCCTGCGGTGGTCTCGTGGTCTCGCGCCACGCCTGTGCGCCGGCCATGCCGACCCCGGCCGAACTGGATTACCTGTTCAACAGCCCGGTGCCGATCACCCGGCCTGACCAGGACGCGACCCTGCAACGCCTGCACCGCGTCACCGTGCCGCGCAAGGCCTGGAAGCAGCTGTTCATCTTTGCCTTCGATCACCGCTGGCAACTGGTGGAACTGGCGCAACGCGGCGGCCAGGACCTGACCCGGATCAGCGAGATCAAGCAGCTGTTTATCCAGGCCATCGAACGCGTGGAGAAAAAGCTCGCCGAGCAGGGCGTCGAGGCCGATGTGGGCCTGTTGGCCGACCAGCGCTTCGGCCAGGACGCGCTCAATGCCGCCAGCGGTCGCGGCTGGTGGATCGCGCGTCCGGTGGAGGTGCAGAACTCGCGGCCCCTGGCGTTCGAACATGGCCGCTCGATCGGCAGCAACCTGATTGCCTGGCCCCAGGAACAGATCATCAAGTGCCTGGTGCAATACCACCCCGACGACGAGCCCATGTTGCGCCTGGAACAGGAAGCGCAGCTCAAGGCGGTGTACGAGGCTTCGGTGACCAGCGGCCATGAGCTGCTGCTGGAAGTCATCCCGCCCAAGGATCATCCGTCCACTTACCCGGACGTGCTCTATCGCAGCCTCAAGCGCCTGTACAACCTGGGTATCTACCCGGCGTGGTGGAAAATCGAGGCACAGTCGGCCGAGGACTGGACAAAGCTCGACGAACTGATCCAGGAACGCGACCCGTACTGCCGTGGCGTGGTGTTGCTGGGCCTGAACGCCTCGGCCGAATGCCTGTCCGCCGGCTTCCAGCAAGCCAGCCAGAGCAGCACCTGCCGTGGGTTTGCCGTGGGCCGCACGATTTTCCAGGAGCCGAGCCGTTTGTGGATGGCGGGGGAGATCGATGATGAGACGTTGATCCAGCAGGTCCAGGCGACCTTTGAGCAGTTGATCAACGCCTGGCGCAGTGCCCGAGGCTGAACCAAGTTCTTAATTTGAAATGCAATCCAATGTGGGAGGGGCTTGCCCCCTCCCACAGAAAGCAGATCTCAGTGATACCAGAAAATAATAAAGGTGCAGCCATGCCCGCAATCCGAATTGGCATCAACCCGATCTCCTGGAGCAACGACGACCTTCCGGCCCTCGGCGGTGAAACCCCGCTGAGCACCGCCCTGAGCGAAGGCAAGGAAATCGGCTACGAAGGTTTCGAGCTCAACGGCAAATTCCCCAAGGACGCCAAGGGCGTCGGCGACGTCCTGCGCCCCTATGACCTGGCGCTGGTCTCCGGCTGGTACTCCAGTCGCCTGGCCCGTCGCTCGGTGGCCGAAGAAATCGAAGCCATCGCCGGCCACGTCGAACTGCTGAAACAAAACGGCGCCAAGGTGCTGGTGTACGGCGAGGTGGCCGATTCGATCCAGGGCTCGCGCATTCGCCTGATCGAGCGTCCTCGGTTTCAGAGTGAACAGGCCTGGCAGGACTACGCCGACAAACTCACGGAGCTGGCGCGTTTCACCCTGTCCCAGGGCGTGCGCCTGGCGTACCACCATCATATGGGCGCGTATGTCGAATCGCCTGAAGACATCGATCAGTTGATGGGCCGTACCGGGCCGGAAGTCGGCCTGCTGTTCGATTCGGGCCACTGCTATATGGGCGGCGGCGAACCCATCGAGGTGTTGCGCAAGCATATCGACCGCGTCTGCCACGTGCATTTCAAGGACGTGCGCAAAGCCGTGGTGCAACTGGCGCGCAACCAGATGTGGAGCTTCCCCGATTGCATCGTCAACGGCACCTTCACCGTGCCCGGGGATGGCGATATCGATTTTGCCGAGTTGCTCGATGTGCTGATGGCCGCGAAATACGCGGGCTGGCTGGTGGTAGAAGCCGAGCAGGATCCGGCCGTGGCGCCCAGCTACGTCTATGCGAAAAAGGGCTATGACACATTGCGTGCGCTTCTCGATGAGAGGACCCAACCATGAGCTTGCTGGTAAAGAGCAGTAAACGCGGACAAACCATGGTCGCCCTGGAAGAGGGCCGCCTGGAATACGTAGGCTTTGCCGCCTACCGCCTGAGCCTTGGCGAAACATTGCCGGTGACTGCCGGCGATCAGGAGCTGTGCCTGGTGCTGCTCAGCGGTCGGGTCAATATCGAAGGCGAGGGCTTCAACTGGCAGAACCTCGGTGATCGCCAGTCGGTGTTCGAGGACAAATCGCCGTTCGCCGCCTATCTGCCGCCGGGTACCGATGCCCAGGTCACGGCGTTGAGCGACGTGCAGATTGCCGTGTGCGCCGCACCGGGTGCTCCGGGTTTCGAGCCACGCCTGATCCGTCCTGAACAGTGCAAGCGCAGCGTACGCGGCAAAGGCGCCAATACCCGCTACGTGTGCGACATCCTGCCGGATACCGACCCGGCCCATTCGCTGCTGGTGGTGGAAGTGCGCACGCCGTCCGGGCATTCGTCGAGCTACCCGCCGCACAAGCACGACACCGACGACCTGCCGCACCAGAGCTTTCTTGAAGAGACCTACTACCACCAGATCAACCCGCCCCAGGGCTTCGTGTTCCAACGGGTGTACACCGACGACCGCAGCATCGACCAGGCCATGGCCGTGGAAAACAGTGATCTGGTGGTGGTGCCCAAGGGCTATCACCCGGTCAGCGTGCCGTATGGCTACGAGTCTTACTACCTGAACGTGATGGCGGGCCCCAAGCGCGCCTGGCATTTCCACAACGACCCGCAGCACAGCTGGCTGCTGGACCTCTAAAACGGTTTGGACGGAGAACAATAACAATGAAGTCGCCTCTACGCTTTGCCCTCAACCGTATGGTCGCGCCCAACCTGTCCCTGCCGGATTTCATCCAGCTGGCCGTGGCCTTGAAATGCGATGCCATCGAGATTCGCAACGACCTCAAGGATCGCCAGATCGAATACGGCACCCCGGCCGGCCGCGTGCGCGAATTGTGCGCGGCCCAGGGCATCACGGTGCTGTCGATCAACGCGCTGTACCCCTTTGATGTGTGGAATGACGAGCGCCGCGCCCAGGCGATAGCGCTCGCCACCTATGCCCGCGAATGTGGTGCGCAAGGCTTGGTGATGTGCCCGTTCAATGAACCCGGCGACACCCGCAACGAAGCCCAGCGCGCCGCCGGTTTGCGCACCGCGTTGAGCCAACTGGCGCCGATCCTGCGCGAGTACGGGATTCTCGGGTTTATCGAGCCCCTGGGCTTTGAAGAATGTGCCATGCGCCGCAAGCGCGTGGCGGTGGATGCGATCCAGTCCATCGGCGGCCTGGATGTATTCCGCCTGGTGCACGACACCTTCCACCACCACCTGGCCAGCGAGCATGAGTTCTTCCCGGAACTGACCGGGCTGGTGCATATCTCCGGCGTGGAAGATGCCGAGGCGCCGCTCAATTCGATCCGCGACGGCCACCGCGTGCTGGTGGGCGAGGGCGATATCCTCGGCAATACCGCGCAGATCGACACCTTGCTCAGCAGCGGTTACAGCGGCTACCTGTCGTTCGAACCGTTTGCGACAAGCGTGCACGAGCTGGCGGATATCCAGCAGGCCTTGGGGGCAAGCATCGCCCACCTGCAGAAACGATAAGGGGCGCGACATGACCACCACCCGACTGACCATGGCCCAGGCCCTGGTGAAGTTTTTGGATAACCAGTACATCGAAGTCGATGGCGTGCAGAGCAAGTTCGTCGCCGGCGTGTTCACTATTTTCGGCCACGGCAACGTGCTGGGCCTGGGTCAGGCCCTGGAACAGGACAGCGGCGACCTGGTGGTGCATCAGGGCCGTAACGAGCAGGGCATGGCCCATGCCGCCATCGGTTTTGCCAAGCAGCACTTGCGCCGCAAGATCTACGCCTGCACCGCCTCTGTCGGCCCAGGAGCGGCGAATATGCTCACCGCTGCGGCGACCGCCACTGCCAACCGTATCCCGTTGCTGTTGCTGCCCGGCGATGTCTACGCCAGCCGCCAGCCCGACCCGGTGCTGCAACAGATCGAGCAGTTCCACGACCTCAGCATCAGCACCAACGATGCCTTCCGTTCCGTGAGCAAATACTGGGACCGCATCAACCGCCCCGAGCAACTGATGACGGCGGCGATTCATGCCATGCGCGTGCTCACCGATCCCGCCGAAACCGGCGCGGTGACCCTGGCGCTGCCCCAGGACGTGCAGGCCGAAGCCTGGGATTACCCCGACTACTTCCTGCAAAAACGGGTGCACCGTATCGACCGCCGCCCGGCCACCGCCGCGATGATCGGCGATGGGTTGGCCGCCTTCCGGGGCAAGCGCAAACCGCTGATCATCTGCGGTGGCGGCGTGAAGTACTCCGGAGCGAATGCTGCCTTGCAAGCCTTTGCCGAGCGCTTTGATATTCCTTTCGCCGAAACCCAGGCGGGCAAGAGCGCGGTGGTCTCGAGCCATCCGCTGAATGTGGGCGGTATCGGTGAAACCGGCTGCCTGGCCGCCAACCTGCTGGCGCCCGAGGCCGACCTGATCATCGGCATCGGCACCCGTTACACCGACTTCACCACCTCGTCGAAATCGCTGTTCAAGCATGCCGAGGTGAAGTTTCTCAACCTCAATATCAGCCCCTGCGACGCCTTGAAACTCGACGGCGTGCAGGTGCTGGCCGACGCGAAGGTCGCCCTCGAAGCGCTGGCCGATGCTCTCGGTGATTACCGTTCCGGCTGGGGCGAGCAGATCGCCGACGCCAAGGCGCAACTGGACGCCGAAGTGGACCGTGTGCATCAGGTCGAGTACCACGGCGATGATTTTGTGCCGGAAGTCGACGACCACCTCGACCGCGCCGTGCTGCGTGAATTTATCGAACTGACCGGCTCATGCCTGACCCAGAGCCGGGTGCTCGGCGTCCTCAACCAGACCCTGGCCGACGACGCGATCATCGTCGCCGCGGCCGGCAGCCTGCCCGGCGACCTGCAGCGCGCCTGGCGCAGCAAGGGCGTCAACACCTACCACGTCGAGTACGGTTATTCATGCATGGGCTATGAGATCAATGCCGCCCTCGGCGTGAAGCTCGCCGAGCCCTCCAAGGAGGTCTATGCGCTGGTCGGCGATGGCTCCTACATGATGCTGCACTCGGAGCTGGCCACCTCGATCCAGGAACGCCGCAAGATCAACGTGGTGCTGCTCGACAACATGGCCTTCGGTTGCATCAACAACCTGCAGATCGGCAACGGCATGGACAGCTTCGGCACCGAGTTCCGCTACCGCAACCCCGAGAGCGGCAAGCTCGACGGCGGCCTGGTGCCGGTGGACTTCGCCATGAGTGCGGCGGCCTATGGCTGCAAGACCTACAAGGTCAGCACGGTGGAGCAGCTGGAGGCGGCCCTGGCCGATGCGCGCACGCAAAGCGTCTCGACCCTGATCGACATTAAGGTCCTGCCCAAGACCATGGTCCACGGCTACCTGTCGTGGTGGCGGGTGGGGGTGGCGCAGGTGTCCACCAGCGAGCGCACCAACGCGGCGGCGAAAAAACTCAATGAACACCTGGCCAAGGCCCGGCAGTACTAATAACTAGAGGAGCGTTTGTATGTCTTTGAAGCTTGGTGTAATCGGTACCGGCGCCATTGGCCGCGATCATATTCGTCGGTGCAGCCAGACCCTGCTCAACAGCCAGGTGGTGGCGGTGACCGACATCAACCTTGAGCAGGCCGCCAAGGTGGTCGCGGAGTTGAAGCTGGACGCCGAGGTGTACGCGGACGGCCATGGGCTGATCAACTCGCCGCAGGTCGAGGCGATCCTGGTCACGTCCTGGGGCCCGAGCCACGAGGAGTTCGTGCTCGCCGCCATCGCCGCCGGCAAACCGGTGTTCTGCGAGAAGCCCCTGGCGGTGACGGCCGAAGGCTGCCGCAAGATCGTCGACGCCGAAGTGGCCTACGGCAAGCGCCTGGTGCAAGTGGGCTTTATGCGCCCCTATGACGAAGGTTATCGCGCCCTCAAGGCGGTGATCGACAGCGGCCAGATCGGCGAGCCGTTGATGCTGCACTGCGCGCACCGTAACCCGACGGTGGGCGAGAACTACAAGACCGACATGGCGATCACCGACACCCTGATCCACGAGCTGGATGTCCTGCGCTGGCTGCTCAACGACGACTACGTGTCGGTGCAGGTGGTGTTCCCGCGCAAGACCAGCAAGGCCCTGGCCCATCTGCGCGACCCGCAGATCGTGCTGCTGGAAACCGCCAAGGGCACTCGTATCGACGTGGAAGTGTTTGTGAACTGCCAGTACGGCTACGACATCCAGTGCGAAGTGGTGGGGGAGACCGGCATCGCCAAATTGCCGGAGCCGTCCCAGGTACAGCTGCGCAGCGATGCCAAGCTGTCGAATGCGATCCTGATGGATTGGAAGGACCGTTTTATCGGGGCCTATGACGTGGAGTTGCAGGCCTTCATCGATAGCGTGCGTGCTGGTCAGGTCGGTGGGCCGTCGGCGTGGGATGGCTTTGCGGCGGCGGTAGCGGCGGATGCGTGTATCGAGGCCCAGGGCAGTGAGCAGATTGTGAAGGTCCGCCTGCCGGATCGCCCACACTTCTACGGCTAACACTCGGTCAATGTGGGAGGGTCAAGCCCTAATGCCACTCAGTTAAGGCTTTTTGTAGGAGCGAGCTTGCTCGCGAAAAACTCACAGGCGCCGCGTTCATTCAGGAAGCACTCGTTATCGTTGACGTTTTTCGCGAGCAAGCTCGCTCCTACAGGAGGCGATGTACGCTTAACTGACTGGCATTAGGGCAAGCCCCCTCCCACAGTTGATTGGTTTCCAATTCAATTCAGGAGTTGATCATGAGAATCGGACTAGTCGGCTACGGCCACGGAGGGCGCTTTTTTCATGCGCCGCTGATTGCAACTTTGCCGGGGGCGACGTTTGTCGGCGTGGTGACGCGCTCACCCGAGCGCCGCCAGCAATTAAGTACCGATCTTCCAGGTGTGAAGGCCTTTGACAGCATCGGCCAGATCGTCGAAGCCGGCGTCGATGCCCTGGTGATTTCCACCACCCTCAAGGGCCGTCCGGCGCTGGTGCTGGAAGCCATCGAGCACGGCGTGGCGGTGGTCAGCGACAAACCCTTTGCCGCCAACGCTGAACAGGCCCAGGCGCTGATCACGGCCGCCGAGCGCCATGAGGTGTTGCTCAGCGTCTACCAGAACCGGCGCTGGGACTCGGACTACCTGACCCTGCGCAAATTGATCGACGCCGGTGCCCTGGGCGAGATCACCCGCTTTGAATCCCGCGTCGAGCGCTACAGCCCGCAGGCCGTGGGCAATGCCAGCGGCGGCGGCTGGTTGCGCGACCTGGGCAGCCACCTGGTGGACCAGGCGCTGCAACTGTTCGGTCCGGTGGAGCGGGTCTTTGCGCAGTTACAGTTCACCCCTGAATACCCCACTGTCGACCACGGCTTCTTCGTCTCCCTGACCCACGCCAACGGGGTGGTTTCCCATTTGTGGGGCAACGCCCTGCAGAACAGCCAGGCTCCGCGTTTTCGCGTCAGTGGCACCTTGGGTTGCTATACCGTGGACGGACTGGACGGCCAGGAAGAAGCGCTGATGGCCGGCAAGTCACCGAAAACCGAAGGCGAACACTGGGGCGCAGAAGAACATCGCCGCTGGGGCTGGTTCGAACAGGGGCCGGAACGTGAGCGAGTGCCGTCGGAGAAGGGCTGCTGGACCCAGTTCTATCGCCAGTTGCAAGCGGCGGTAAACGGGCAGGGCCCGTTGCCCGTGGACGCTTATGACGCGCTGGAAACCACGCGTATATTGGACGCCGCACGCCTCAGCGCCGAGCGCCAGCAGGTGGTTTCAACAAAAATAGAATAAAATTCTAAAACAGGTTGATATGGAAATTATTTTCCAATAAAGTCTTTTCCAGGTTGCATAAAGTACGTTCGGACTCGATTCGCACGACTCAACAAAAACAAGATCAAAAACAACCAGGTACCGTCAGATGAAAATCTTCAACGCTGTACTGCGAGTTTTACGCCCTGCCCACACGCCCCGCGGCCTGCCCCGCGCCCGGCCGTTCTACTTCTCCTTCCTTAATGTGCTGTGCGTCGAAAACCAGGGCGCGCTGGTCTGCTGCATTCCAGGCGCACCGGTCGTACGCGTGCCTGCCGAGCTCTGATAAACGCAACGTCCAAAAAACCAACAAGAAAGTGGAGACAGACCGTTCATGAAGACCCCGATCCGTTTTACCGCGCTGGCTTTATCCATGCTGCTGGCCAGCGGTGTTGCCAGTGCCGCCGACATCAAGGTCGGCGTGAGCATGTCCGCCTTCGATGACACCTTCCTCACTTACCTGCGCGAAGATATGGACAAGCAGGCCAAGTCCTATCCCAAGGGTGACGGCGTGCAGCTGCAGTTCGAAGATGCCCGCGCCGATGTGGTCAAGCAACTGAGCCAGGTGGAGAACTTCATCAGCCAGAAAGTTGACGCCATTATCGTCAACCCGGTCGACACAGCCTCTACCAAGAACATCATCAATGCCGCGACCAAGGCCGGCATCCCGCTGGTGTTCGTCAACCGCCGTCCCGACCAGAAGGACTTGCCCAAGGACGTGGTGGCCGTGACCTCCGATGACGTCGAGGCCGGCAAGCTGCAAATGCAATACATCGCTGAGAAGCTCGGCGGCAAGGGCAAGATCGTGATCCTGCTGGGCGACCTGGCGAACAACTCCACCACCAACCGCACCAAGGGTGTGAAGGAAGTGTTGGCCAAGTACCCGGACATCAAGATCGAACAGGAACAGACCGGTATCTGGCTGCGGGACAAGGGCATGACCCTGGTCAACGATTGGCTGACCCAGGGCCGCGAGTTCAATGCGGTACTGGCCAACAACGATGAGATGGCCATCGGCGCGTCCATGGCGCTGAAATCGGCCGGCAAGGAAAAGGGCAGTGTGCTGATCGCGGGGGTCGACGGTACGCCGGATGGCTTGAATGCGATCACCAAGGGTGACATGGCCGCCTCCGCGTTCCAGGACGCCAAGGGCCAGGCAGTGGGCTCGGTGGAAGCGGCGCGCAAGATGGCCAAGAAGGAACCGGTCGAGCAGAACGTGATCATCCCGTTCCAGCTTATCACCCCGGAAAACGTCGCCACGTTCAAGTAGCCCTGACATAACAACAATGAACCGGCAGGGCGGTCGTGCCCGCCCTGCTGATGGAGTACCGTCTTATGCTCGCTCAAGCCGCTGTCTCGCAGCCTCCCGGTATCCAGCCGTTGCCGCTGGACGAACCCTACCTGTTGGAAATCGTCAACATCAGCAAAGGCTTTCCCGGCGTCGTGGCCCTGGCCGACGTACAACTGCGTGTACGCCCCGGTACGGTGCTGGCGCTGATGGGCGAGAACGGTGCGGGCAAGTCGACCTTGATGAAAATCATCGCCGGCATCTACCAGCCCGACGCCGGTGAAATCCGCCTGCGCGGCAAGCCCATCGTGTTTGACACGCCGCTGGCGGCGCAGAAGGCCGGGATTGCGATGATCCACCAGGAGCTCAACCTGATGCCGCACATGAGCATCGCCGAGAATATCTGGATCGGCCGCGAGCAGCTCAACAGCCTGCACATGGTCAACCACCGCGAAATGCACCGCTGCACCGCCGAGTTGCTGGCGCGCCTGCGCATCAACCTGGACCCCGAGGAACACGTGGGTAACCTGAGCATCGCCGAGCGGCAGATGGTCGAAATTGCCAAGGCTGTGTCCTACGACTCCGACATCCTGATCATGGATGAACCGACATCGGCCATTACCGAGAAGGAAGTGGCCCACCTGTTTTCGATCATTGCCGACCTCAAGGCCCAGGGCAAAGGCATTGTCTACATCACGCACAAAATGAACGAAGTGTTCGCCATTGCCGATGAAGTGGCGGTGTTCCGCGACGGCCAGTACATCGGCCTGCAACGCGCCGACAGCATGAACAGCGACAGCCTGATCTCGATGATGGTGGGTCGCGAGCTGAGCCAGTTGTTCCCGGTGCGCGAGACGCCCATCGGCGAACTGCTGCTGTCGGTGCGCGACCTGCGCCTGGACGGGGTGTTCCAGGGCGTGTCGTTCGACCTGCATGCCGGTGAGATCCTCGGCATCGCCGGGCTGATGGGCTCGGGGCGCACCAATGTGGCGGAAACCATTTTCGGCATCACCCCCAGCAGCGGTGGGCAGATCACCCTGGATGGCGAGGCGGTGCGCATCAGTGACCCGCACATGGCCATCGAAAAAGGCTTTGCGCTGTTGACCGAGGACCGCAAGCTCAGTGGCCTGTTCCCCTGCCTGTCGGTGCTGGAAAACATGGAAATGGCCGTGCTGCCGCACTATTCGGGCAACGGTTTTATCCAGCAGAAAGCCCTGCGCGCCCTGTGCGAGGACATGTGCAAGAAACTGCGGGTGAAGACGCCATCCCTGGAGCAGTGCATCGACACCTTGTCCGGCGGCAACCAGCAGAAAGCCCTGCTGGCGCGCTGGTTGATGACCAACCCACGCTTGCTGATCCTCGATGAACCGACCCGGGGCATCGACGTAGGCGCCAAGGCCGAGATCTATCGCTTGATCTCCTTCCTCGCCAGCGAAGGCATGGCGGTGATCATGATTTCCTCCGAGCTGCCTGAAGTGCTGGGCATGAGCGACCGGGTGATGGTGATGCACGAAGGCGAACTGATGGGCACCCTGGACCGTGCGGATGCGACCCAGGAAAAAGTCATGCAGCTGGCTTCCGGTATGACCGCAGTCCACTGACGAACAGCCGCGCGGGCCTGCGGTTGGCCCGCGCCATAGAATAAGAAGGTGATTGGCTATGAACGCAATAACAGACAACAAGCCTGCCACGGCCCCGGTCAAGCACCGTCGGCGCTTGCCCACCGAGCTGAGCATCTTCCTGGTGCTGATCGGCATCGGCCTGGTGTTTGAGCTGTTTGGCTGGATCGTGCGGGACCAGAGCTTCCTGATGAACTCCCAGCGCCTGGTGCTGATGATCCTGCAAGTGTCCATCATCGGCTTGCTGGCGATCGGGGTGACCCAGGTGATCATCACCACGGGTATCGACCTGTCTTCGGGGTCGGTGCTGGCGCTGTCGGCGATGATTGCCGCCAGTTTGGCGCAAACTTCCGACTTTTCCCGGGCGGTGTTCCCTTCGCTGACGGACTTGCCGGTGTGGATTCCGGTGGCGATGGGGTTGGGTGTGGGGCTGCTGGCGGGGGCGATCAACGGCAGCATCATCGCCGTCACGGGTATTCCGCCGTTTATCGCGACCCTGGGCATGATGGTCTCGGCCCGTGGCCTGGCGCGTTACTACACCGAAGGCCAGCCGGTGAGCATGCTCTCGGACTCCTACACGGCCATCGGTCATGGCGCGATGCCGGTGATCATTTTCCTGGTGGTGGCGGTGATCTTCCATATCGCCCTGCGCTACACCAAGTACGGCAAGTACACCTACGCCATCGGCGGCAATATGCAGGCGGCGCGGACGTCGGGGATCAACGTCAAGCGCCACTTGATCATCGTCTACAGCATTGCCGGGTTGCTCGCCGGTCTGGCCGGCGTGGTGGCTTCGGCACGCGCCGCCACCGGCCAGGCCGGCATGGGCATGTCCTATGAGCTGGATGCGATTGCCGCCGCGGTAATCGGCGGCACCAGCCTGGCTGGCGGGGTAGGGCGTATCACCGGCACCGTGATCGGCGCGCTGATCCTCGGAGTGATGGCCAGCGGGTTTACCTTTGTCGGGGTGGATGCGTATATCCAGGACATCATCAAGGGCCTGATCATCGTGGTGGCGGTGGTGATCGACCAGTACCGCAACAAGCGCAAGCTCAAGCGCTGAGCTTCAAGCTGCAAGCTGCAAGTCCGATGAGCTCTACAGCTTGTCGCTTGCAGCCTGCGGCTTATAGCTGCTCTACGAACTTTCCTGCTATAAACGCACTCCGATGACCATTCGCCAAGCCCGTCCTGGTGCCTTTGGGGGTTATATCGGTAAAAATGCCTGTCATTTCAGTTGCTGTGCCCTCAAGTCGGCCTTAGACTGCCGCCCCTCGTAAATTGAGTGCCGGGTGGCGCTTGGAATGGATGGCGCCTTTCCGAGACCTGCAGAGGTCGACCGGAACGCTCCCTTATTCGCCTTAATGCACGTATTTTTTATAGAGAAATCAATGACAAAGGAAAAGTTGCTGGCCATGCCGGCGGATGACTACATGAATGCCGAACAGCACGCTTTTTTCGAGAAGTTGCTGCAGGACATGAAGGTGGAACACCACGAGCGCATTGAGCAGAACCGCATCGCCATTGAAAGCCTGGACACCCCGGCCGACCCTGCCGACGCCGCTTCCGTTGAAGAAGAGCGCACCTGGCTGGTCAATGCCATCGACCGCGACCAGCGCATGCTGCCGCAGCTTGAGCGTGCACTGGAACGCATCAAGGAAGACTCCTTCGGCTGGTGCGATGACAGCGGCGAGCCTATCGGCCTCAAGCGCCTGCTGATCAGCCCGACCACCAAGTACTGCATCGAAGCGCAAGAGCGCCACGAGCAGATCGACAAGCACCAGCGCCAAGCCTGATGCGCTGAAGCTGGGGAATCGCCTGGGCGGTTCCCCGGAGAAAGACCCGTTACGCCCCGTCTATTGATCTGCTGCAGGCTACCCCACTAAAGGCCCATGGATAATGGCTGGATAGTGGCGTTTAATGCAGGGACAAAAATGACAAACAGTGGGGTAACGACGATGGCTGGAGACGGATCTCTGATGGGCGCAGCAGTGCCACCGCAACCGGTGGTGCGCGGGTTGCCCGGCTGGTTGATGCCGCTCCTGCAGAGCGCCGCCCTGGTGCTGGTACTGCTGGGCCTGGCGTTTGCCAGCCTGCCGATATACCTCTGCCTGCCCATTGCCTTGCTGGTGATCTGGCTGCCAGGCCTTATGAACCGCACCTCCCGCACGGCACCGCCCGTCACTGCCGATGCCATTGGCGAGCTGACCCGCGATCTGTCCTATACCACCAGCCACAACGCACTGTCCGCTGCCGGCGTCGCCTATTCAGTCAAGCAACTGGCGGCTCGAGTGCAATCGCAATTGGGCGCGGCCAAGCAGATCGTCAGCAGTGCCGAAGTGATGATCAGCACTGAAAAGGTCACCTCTCAACTCAGTCGCGAGGCCCTTCAGGCGGCCAGCCAGGCCCATCAGCGCAGCACTGAAGGCCGTGAAGTGCTGGCCCAGTCGATCATTCGTATGCACCAGCTCAGCCAGCGCGCCAATGCCAGTCGGGAGTTGATTGAAGCCCTGAGCCAACGCAGTGAAGAAATCCAGCGGGTGACCCTGGTGATTCAGTCCATCGCCAGCCAGACCAACCTGTTGGCGCTCAACGCCGCGATTGAGGCGGCGCGGGCCGGTGAGCACGGTCGCGGGTTCGCCGTGGTGGCGGATGAAGTGCGTGGGCTGGCGGGCCGCACGGCCACGGCCACCGATGAAGTCGGGGTGATGGTGGCGGATATCCAGCAACGCACTGCCCAGGTGGTTGAGCAGATTCGCCAGCTCTCGGCAGACTTGCACACCGGTGTCGAGCAGGTGGAGCACGCCGGCGAGCACCTGGAGAACATTGCCGGCCTGGCGGCGGGTGTGGAAGGCCAGGTCAATGAAATCGCCCAGGGCACCGACACCAACCGCGCCCAACTCGACAGCCTGTTCCATGCCGTGGAGCAAATGCGCAGCGATCTTATCGTGAGCGACCAGCAGACCCGCCAGTTGGCCGATGCCGCTGTGCAGATGGAAGGGCAGGCCGAAACGATCAGTGAGCGCCTGGCGGAAGTCGGGCTGGATGACTATCACCAACGCATCTACGACCTGGCGCGCGAAGGCGCGAGCCGGATTGCCGCGCAATTCGAAGCCGATGTACAGCAGAACCGCATCAGCCTGGATGACTTGTTCGACCGCAGCTACACCTTGATCCCCAACACCAGCCCGAGCAAGTACCACAGCCGGTTCGATGGCTACACCGACCAGGTGCTGCCGGCCATCCAGGAAGCACTGCTGCCACGCCATGAAGGCTTGGTGTTTGCCATTGCCTGCACGCCCCAGGGCTATGTGCCAACGCACAACAAGGCATTTTCCCAGGCGCTGACCGGCGATGCCCAGATCGACGCGGTGCAGAACCGCACCAAGCGCAAGTTCGAAGACCGCACCGGCATCCGCTGCGGCAGCCACCAGCAAGCGGTGTTATTGCAGACCTACACCCGCGATACCGGTGAGTTGATGCACGACTTGTCGGTGCCGATCATGGTCCGGGGGCGGCATTGGGGTGGCTTGCGCCTGGGGTATAAGCCGGAGGGGGCGAAGGCTGCGCGCTAGGGATTGTTGTTGTCTGTGAGGCGGGGAAATACCAGCTGCCTGGCAAGCGCTATTGCGCTCAGGCAGCCGGCATTGAGTGGGTTACTGCGATTGATGCAGGCGCTGGTTCAGCTCATCCACCGCCATGGCCCAATCGGCGTCTTCACGCAGTTCTTCCTTGAGGAACTGTGCCTGTTGCGGCGTCCAGAACGGCGCGTCGATCAACTTGACGTCGTCACTCAACGGGTGCGCGACAATAAAGGCGTCGATAGCTTCGGGGGTTGAGTCCAGGCCCAGTTGTTCAAATAAGGTTTCGAGTGTCGGTATTGGCGCGTCCATGTCAGTCTCCGTGCGGGTTTCGGGATCGTTATGCATGGGAGGCTTGTGGCGCGGTAGAGTTCGATCGGATTGTCAGGAGGTCAGTGCCCCTGAATCCACTGCAGCCTTGAGTGCCTGGGCGGATTCTTTTCCGGCGCTGGCGGCAGTGTCGAGGGTCTTGAACCAACGGTCTTTTTCGACCTGGTGCGTGGTGACGGTGGTCAACGGCGGCTTGGCGCGCATCACGATCACTGCTTGAAACTCACCGTCTACTTCCCTTGCGTCGCCATGGATGAAAAATTCGCCAATATCAAATTCCGTCACGTATCGCCTTCCCTTCGAGGTAACCAACAGCACTGATGAAACCTGGCCCGTGAGGGAGCAAATTCCAATGGACAGGCCAGTATGGCAGTTGTTGAAGGGCGGCGGCGCAGTAAAGTCATCCGGGTGACGAAACGATTCCGCCGTGCAGTGAGGCCTCCAGCCGCTTGGCCAGTTCACAGGCCTCGATGTGGTCGCTGCGAAAGCCTTTGATCCTGCCACTGGTGACTTCGCGGATATGGAAGAAGTTTCTTCCGGCGGGTACAACTTGGTAAAGAACGGAATCGGGGTACCCGTTGGGACTGCGTAAGCAGTAGTATTGCTGTTCGTCCTGACATGATGAACGAGTGCGGGAAGACATAGCGTCGTATTGACGTCGTTGCATGGTCAGCTCCTGTCGATCGATCTTGTTGACCCACCAGCGGCGTTACAGGTGGTTTTGACCCGTGTTGCTGTTTTAGTATTGTCGTCGGCAGTCGGCGTCTGGTTCCACGCCGAGGTGTTTTTGTTTGTATGAGCTGTCGGAAACTGCGTTTTTAATAGTGTTATTCTCTGAAGCGGGTCGACCGGTATTCTCTGGTTATTGAACCTGTGATCTCCTGCGATGCCTGATGTCCCTGCGCAAGGCCCATCGTGCATGCCTGTCCGGGGCTTTGGGCGCAGCAACGGGGTCTTCTTCAGTTTTCCATGAATGTGTTGTGTGATCGTGCCGAGATGGCCGTTTCTTTGTGCTGCCCGCTCCGGCGGACAGTGCTCTTTTCGATGTGGGGGCGTTTCCTTGGCAGTCAGTAATCTGGATATGCACGCGTTGTTCGTGCTGGGCGATTTGCGCGCAAAGTTGGTCAAGCAGTTTCAATCCCGTTTTGTTTACATCACTGAGCAGACGCCGGAAGGCATCTACATCGCCGAAATCGATACCGAAGCGGCAATGGTTGTGGATGACAAACCCCGTCTGGAGCTCAAGGTGGGCGACCATTTCCGTGCTGCGGTATTGCCCAGTCGCGAAGGTGGAAAGTTCGAACTCAAGTTCCGCGACATCAAGTTGACGGTGTATGGCTTGGGCGACTATGCCTTTGTGTCCTCGCCCGAGGGCCAGGGCATCGTCTTCAAGGAAGGCCACAGTGTGATGCTGGTGTTTGCGGCCCATGAACAACTGCAGGAAGGCCTGACCAAGACCCTCAAGGCCGTGACCGGCAAGGCCGCCAAATGGCGCAAGGGTGAGCTGGTGACGTTCAAGGCCAGTGAATAATCGGTAAATACTGCGAACATCTCCGATCTCCCGGAACCTCTACTACAGTTGAGTTGACTTAACTATTCAGAGGCTTCGCGCATAGACAGCAAAGCCGTTCGTTGTTTGCTGCGACATCGCGAGGTGCATGGGCATGAAAGGATTGAGAACGCTGTTGGCTGCATCGCTGACGACCCTGGGTCTATCGGTGGCTTCACTGCCAGTTTCGGCCGCGCCAGCGCCGGTGCACTTTGCCGACCTGAACTGGGAAAGCGGCAGCCTGATCACCGAAATACTGCGGGTCATCGTCGAGAAGGGCTACGACTTGCCCACCGACACCTTGCCCGGTACCACCATCACCCTGGAAACCGCCCTGGCCAAGAACGACATCCAGGTCATCGGTGAAGAGTGGGCCGGCCGCAGCCCGGTGTGGGTCAAGGCCGAGGCCGAAGGCAAGGTGGTGGGCCTGGGCGATACGGTCAAGGGGGCCACCGAGGGGTGGTGGGTGCCGGAGTATGTGGTCAAGGGCGACCCGGCCAAAGGTATCAAGCCCCTGGCGCCGGACCTCAAGAGCGTGAAGGACCTTGCGCGCTACAAGGACGTGTTCAAGGACCCGGAGTCTCCCGGCAAGGGGCGCTTCCTCAACAGCCCCATCGGCTGGACCTCGGAAGTGGTCAATAAACAGAAGCTCAAGGCCTATGGCCTGGATGACAGCTACGTGAACTTCCGCAGCGGTTCGGGAGCTGCACTGGATGCCGAAATTGCCTCGTCCATCCGTCGCGGCAAACCGGTGTTGTTCTACTACTGGTCACCGACGCCGTTGATGGGGCGCTACAAGCTGATCCAGCTGGAGGAGCCACCGTTCGATGCCGAGGCCTGGAAGACCCTGACGGATGCGGATAACCCCGATCCGAAGCCTACGCGGTCGCTGGCGTCCAAGCTGAGTATTGGCGTGTCCACGCCGTTCCAGAAGGAACATCCGCAGATTGCCGGGTTTTTCCAGAAGGTCGAGTTTCCGATCGAGCCGCTGAATAAAGCCCTGGCGACCATGAGCGAGAACCACACCGCGCCCCGGGAGGTGGCCCAGGCGTTCCTCAAGGAGCATCCTGAGGTGTGGAAGGCGTGGTTGACCGAGGATGTGGCGCAGAAGGTCGAAGCCAGCTTGAAGTAAACACGGCGCTTATTGCCGAGCGGAGATCAAAAATAATGTGGGAGGGGGCTACACCCCTCCCACATGTTGTTTGCACTGTCGCTTCAGAATCTGGTTTGCACCGCCAGCTCGAATGTCCGTGGCGCTCCCAGGTAATACGCTGGCGACACATGGGCAAACTCGGCATACACCTCATTGGTCAGGTTGCGCACCCGGCCGGTCACCGAGGTGTGTGAATCCACCTGGTAGCGCAGGAACGTCCCGAACAGCGTGTAGGCCGGCACTGTCTGGGTGTTGGCATTGTCCGCATACACCTCGGCGACATAGCGTGCATCCACACCGCCTTGCCAGTCCTCGGTAAAGTCATAGGTCAACCACAGGTTGCCGATGCGCCTGGGCACGTTGGTCGGTGTATTGCCCTTGCGCGAGACCACCGCGCCACTGGCGATTTTCTCGTTGAACTCATCGTATTCGGCATCCACCCAGGCGATGTTGCCTTCCGCCAGCAGCCTGGGCGTGATGCGCAATGAACTGGCCAGCTCGATGCCCTTCGATGACTGCGCGCCGACCGGGATGCTCGTGGTCGGGTCCTGCGGGTCGGTTACGGCAAAGTCCTTGCGTTCGATCTTATAGACAGCAACGGTGGCCGAGCCACGGCCGTCCAGGTAGTCGAACTTGCTGCCCACCTCCCATTGTTTGCCGGTCGACACATCGAACACCTGGGTGGTCGTACTCGGTTGCTCGGCGGCGGTGCTGTATTGCACGTAGACATTGGCCGATGGGATGAACTGGTAAGTCAGGCCGACGCGACCGGTCACCGGTTCCCAACGGCGCTTGAAGTGCCGTGGGTTGGTGGCCGTGACCCCGCGGTGGTTGGTCACATCCAGGTCGATGGCGTCGTAACGCAGGCCGCTCAGCAGCGAGAGTTTATCGGTAAGGCCCAGGCGGTTCTCCACGAACAACGCCTTGGTGGTGACCTCATTGGTCTTGTCCTTGCCAAAGTTCTCCCGGGTACGCGGGATGTCGTAGAAGTACCCGGGGGCGAAGCCGTTCGGGTCCACCGTGCTGTTACCCGGCACATTCAGCGGCGTGTTGGTTGTGCTGTTGACCTTGTACTCAAAACCACCGGACCAGGTGGTCGACAGGCCGAAGAGGCGGTCGTCATGGCGCAGCTCGAACTGGTTGCCGTGCTGTTCGCCCTGGTGACGCACCTGGTAGGCGGTCGAGCGGTTTACCGCACTGTTGTCGGCGTTGTATTGGTAGGTTTCGAGGTTGCGGTAATCACGCTGGCTATCGAGGTGGTAGAGCGTATTTTTCAGCGTCGTGCTGTCGTTGACCCGGTAGTCGATGATCGAGCGCGCCCAGATCGTGCGCTGCTCGTAACGGCCGTCGGCGACGTTGTAGTTATTGAAACGGTTGTGTTTGTCGATCTTCAGCTCGCCGGCCTTGGGGTTGAGCACCGGCGTGCCCCAGTAAGGGCTGTCTTCCTGTTCATCCTGGTATTCCAGGGCCAGGGTATGGGACAGGTCGGGAGTGAGGTCGCTGAGCAGGGAAAACGCCAGGCTCCAGGCCTCACGCTGGTCGCGGTCGATGTAGCTGTGGTTGGTGTTGCGGCTCACATCCAGGCGCGCGTAATGCTGCACCTCGGCGCCGGGCTCGGTCAGCGCGTGATTGACGCCGAATGCCATGCCGGTGGTGTCGTAGCTGCCATAGGTGAGCTGACCTTCGGCGGCCTGCTCCTCACGGGTGGCCAGCTTCGTCACATAGTTGAGCGAGCCGCCTACGGAGCCGGCGCCGTTGATCAGGGAGGAGGGGCCGCCCACCAGTTCCACGCGGTCATAGATCCAGGCATCCACGGGGCGGGCCAGGCCGGTGGCGACATTGATACCGTTGAACATCTGGGTGATCTGGCTGCTGGTAAACCCACGGTAAGAGACAAACCCGCCAAAACCCGGCGGCGCACTGGCGTTGACGCCGGGCAGGGTGTTGGCGGCATCGCGGAACGTCTTGGCACCATGGCGCTCGATGTCACTGCGGTTGGCAATGGCAACCGACGCTGGGGTTTCCCGCACGCTCAGTCCCAGACGCGACGCCACGCCGCTGGATTGATCCAGGGTGAGGCCGGGTTCGGCAGTTGATTCGCCATCAATGGTGGTCGGAGCCAGTTCGATGGCCCAGGCGCAGGCAGGCAGGCAGCCGAACAGGCCCGCCAACAGGGGTAGATGTTTCATGGTTGAATCCTGAAAAACTTGGCTTGAAAACAACGCACGACCGTCCGTCATTCCGTGTGGAACCGGTGGTCAGTGCAGATTGGAAAGCAAAGGGATCAGGCGAAGGCGGGGGGCGCGCGCGGGTTAGCCGTGGGCCAGGTGAAGCGGGCAGGGATATCAGCGGCCAGCACGACGGCCGGCGGCGGTGCATGGGGTTGTGGCACCACCGCCACATTCAGGTTGGAACTGAGCGCCGGGCCCATGCCGCCGGTGGAGCACAGCGGGCAACCAAACGCCTTGGACAGCGTCGGCAGGCTCTCATCGGTGGAGTTGGACGGCTTGGGCGCCTGGGTACGCGGGTCGACGGTACAGAACTGCCCGCCGATGCCATTGAGCTGCATCCCCACCATCTGCCCGTGACCGATACTGCAGGCGAATACATTGAACAGGACGCAGCAATAGAGCATCCAGGCAATGAGCGAGCGGTCGGCACGGGCGATTTTCATGGGGCGGCACTTTACCATCAGCCGCCGACGAAATGCCTGCAAAAAATCCCAGGGCGACTATCCTGTTTCGCACCTTTCAGGGAGAACCCGCCATGAGCTTTGTCATCGCACGATGGATCGTCGGCGTTTTTACCTGCATCAGCATGGTGCACTTGTACTGGGCTGCCGGCGGCAAACTCGGCAGCCTCGCCGCCATCCCCCAACTGCCCGGCGAATTCGCCAGCGGGCCTCGCCCTGCATTCAAGCCCTCGGCGCTGGGTACCTTTCTGGTGGCGATGGGCTTGGTCGGCATTGCGCTGCTGGTGTGCCTGCGGGCCGGGCTGTACTTTTCGGCGGTCTCCCATGCGGCGCTGCAATGGGGAATCAGCGCGATTGCCCTGCTGATGTTTGCCAGGGCGATTGGGGATTCGGAGTTGGTGGGGTTTTTCAAGAAGGTCGGCGGGTCACGGTTTGCGCGGTGGGATACGTGGTTCTATTCGCCGTTGTGCCTGGTGTTGGGGGTGGGGTTGTTGGTGGTGGCGTGGGGTTAATGAGGGAAACACAACACACCGATCTACGCCGCCCAAATAAAAACTGCTCTCATTCTTGCCCGATTTGCCGACCTGGCCGTCATGGTTAATAGAACCTCTATTACCCAGGATTTCCCATGTCGCGCCTTGCTCGCCCCTTGCACCCACTGGCCTTGTCAGTGGCGTTGGCTTTCGCCGCCGTGCCGTTGCTGAATCTCCAATCCGCCTTCGCCGAAGAAAGCCGCAGCGCTGTAAGCGGCTTCCAGATTCCGGCCGGTGACTTGAGCCAGGCGCTCAATAGCCTGGCCGAGCAGGCGGGCCTGGTATTGGCGTTTGATGCGAGCCTGACACGCGGCAAACGCAGCAATGGCTTGAGCGGGCAGTATGCCACCGACGAGGCGCTGACCCAGTTGCTCGCCGGCAGCGGCCTGCAGGCGCTGAAGCTCTCGGCCGACCGCTACCGCCTGGAAGCCATCCCGGATAACGGCGGCGCCATGCAGCTGCAGGCCACCACCATCAGCGGCGCCTACCAGGCCGAAAGCCCTACCGGGCCGGTGTCCGGTTATGTGGCTACGCGCAGTTTGTCGGGCACCAAGACCGATACCGCGCTGATCGAGACCCCGCAGTCGATCTCCATCGTCACCAAAGACCAGATGCGCGCACAGAACGCCGAGAGCCTCAACCAGATCCTGCGCTACAGCGCCGCGGTCATCCCGGAAACCCGCGGCGCCACGGCGTCGCGTCTCGACCAATTGACCATCCGTGGGTTTGCCCCGGCCACTTACCTGGACGGCCTGCGCATGCCGTCGAGCCGTGATGCCTTGCCGCAAAAGGATGCCTTCGACCTGGAGCGCGTCGAAGTGCTGCGCGGCCCGGCGTCGGTGCTGTACGGGCAGGGCACGCCGAGCGGGGTGATCAATATGGTCAGCAAGCGCCCGCTGGATACGCCGTTCCATGAAGTGGGCGTCGAATACGGCACCTTTAACAAAAAGCGCACCACCTTCGATTTGAGCGGGCCGATTGACGATCAAGGCGTGTATTCCTACCGCGTCGCGGGGCTGTTCGACGATGCCGATGGCCAGGTCGATCACACCGAAACCCGTCGCCAATCGTTGTCCAGCGCGTTCACCTGGCGGCCGGACGAAGACACCTCGCTGACCTTGCTCGGGCATTTCCAGAAGGACCCCAAGGGCGCGTCCTACGGTTCGGTGCCGGCCTGGGGCTCGGTATTGCACAGCCCGACCGGGCGCAGCATCGACGTGGACTTCTACGACGGCGAAAAGAACTTCGAGAAAAGCGATCGCGAGTACTACTCCATCGGCTGGGCCTTCGAGCATCACGTCAACGATGTGTGGACGGTGCGCCAGAACGCGCGTTACCTGCGCAGCGAAGGGCGTTATCGCAGCCTCTACAGCAACTACCTGATGGCGGATTACCGCACTATTCGACGTTCCACCATTGCCAGTGACGTCGACATGGATGCCTACACCCTCGATAACCAGGTGCAGGCCAAATTCGACACGGGCCCACTGCAACACACCCTGCTGATGGGGCTCGACTACCAGAACACCAGCACCGACACCCTGTTGGGCTCAGGGACGTATACCGCCGGGCCGACACTGGATATTTTCAACCCGGTCTATGGCGCGGCCGTGCCGGTACCGGCGTACACCACCGATGGTACGTCGCGCAGCGAACAGACCGGGGTCTACCTGCAAGAGCAGATGAAGTGGGACAAATGGGTGCTGTTGCTGGGCGGTCGTTATGACTGGGCCAGCACCGACAGCACCACCAAGACCCTGCGCACCGGGGCCAAGAGCCAGTCCTCCCTGGACAGCAAGGCCTTTACCGGGCGTATTGGCCTGGTCTATCTCTTCGATAACGGCCTGGCGCCGTATGCCAGCTATGCGGAGTCGTTCAACCCGCAGTCGGGCACCGGTTACGGCGGTTCGGTGTTCAAGCCGACCGAAGGCAAGCAGTATGAAATCGGCATCAAGTACCAGCCGCCGGGCAGCAACAGCTTTATCACCGCGGCGATCTTCGACCTGCGCCAGACCAACGTCCTCACCACCGACCCGGACCCCACCCACTTGTGCGGCAGCGGTCGCTGCCAGAGCCAGGACGGCGAAGTGCAATCCCGTGGTTTTGAGCTCGAAGGCAAGGCCAGCCTCAACGACAACCTGGACATCACGGCGGCCTATGCCTACCTGGATAACCGCATCAGCAAGTCCAACAACACCGTGCGCTATGCGCCCATCAGCGACATCGGCGTAGGCCCAGCCATCAATGCCGAAGGCACCACCACTTATGCGGTGCCGCGTCACACCGCGTCGGCGTGGGCGGACTACACCTTCCACGATGGCAACCTCAAGGGCTTCGGGGCCGGTGCCGGTGCGCGTTATGTCGGCTCATCTTGGGGCGACACGGCTAACACGCTGAAAGTACCGGGCTACACCTTGTTCGATGCGGCGGTGCACTACGACATCCAGAACATCGTCAACCTCAAGGACAACCTGCGGCTGGCGCTGAACGCTACCAACCTGGCGAACAAAGAGTACGTCGCGTCGTGCTACTCGTACTCATGGTGCTGGTATGGCTCGCAGCGTACGGTGCAGGCGAGTGCCACCTACCAGTGGTAAGTACCTGGGCCTGTGTAGTGAGCGAGCTTGCTCGCGCTGGGCTGCGAAGCAGCCCCAAAACCAGGCACCGCGTTCTACCTGATACACATAGGTGTATTGGTGGGGGGCCGCTTCGCGCCCCAGCGCGAGCAAGCTCGCTCGCCACAACAAGCGGGCTCATCACAGGGCCATCAGTTGTCATTCGGTTTCACCGATAAGGCAATTTAGTGGCCCCTTTGTAACAAAATCCTCGCCAGAATCGCTTTTATTTTCAGGTGGTTAGGTGAGGAAGCAAATGCGCACTGTTGGAATCATGCTGATCGCCTGCTCCCTGGCCGGCGGCGCGGCTGCCGTGCAGGCACGGGAGCTGCGCGAGGGTGACAAGTACATGTGCAGTTGGGGCGCCGGCACGGCTGCCAGGGCCCAGGAACTCAAGCTGTCGGGGGTGTCGTTGTACGCCGCGCGGCAGAAGATCCAGACCATCAAGTTCAATAAGTCCTGGATGCGCATGATGGCCATGGGCATCACCGAGCAGACGTATGACAGTCGTTCACGGCTCAAGCCCGAAGCGATTCGCCAGAGTTTCTATCAGGATTGCGTGCGCTACAAAGTGGCACGCAAATGAGTGGCCAGCCCGCTTAGCGTGTCAGCGGCGAGCTGGCATCCTCCTGAAAATACACCTTTGCCGTTTCAATAAAGCGCCGATTGGCCTGGGACAAATACTCACTGGCGCGCCAGCACAGGTTGAAGTGCATGAATTGTGCAGGCTCGAAAGACACACCCGTGAGCCCGACCTCTTGCTCTTGAACTGACCGCAGCAGGGTGGAAACCCCCATGCCGCTGCGGGTGGCGGCAATCACCAGCGGAACGAAATTACTTTCCAGGGCAATATTGAAACGCACGCGGGCATCGCTGCAAAAGGCATCCAGCAGGTGGCGTTGCAGGAAGGTGTTGTCGAAGACCAGCATGGGCTCGTCCTGCAATTGCGCCGCCGTGATCGAAGGTGCCCCTGCCAACGGATGCCTTTCGTGCATGCACAACACCATCTCATCACTGCCGAGCAGCACCGACTCCCAGTCCGGGTCAACCCGTCGCGACTCCAGCAGCGCCACATCAATCTGCCGTGTGGCCAGGCGTTCGCTGATGTCATCGGCACTGCCTTCCACCACATGCATGGCAATGCCGGGATAACGCGCGCGAAATTGCATCAACAGTTCGGGAATATGGCGGATGCCGTACATAGGCGGCACACCGATGCGGATCTCGCCGCTGTGCAGTTGAGTCAGGTCCTGCAGCTCGCGGCGGGCACCAGCCAAACCTTCCAGGCAGGCTTCGGCGCGCGCCAGGAACAATTGGCCTTCGGCAGTCACGCTGATTTGCCGCGTAGCACGGTTGAACAGGGCGACACCCAGTTCCTCTTCCAACCGACTGACTGCCATGCTCAATGCCGGTTGCGCCACATGCAGCGCCTGCGCGGCCTTGGTGAAGCTGCCTTGGCGGGCGATTTCGACGCAGTACTCCAGGGCTTTCAGGTTCATACGGGCTCGCATAACAAAAGCTGATGATTTGCTTAACAAATGGATATTTTCTGTGATGATGTCAAGTCTATAACCTGTCGGCATTCTTCTCCATGCCGGGTTCATCACAATGCGCAACCTTCGCCAGTATTGGCTCCTGACCCTCATCATCGGCGCCTTGGGCGGCAGCGTTGCCAGTTGGGCGGGGTGGCCGTTGCCCTGGGTGATTGGCTCGCTGGTCGCCGTGATGCTGAGCCGATGCGCCGGCGCGCGGGTGCCGGAAGTGCCCCACGGGCGCAAGATCGGGCAACTGATCGTGGCGGTGGCCATCGGCTGTCATTTCACCCTGCCGGTGATGCAGCAAGTGGCGACCCATCTTGGCCTGATCGTAACGGCAGTGATGCTGACGCTGGTGCTGGCCGTGTGTTCGGTATTGATCCTGCACCGCTGGGGCGTTTCATTCGGTACGGCGTTCTTCGCGTTGATGCCGGCCAATTCCACTGAGATGGTGCACCTGGGGCGCCAACGTCAGGCGGACACATCGTTTATCGCGGCGGCCCATAGCATTCGGTTACTGCTGATCCTGCTGGCGGTGCCCGCCGTCGCCACCTTTGGAATGCCGCACGTGGCTGTTCGTGTGCCGTTGCCGGTGATCTGGCCCTGGCTGGTGTTCATCCTGGCGATGAGCGGGCTGGCAGCCCTGGGCTTCCAGCGCTGCAAACTGCCCAACCCATGGACGTTCGGGCCGTTCCTGATCTGCGCGGTGGGAGTGGGCTGCAACAACCTGTCGATGAGCATGCCAGGCTGGCTCAGTGGCACCGGCCAGCTGTTGATCGGCTGCGCGCTCGGCGTTGCGGTTGACCGTGGTTTTTTCCTGCGGGCGCCGGGTTTTCTGTCGAAGGTGTTGCTGTTGTTGGCGGGTTCGGTAATTGCCACGGCCCTCGCCGCGTGGGGACTTGGCGCCTGGCTGGGCATGCCGTGGCTGTCGCTGGCCTTGGGCATGATGCCCGGCAGCGCGCCGGAAATGAGCCTGACCGCCGAGGCCCTGGGCCTGGCGGTGACGCTGGTGACCGCGATGCAGGTGATCCGGATGTTGCTGATCCAGGCGGCGTGCCTGCCGCTATTGAGGCTGCTGGACCGTACCCCGCAGGTGCGTACGCCGGCGAGTGCAGGCTCAGGGTTCTGGTAGGCCGTCGCTTACAAATCCACGACATCCACTGTGTTTCAATTTGCATACAATTGCGTCCTTCACGAAGGGGGGGTCGGTATGCAAACGCTAATTCGCGCGGCGACGCAGGACGATGTCGATACGCTGTTCGAGATCCGCACGTCGGTGGTCCAAAACCATTTGAGTATTGAGCAGATGGCTGAACTGGGCATCACGCCGCAGCTGCTGGCCGATAGCATGCGTGAAGCGCCCTGCGTATGGATTGCCGAAGTGGATGGCCAGCCAGTCGCTTTCGCCATGGTCGACCTGGCTGAAGGTGAGGTATTTGCGATGTTCGTGTTGCCGAGTCACGAGAACCTCGGGTTGGGCCGTCAACTGATGGCGGTCGCCGAAGCGGCGCTGTTTGAACACCATGACAGGCTGTTCCTGATCACCGACGGCCGCGACGAAATCCGCGCCAACGGTTTCTACCGGCACTTGGGCTGGTCGGTGGTGGAGCGGGTGGAGGGTGACGACGTTCGCTACCAGAAGAGCAGGGCAGGGTAAGCCGATGAGCCCGGCAGCCCGCCCATCGTCCACCAGCTTGCGCTCCCTCGCGGTCGGCGTGCTGTGCGTTGCGGTAGTGCTGGGGGGCTATTTCGTGCAACTCAACGCCAAGGCGGATCGCCAGCGCGAAGAAGCGGCCGAGCGTTTGGCACTTTGCCGACAGGTTGAGCGGGTCGCCAGTGTGGCCACATCCGGTGGCCTCGAACTTCGCGATACCTGCAAGCAATTGAGCGAGGGCGGATCGAAGAGTGTCACGCCGCCGTAACTTATAACCCTTTTTTATAAGTGGGAATAACGGCGGTAGTTGCACCAAAAAGTGGCACTTATATACTTCGTTACCTTAAAAAACATGTGGTTATTGAAGGACTTACACCGCTTCTAATCCGACGAAAGGATATAAAATTTTCTTGTTACAGCTTTTTACACTCGTTACTATAGCCGGGCGTTCACCTCCCACGGTTTATGCATTTTTAAATCCCAAGTTTCCATCAGCTACTTGGGATTTTTTTTGCCTGCGATTTGACCCGGCATCAAACTTCCCCGTCTGCAAACTCTGCGCGCATTCGCCCGTTGCGTTTGGCCTGGTAGAGCAACTTGTCGACATCTTCGACAAAACCCAGCATCGGGCTGTCGGGTTTGACGATGCGCGTACCCACGCCGAGGCTCAGGGTCAACAGGTTGGATACCGCTGAAAAGCCATGTTCGATCTGTTGCTGGCAGATCAGGTGCAGGCAGCGCTGTGCCACCTGTTTGGCCGAGGCTGCATCGGTTTCCGGCAGCAACCACACAAACTCTTCACCGCCGATACGTGCAATGAAGTCCCGGGGCCGGTTGGCGGCGAGTGACAGGGTACGCGCGACCTCGCGCAGGCATTCGTCACCCTTGATATGGCCGTAGTGGTCGTTGTACTGCTTGAAGAAATCGATATCCAGGATGATCAACGACAGTGGCAACTGGCTGCGCAAGGCGCTGGCCCATTCGCGCTCCAGCACGGTGTCGAACATGCGCCGGTTGGCGATGCCGGTGAGGCCGTCCTGATAGGAATATTCCTCGAGTTGCTTTTGCAGGCGCACCAGATGTTCTTCGGTCTTCTTGCGTTCACTGATGTCGAACATAAAACCAATCAGCGCCTCGACTTCGCCGTCCTTGCGCACCACATGCACCACGTCGCGAATCCACACGTAGTCGCCGTTCACCGTCAGCGCCCGGTAATCCGCCTCATGGTCCACCCCTGCACGGGATTGCGACACGCAGAAATTCACCACGTATTCGCGGTCGTCCGGGTGCATGCGCGAGACCCAGTCATCGACGCTGACCCAGCTTTGCGGGGTCCAGCCCAGCAGCGCTTCGATCTGCGGGCCGATATAGCTGAAGGTCATGGTCTGCCAGTCGATACGCCAGGGGATGGCCTTGGTCGACTCCAGCAGCGTGCGGTATACGTCGCTGTCGGGCTGGCTCGGAGGGGCAATGCTCATGGTGGACGGCTCGAATGATGGCTAAGTGCCCAGAGCGTCGTGTGATCGACGGTGGGAGTCAAGCGCTTGCCGAGGCAGCAGACGAGAGGTCGTGTGACGGGCATGGCGGCGGCCAGCTAGCCGATGACAGCATGGCTGGGCGCGTCCACTGCGCCGTAGTAACGCCAGCAGCAATGACGGTGTTCCGGCACGATCACGCAGCCGCTGAGACTGACGATCAGCGCAGCGGCAACCAGCAGGGTAAGTCGACGGTACATGGTGTTTCCTCTTGGTTTGGCCGGGGTTAATCCTTCAACGCGGCGACCGGCGAAAATCCGTCGCAATCCTTTCAGACATTTCATCAAGCCCCGCCAACCCCTGAGCAATACTGGTCTCGCACCCTGCTGAAAAAATCTGCGCAGCCCGCGACGGATTTTTGTGCACGCGCCGTTCAACCCATCAGCAACCTGCACTTTCGCGGGTTGCATGGAGGAGTTGCCATGAGAGCCCTGGCCACATTGCGTTTAACCGTGCTTGTTCCGCTGGCCCTCGCCGCGTTTGTCAGCACCCCGACGTTTGCCCAGACCGAGATCATTATCCAGCAGGCACCGCCGCCGCAACGTGTGGAAATGATCCCGGCCGAGCGCCCCGGCTATGCCTGGGACCGTGGCCACTGGCGTTGGGAAGGGCGCGGTTATGGCTGGGTACCGGGCCACTGGCAGCCAGTGATGCGTCATGCGCGCTGGGAGCCTGGTCATTGGGAAGCCCATGGCCCCAACTGGTACTGGCGCGAAGGGCATTGGATCCGCTGAACCCTGACCCTTGGCCCTGAGAACTGCCCGATTGAAAGACACTGATCCGGACGTTGAGCTGCTGGCGCGTATCGGCAATAACGAACCTGCCGCCGTCAACGAAATGGTGACGCGCAAGCTCCCGCGTTTGCTGGCGCTCGCCAGTCGGATCCTGGGGGACGCCGACGAGGCCAAGGACGTGGCCCAGGAAAGCTTCCTGCGCATCTGGCGCCAGGCCGCCCACTGGCGCAGTGGCGAGGCGCGTTTCGACACCTGGCTGCACCGGGTCGCGCTGAACCTGTGCCACGACCGCTTGCGGCGGCGCAAGGAGCGCCCGCTGAGCGATGAGGCGGCGGTGGAGGTGGCAGACAGCTCGCCATCGCCTGAAGAGCAACTGGAGACCCAGGACCGCAGTACACGCATGGCCGCCGCGTTGGCGGCCTTGCCCGAACGCCAGCGCGAAGCCATCGTGTTGCAGTACTACCAGGAGCTGTCGAACATCGACGCCGCGGCCCTGATGAATATCAGCGTCGAGGCACTGGAGAGCCTGCTGTCGCGGGCCCGACGCCAGTTGCGCAGCCAACTTGCCGATACACCCGGGCTTGCCCGCCCAGGAAGGGGAAAATCATGACACCCGAACGCTTTGTGTACCTGGCCGACGTCTATGGGGCGGACCTGCGTCGCTGGCCCGCGGCAGAACGGGCAACGGCCCAGGCGCTGCTCGACAACGGCAACGTCCATGCCCGTGTAGCCTTGCAGCAGGCGCGTTGGCTTGACAGCCAGTTGGACAGCCATCACCTGGCGTTCCCCGACCCGGCGTTGGTCCGGCAGATACGCCAATCCGCCCCACGCTCATTCTGGTCACGCTATGCCAACTGGTTATCGCCCGCCGGCCTTGTCGGTGCGGGCATTGCCGGCATCGTCACCGGGATGCTGGTGGCGTCCATGAGCGTGCCGCTGCCGATGTTGTCCTCCGACGTGCTGCCCAGTGTCTTTGATCAGGGCGACGCGGAAGTCGTCTTCAGCGTCAATGCCGAGGAAACCGAACAATGACCACCAGATCTCTGAAGCCGTGGTTGTTTGCCTCGATCCTGCTCAACGTATTTTTGATCGGTGGGGTGGGCGGCGGACTCTACCATTGGATGGCCAACGCCCGGCCCGCCGAAGCGGTGGTCAACCAGCATGGCCTGCGCCAGGCGATGGTCAAGTTGCCGCCGGAGCGGCGCAGGGAACTGCGCCAACTGCTGCGCCGCAATCGCGACGACAGCCAGCCGCTGATCATGGCCGGGCGTGAGGCGCGGCTGGGGGTGATCAAGCAATTGGAAGCGCCGAGCCTGGATCGTGAGGCGTTGGTAGCGGAACTGGCCAAGGCACGGGAGGCCGATATGGCGCTGCGGGCGTTGGTGGACGGTACCCTGGCGCAGTTCGCCAATACCTTGCCCCAGGATGAACGGCAGCAGCTGGTGGAGGCCTTGTACAGGCGCGGGCAGGCAAAGGCCCAAGCAAAGTTGGCAGGCAAAGAACCTCGGTCGTGAGCAGGCTGATGGAACTGGAAATCTCAAAGTGCCACGAAGGTAGAGCTCAGAGAAACTCGACATTCCGTTGGGTAGAGCAACAAGGTAAAGAACGATGATCGAAAGCTCTAACGTACGTCCCGCGCAGGCTGCTGCTCAACCTAACTCTTTGGATGCAATCACCGATTTCGGCGGCGCACAGCCGGAGGACATGGCAGAGCAAACGCGGGTGAAACGCCCGGGAGAAGAATCGGCAGCAGGAAATGGCCCGTCCCAGATCAGTTTTTGAGTCTTGCCCCCAGCGGTGAGGGGAAGCGCCCTCGCCACTGATACCTCCGCCTGCCGCCCTTCACCAGGCCATGTGGGTGCCTTTGACACACACAGCGGCTGCCGCGGTCGACAGATCCTTTGTCGAACGGCAGAGAGCAAATGGCCTGGTCTAACGAAGGGGGCTGGATAACAGGTTGGGCGCTGTATTACAGACGCCGGAGAAAGGCTTTGACGATGTGCCGCGTGGCGTCGGTGGTGTCCAGTTGGTCCACGGCGCCATAGGCGTGCCACTGGCAGTCGACGATCTCGTTCAGCGGCCGCGCATCCGCGATATTCACCACCGAGGCTTCAAATACATGGTGCACGGTGTCGTGGGCCTTCAGCTCCTGCAAGTACAGCAGCCCGTCCACGTTCAATCCGGTTTCTTCTTCCAGCTCCCGTTCGGCCGCACCGACCGGGCGCTCGTCCCGTTCCACCTTGCCGCCCGGCAAGGCCCATTTTGACCTGGCCTTGCGCACGAAGAGGATATGCCCCTCGTGTTCGCAAATGACCGTTGCGCGTATTTTCATCGTCTGTGCCCCCGCAGCGGGATGAATGTCATAAAAGTGTAATGCAATTGTCATGCTAAGTGGTTATGGCGTGTCGGCGTGGGGATGTGGATACTGCCTGATTGATGAAAACGGACGAGGAAAACAGATGAGCAGCGTACGTTGGGGCATGATCGGGTGTGGCGGTGTCACTGAATTGAAGAGTGGACCCGCTTTCTACAAAGCGCCAGGTTCGGCGCTGGTGGCCGTGATGGGGCGGCGCGAGGAGGCCGTGCGCGATTATGCATCGCGACATGGGATTGCCCGTTACTACACCGACGCCCAGGCACTGATCAACGACCCCGAAGTGGACGCCGTGTACATCGCCACGCCGCCCGACAGCCACCTGGAATACAGCCTGATGGTGGCGGCGGCCGGCAAGCATTGCTGTGTCGAGAAGCCGATGGCGCTGAACGCCGAACAGAGCGCGCTGATGCAGCGCACCTTCGAGCGCGCCGGGCTGCACCTGTTTGTTTCCTACTACCGGCGCTCGCTGCCACGCTTCCAGCAAGTGCGCGCGTGGCTGCAGGACGGGCGCATCGGCACGTTACGCCAGCTGACCTGGACCCTGTGCAAGCCGCCGGCCGCCGAGGACGCCAGCGCCGCCAACTGGCGCACCGACCCGGCCATTGCCGGTGGCGGCTACTTTGCCGACCTGGCCAGCCACGGTTTCGACCTGTTCCAGTACCTGGCCGGGGATATTGTCGAAGTGGCGGGCTTTACTGCACGACAGGCCGGAAGCTATGCCGCCGAGGACGCCGTGACGGCCTGCTGGACCTTCAGCTCGGGCGCGCTGGGCATGGGCTGCTGGAACTTCGTCGCCGACCGCCGTGAGGACCGGGTCGAATTGATCGGTAGCCGTGGGCGCATCCAGTTCTCGGTCTTCGAAGACCAGCCGCTGCACCTGGAGGGCGAGACCAGCGAGGTGCTGGAAGTGCCATGCCACACGCATATCCAATGGCACCACGTATTGGCCATGAACGCGCATATTCGCGGCGAAGCCGAGCATCCGTCGCTGGCCATCGAGGCGTTGAAGACCGATCGGATCCTGGACAAGGTCCTGCAACGTAATCCCAATCTGCCGGGATGATTTTCCAAGGAATAGCTGAATGAAATACTGGATGGTCCTGTGGCTGGCACTTGCCACAACGGCGATGGCGGCCCCGCGTAGCCAAGGGACGCCTGGGGAATTTGATTTTTATGTGTTGTCGCTGTCATGGTCGCCGACCTTCTGCCTGACGCATCCGGACAACGAGCAGTGTTCGGGCAAGGGCTACGGTTTTGTGCTGCACGGCTTGTGGCCGCAATACGCGCGGGGAGGGTGGCCGGCGACCTGTGCGACGCAATCGCGCTTGAGCCGCGAAGAGATGGACAAAGGCGCGGCGCTGTTCCCGACGCGCTCGCTGCTCACCCACGAATGGGCCAAGCACGGCACCTGCAGCGGGCTGGAACCCTTGGCATACCTGGAGAAAACCGATGCGGCGCTGGGCGTGGTTGCCATCCCTGAGCAACTGCAACCGTTCAACACACCGCCGTCGTTGCCTGCCCGCGAGATCGAGGCGCTGTTTCGCGAAAGTAACCCGCGCATGGGCACCCATGGGCTGGCGGTGATCTGCAAAGGCAAGGTGCTGTCGGAGGTGCGTGTGTGCCTGACCAAGGACCTGGCCTTCGCCGGTTGCCCACGCAGTGTGAAAACCCAATGCCGTGATGGCGAAATCCGCATTCCCACGCAGCGTTGAACGCCGGCATCCACACACCTTTGCCCAAGCCACTGCACTAGGTCGAGATCCTGGCTGAGGATGGGCGGGTGTGTGGCGTCGAAGACTGTGTGATCCACGCCCCAGGGTGATTTTGTTCAATACCGATTTGACCCGGCCTTATACCGTGGAACCCTGTTTACGCCTCATCATAAAAAGGGAACCGCAATGAGCTTGATCATTTCCATGGCCGCCTTCGCCCTGGCCACGTCCATCACGCCGGGACCGGTCAACGTGGTCGCCCTGAGTTCAGGCGCGCGCTTCGGTTTTGTCGCCAGCCAGAAGCATGTGTTCGGCGCTGCCGTTGGCTTTACCTTGCTGTTGGTGCTGATCGGCCTGGGTTTGCACGAGGTGCTGGTGCGCTGGCCCATCCTGACCCAGTTGATCCAGTGGGGTGGGGTGGCGTTCCTGCTGTACATGGCCTGGAAACTGGCGGTGGACGACGGCCAGCTCAACGCGGAGGGCAGCGCGACAGCGCCATCCATGCTCTACGGCGCGATCATGCAATGGCTCAACCCCAAGGCCTGGCTGGCCTGTGTGGCGGGCATGGGCCTGTTTGTGGCCGACGGGGATGGGCGGCAAGTCTGGCTGTTTGCCAGTCTCTACCTGGTGATCTGTTACCTGTCGGTGGCGTGCTGGGCCTATGCCGGGACCTTTCTACGCCGTTACCTGGACAATCCCCACGGCGTGCGCCTGTTCAACCGCTCGATGGCCGCGTTGCTGGTGGCCAGTGTGGGTTATTTGCTGATGGCTTGAGCACCTCGCGGTATTGCCCGGGGGTGGCGGCGAAATGCTGCTTGAAGGTGCGCTGGAAGTGCGCCTGGTCTGCAAAACCGGCGGCGAGCGCTACGTCGGCGATCAACTCGCCCTTGCGCAGCTGGGTGCGGGCAAACTGGATGCGCTGGTTGACCAGGAACGCGTGGGGCGTCAGCCCGTAGTACTGCTTGAAGGCGCGGATCAGGTACGACGGCGACAGTTCGGCCGCCAGGCAGATGTCTTCGAGTTTCAACGCCTCGGTGCAGTGCGCACGGATGTACTCGGCGGCCCGCTCCAGCTTGTGGTTGACCTCGCGCATCGGTGTGGGTGAAGGGTTCAGGCGCTGCTGGACTTCGCTGAAGTAACTCACCAGTGCGCTCTGCTTTTGCAGCAATTCGGCCTGCTCGTTCACCAGCATCCGGTACAACGCCAGCAAGCCGCCGTACAGCAGCGGGTCACGGGTATGCGGCGTATTGAACGGGCGATAACCCTGGTCGGTGCTGAAGCCCAATTGGTACTGCAGCTCGGTCAGCCAGGGCGTGTCGAGGTACAGCATATGATAGGACCAGGGCTGGTCGTGGATAGGGTTGCAGGCATGCACATCGCCGGGGTTCATCAATACGACGGTGCCGGCGCTGATCTGGAATGTATCGGCGCCGTAATGGTAATAGCTGCGCCCGGTGGTGATCGCGCCGATGGAGAAGTGCTCATGGGCGTGACGGGTGTAAGTGACCTTGCGCCCGTCGGCGATGGTGCGCGCTTCGATGAACGGCAGGCGCTCGTCGCGCCAGAAGCGCGGTGCGGCGGGGAAAGGGGCGGGCGGTGTCATGGGCGCGACTCCAGGGCAGTCAAGATCAGAAACGGATCGTTGCACAGACCCTGGCGTTTGGGTAGCCGATGGCTTAATAGGGTTTCAGATTGTGCAAACGCTCGTTTCGGCGGTTGTTGATCAGCAGGACCTTTTCCACATTGTTGAGGTTCTGCGTGGACTCACTCAGATCCCGGTGGTTACTGAGCAGGCACTGGTCAACGACCATCCTGGCAATCGCTTCGAGTCGTGCCGATTGCCAGGACTTCGGTATGGGGGCGGGGTCACCCTGGGTATCCGTTATGAGGGTGGCGTCCAGGGGATGGAGCAGGACCTGCGAACTGGCGCCCGCCACGGGTTCGGAACCGGTGAGATAAGCGCTCCAATCGATCTGCAACTGAACAGGGTCTGGGGCGACCGGGTCATTCAGCAAACCGGATGGCGGGCTGGCCAGCTGCGTGACCAGCATCTGCCTGGGAAGCAGTTGCAGCAGGTAGCGATCCCGCTGGTAGCGAACACGCAACAGGCATCCAAAATGTGCGGTGATCATCGTGTCCCGGGCAGCGGGGGACGGTTTGCGCAGCAGGTACAGTTCGATGTTTCCCTGCTCCAGGCTGACGCGCTTGGGCAGCGGCAGGCAGGCCAGCAGGTAGGCAATGCACACGATATAGCTCTCACGGATGGATTCGAGCGCGGCGTGGAAGTTTTCATCAGCGTTGTGGTCCTTGAGCGTTCTCAAGGATGGCGAAAACCTGTTGACACGTACCTGTGGCTGAATCGCCCTCCAGCGTTCAATGTGCTTTAACTCACCGGCCAGATACAGTTCGGCCAGGGAAAAGGAAATATCCTGGGTACTGACTTGCGGATAGCGAATACCGGGCGGAAGGAAGGGCGCCGGCATGAACACGGTTTTGTCCAGGTGAGCGTTATCCGGATAGACCTCACGCAGGTACCTCAATGCCGCCTCCTTCTGATCCGGATAGGGGGTGTGCAGCGATCCGAAGGCATCGTTGAGTGTGCGCTTCTGTTTCTCATAGGTGCGCACGGCGAGCTCGCCTTTAAAGGGCAGGTCCGTGTCCGTCGCATCCACCACGCCATTGGCACGCGCCCAGTCGAGGACGGGATCGACCGTAGGAGGCAGCGCCCAGAATTCCCGGTTGAGCGTCGTGGCAGGGTTATGGACCAGGGTCATGATGTTCTCAAGTGTCATGTACCGGCTGGCGCCAGGGGTTTTCAGCTCGATGAAATCGACGAACTGCTTGAACACGACCCAGTTCTGGTTACACAGGTAAGGCAAGGTTTCGGGGATGTTGCGCACGAGCAATTGTGGCGCGCTGCCACTGAGCAGCAAATGCGCGGCCAATGGGGCACCCTCCAGCAGCGTCTGGCGCAGGAGGGCTTCAAGATTGCTGCGCACCAGTGCACAGTTGTCACCCCAGTAGTAATCGGTATCGATGGCCAGCCCGCCGACCAGGTTGCGTTGTGTGCCGGCCTGTTCGTCCAGGCTCAGAATCAGCGCGCTGAGCAGCAGTGTTTGTCGACGCTGTTGGGGCGTTGTACCGTGCAGTGCGGCATCGGACCAGATGACGAGGGTGGCCAGGCGCTCGACCAATAGCTGGCTGCGCTGGCTCTGCACCATCTGGTTCAGCAGCATGTCCGCTTCGGCGCGGATCCTGGGGGCGCTCTTGCCCGCCCAACAAGGTTCGCCGAGCCACTTGAACAGGGGCGCTCCATGCGCCTGTGCAAACGCCTGTTGCGCTTCGTATACCTGTCGGCGTTGTGTGCTGGATAAGGTCAGCAATGACGGCTGCGGCTGGCCCAGGCCCTGCCAGTAGTTGCCCAGCCGTGGTGTCGCAGCCCTGACGGCCCTCAGGTAGTGCGCCGCCTGCCGGGCCTGCTCCGCTGTCTTCACTTCGGGCATGCGCAGGAACTTCATCAACTGCTTGAGGGTGGCCTTCATATCACTGCGCAGCTCGCCACCCAATTGTTTGGCCAGCTCCTGCAAGGGCGTGAGACAGCGCTTGAGCGCTGGACTGGAGACGATATCGTCCGTGAGGTTTCTGCGCCTGCCGTCCCTGTCGTCCGCGCCCACGTACCCCTCTTCAGTCAGCAGTACCAGCGCCTTTTCGTCGTCGATACCGCGTTTCACGCAAATGGCGACAAATGATCTGTGCTTGATCATCATCAGCAGTTTTTCGGCGCTCTCCTCCAGCAACTGGTAGAACATCGAGTCAGTGTCCAGCTCGACCGTATCGTCGAGCTCAACCTTTTCATCGGGTTGTTTGCCAGCGCTGACTCGCTCCAGCTCTGTCTGCAGCCGATTGAAGTTATTCAGGGCGCTCAGGCTGTTTTGTTTGCGCTTGAGCCATTGCGCATCCTGGGCAGCTTCACTGCAGTACGGCTGCCCAGGCACGGATGACTGGCGCAGGCGCGCGATCAGGGCGTGCACCTCGCTGGCCTGGAGGGGGACCTCGATGGCGTAGAAGTGCATGAGCTGCGCCAGGCTCAGGCTGTTATTGGAGGCCACCTGTTCTCCCAGCAACGACGCATATTGCGCCAGGCGAATCAGCCGACCCGCCACTGGCGCACCGCCCAGGTGTGTACGCAGGCTGATACTGGTCCCCGGGATCTGCGCGGGTGAGGCCCGCAGGGAGTGATCCTCGCCGGAATAAATAAAGTATTCATCGGGACCCAGCGCAGTTGGGAACGTCTGCGTGAACTCGATCGAATTGATCACGCTCTGCAGTAATTGCGCGGCTTCTTTCAAGGTGTGCGCTACGAAGGAGTCAGACCTCAGCGTGAGGCGCTGGCGGTAAGCGAGGTAGCTGTCATGGGGTTCATCCGTGGTTGCCGCGCTGGCCATGCATTGCTCGAGGTTATCGGCCAGTTGCAGCAAATCCAGGTGCTGTGCGTGCATTTCATGGCGTGTCGCCGACTGCGCGCGGCCATTGTCACCCATCGTTGGAAAGGCATGGTAGGCCTGCAGCTCATCGACAATCATCCGCGCCTGGATCTGGTTTTTGGGCAACGTGTAGCCGTAGAACGCCAGCGTCAACTCGAGTGGCAATTCAAACGTACTGTGGCCGTTTGGCAAGTCGATATAGGGCACGCCCAGCTGGTTGGGATCAAGGATCTCGGAGATGCCCAGGATCGGCACGGACACTTCCAGCCAGCCTGGGTCGTCATGAAGATGAAAGGCCCTGGGTGTCATTTGGTCTTCGTGAATGACATTGGCGTGCAGGGAGCTTCCCATGACCTTGATGCTTCGATACTCCAGGTGCCGCGCGTCGGCCCATGCCAGGAACACGCTCTGGTTGATAGCCTTGCCGAACAGCACCATCCATTGGCCAAGCCTGGAGTTGCGGTCGACCGCGATCAACGCGGGAGGCCCCAGCAGAGTCCAATTGTGCGGTAAGGCGGGCGACAGCAGCGCAACCAGGCTGTTGATCAGCTTCAGATCATCCTGGGTGGCAAACAAGACGGGGCTGGCAGGCAGTGGCTCGGTCGCCGCAGCGGCAATCAGCGGGGCAAATTCGTACATGAATGAAGTTCCGTTTCAAGGTTGCCCAAGAAAACGTTCTTGGGCGGAACTTCATGGTCGAGGGTTTTTACCTGGGCTTGATAGCCTGCGCCATCCGGAGTTGCTGTAGGTCGAGTAGGCAGCCACGGTGATCCGATGGCGAGGCACGCCAACGCAGGAGGTGGGCGTGCTCATCGCTCAGAAGCGCTCCGGGCAGGGCACCAGAAAGGCCGCTTCCAGCAGTTGACGCGTATACCCATGCTGCGGATCAGCGAAAATCGCTCGCGCATCGCCTTGCTCCACCACCTGCCCCTGCTTGACCACCATCAGTTGGTGACTCAGCGCCTTCACCACCGCCAGGTCATGGCTGATAAACAGGTAGGTCAGGTTGTACTTGGCCTGCAGGCTGCGCAGTAATTCCACCACTTGCCGTTGCACGGTGCGATCCAGCGCCGAGGTCGGTTCGTCCAGCAGGATCAGGCGCGGCTTGAGCACCAGTGCGCGGGCGATGGCGATGCGTTGGCGTTGGCCGCCGGAGAACTCATGGGGGTAGCGATGACGGGATTCAGGGTCCAGGCCCACCTCCTTGAGCGCCGCGATAATCGCCGCTTCCTGCTCGGCAGCTGTGCCCATCCTGTGGATGCGCAGGCCTTCGCCGACGATCTCGCTGACGCACATGCGTGGGCTCAGGCTGCCGAACGGGTCCTGGAACACCACCTGCATTTCCCGGCGCAACGGGCGCACCTGTTGCTGGGTCAGCGTGTCCAGCTGCTGGCCTTCGAAACGAATCCCGCCCTTGCTGGCAATCAAGCGCAGGATCGCCAGGCCCAGGGTGGATTTGCCCGAGCCGCTTTCGCCGACGATGCCCAGGGTCTGGCCCTGGGGCAGGCTGAAGTTGATCCCGTCCACCGCCTTGACGTAATCGACGGTGTTGCGCAAGAAGCCCTTCTTGATCGGGAACCAGACTTTCAGGTCATCGACTTCCAGCAACGGCGGGCCGACTTCGTTGCTGGCCGGGCCACCGCTGGGTTCCGCCGCCAGCAATTCCTGGGTGTAAGGGTGTCGGGGCGACTGGAACAGCGTCTCGCACTCGGCCTGCTCGACGATGCAGCCTTGCTGCATCACGCAGACGCGGTGAGCAATACGCCGCACCAGGTTCAAGTCGTGGCTGATCAACAGCAAGGCCATGCCCAGGCGTGCCTGCAATTCCTTGAGCAACTCCAGGATCTTCAACTGCACGGTGACGTCGAGGGCCGTGGTCGGCTCATCCGCGATCAACAACTCCGGCTCATTGGCCAGGGCCATGGCGATCATCACCCGCTGGCGCTGGCCGCCGGACAATTCGTGGGGCAGGGCCTTGAGCCGTTTGTGCGGCTCGGGGATACCCACCAGTTCCAGCAGCTCCAGGGTGCGCCGGGTCGCGACCTTGCCGGTCAGGCCCTTGTGCAGGCCGAGCACTTCGTTGATCTGCTTCTCGATGCAGTGCAGCGGATTCAACGACGTCATCGGCTCCTGGAAGATCATCGCGATGCGGTTGCCGCGAATATGCCGCAGGGTCTTTTCCTTCAGGGTCAGCAGGTCCTGGCCGGAATAGGTGATGGTGCCGGACGGATGCCGGGCCAGCGGGTAGGGCAGCAGGCGCAGGATCGAGTGTGCGGTCACCGATTTGCCTGAGCCGCTTTCGCCGACCAAAGCCAGGGTTTCGCCGCGCTTGATATCGAAGCTGACGTTGTTCACCACACGGTGGTGATGCTCGCCCGTGACGAACTCGACGGAGAGGTCGCGGATTTCGATCAGATTGTCCTGATTCATCTCATTTCCTCGGGTCGAAGGCATCGCGAGCGGACTCGCCGATAAACACCAGCAAACTCAACATGATCGCCAGCACGGCAAACGCGCTCATGCCCAGCCACGGTGCCTGCAGGTTGGATTTGCCCTGGGCCACCAGTTCGCCCAGGGACGGCGAACCGGCCGGCAGGCCAAAGCCGAGGAAGTCCAGGGCGGTCAGGGTGCCGATGGCGCCAGTGAGGATAAATGGCATGAAGGTCATGGTCGAGACCATGGCATTGGGCAGGATATGGCGGAACATGATCGCGCCGTTCTGCATCCCCAGTGCCCGCGCCGCGCGCACGTATTCGAGGTTACGCCCGCGCAGGAACTCGGCGCGCACCACGTCCACCAGGCTCATCCAGGAAAACAGCAGCATGATCCCCAGCAGCCACCAGAAGTTCGGCTGCACGAAGCTGGCGAGGATGATCAGCAGGTACAGCACCGGCAAGCCCGACCAGATTTCCAGGAAACGCTGCCCGGCCAGGTCGACCCAGCCGCCATAGAAGCCCTGCAGGGCGCCGGCGATCACGCCGATGATCGAACTGAGCACCGTCAACGTCAGGGCAAACAGCACCGACACACGGAAGCCGTAGATCACCCGCGCGAGCACATCGCGGCCCTGGTCATCGGTACCCAGCAGATTGACGCGCGAAGGCGGCGCGGGGGCCGGTACCTTCAGGTCGTAGTTGATGCTCTGGTAGCTGAACGGGATCGGCGCCCACAGGGTCCAGGCGTCCTTGGCCTTGAGCAGTTCCTGGATATACGGGCTCTTGTAGTTGGCTTCCAGGGGGAATTCGCCGCCGAAGGTGGTTTCCGGGTAGCGCTTGAGCGCCGGGAAATACCAGTCGCCGTCGTAGTGCACCGCCAGTGGCTTGTCGTTGGCGATCAGCTCGGCGCCCAGGCTCAGCCCGAACAGGATCAGGAACAGCCACAGCGACCACCAGCCACGCTTGTTGGCCTTGAACCGCTCGAACCGGCGGCGATTGAGGGGGGACAGGTTCATCTCAATGCTCCCGGCTGGCGAAGTCGATACGCGGATCGACCAGGGTGTAGGTGAGGTCGCCGATCAGTTTCACCACCAGCCCCAGCAGGGTGAAGATAAACAGCGTGCCGAACACCACCGGGTAGTCGCGGTTGATCGCCGCTTCAAAGCTCATCAGGCCCAGGCCGTCGAGGGAGAAGATCACTTCCACCAGCAACGAGCCGGTGAAGAAAATCCCGATGAACGCCGACGGGAAGCCGGCGATCACCAACAGCATCGCGTTACGGAACACATGGCCGTAGAGCACGCGGTGGTTGGTCAGGCCCTTGGCCTTGGCGGTGATCACGTATTGCTTGTTGATCTCATCGAGAAAGCTGTTCTTGGTCAGCAGGGTCATGGTCGCGAAGTTGCCGATCACCAGCGCGGTGATCGGCAGCGCCAAGTGCCAGAAGTAGTCGAGCACCTTGCCGCCCCAGCTCAACTCATCGAAGTTGTTGGACGTGAGCCCGCGCAAGGGGAACCAGTCGAAATAACTGCCGCCGGCAAACACCACGATCAGCAGGATCGCAAACAGGAACGCCGGGATCGCATAGCCGACGATGATTGCCGAGCTGGTCCACACATCGAAGTGGCTGCCATGTCGCGTGGCCTTGGCGATCCCCAGGGGGATCGACACCAGGTACATGATCAGCGTGCTCCATAACCCCAGGGAGATGGATACCGGCATCTTTTCCTTGATCAGGTCGATGACCTTGGCGTCACGGAAGAAGCTGTCGCCGAAATCCAGCCGGGCGTAGTTCTTGACCATGATCCACAAGCGTTCCGGCGCCGACTTGTCGAAGCCGTACATTTTTTCGATTTCCTTGATCAGCGCCGGGTCCAGGCCCTGGGCGCCACGGTAGCTGCTGGAACCGGCCACCGAGACCTCGGCACCGCCGCCGGCAATGCGGCTGGTGGCGCCTTCAAAGCCTTCGAGCTTGGCGATCATCTGTTCCACCGGGCCACCGGGGGCGGCCTGGATGATGATGAAGTTGATCAGCAGGATCCCGAACAGCGTCGGGATGATCAGCAACAGGCGGCGAACAATATAGGCCAGCATTTAATCGCCTCCGCTCGCCGCATCGGCGTTGGTGTCGGTAGTCGTTTCCAGGGTGACGGCAGGTTTTACGTTGGGTTTTGCCCACCAGGTGGCGGTGCCCACGTCATAGCGTGGCGGGGTTTTCGGATGGCCGAGGTGGTCCCAGTACGCCACGCGGAAGGTCTTGATGTGCCAGTTGGGGATCACGTAGTAGCCGAACTGCAGCACACGGTCCAGGGCCCTGGCATGGGCGATCAGGCTTTTGCGCGAGTCGGCGTCGATCAGTTCTTCTACCAGTTGGTCCACCGCCGGGTCCTTGAGGCCCATGTAGTTGCGGCTGCCGGGCTTGTCGGCGCTGGAAGACTTCCAGAACTCCCGCTGCTCGTTACCCGGCGAGGTGGATTGCGGGAAGCTGCCCACCACCATGTCGAAGTCCCGCGAGCGGATACGGTTGACGAACTGCGAGACATCCACCCGGCGGATCACCAGGTCGATGCCCAGGTCCGCCAGGTTGCGCTTGAACGGCAGCAGGATGCGCTCGAACTCGGTCTGGGCCAGCAGGAACTCGATGGTCACCGGTTTGCCCGTGGTGTCGACCATCTTGTCGTCGACGATGCGCCAGCCGGCTTCCTGCAGCAATTGGTAGGCCTCGCGTTGCTGGGTACGGATCATGCCGCTGCCGTCGGTTTTGGCCGGCTCGAAGGCCTGGGTGAAGACTTCGGCGGGGATCTTGTCGCGCAGGGGTTCGAGGATCTTCAGCTCATCCGGGCCGGGCAGGCCGGTGGCGGCCATTTCGGAGTTTTCGAAGTAGCTGCGGGTGCGGGTGTAGGCGCCGTTGAACAGCTGTTTGTTGCTCCACTCGAAGTCCAGCAACAGGCTGATGGCCTTGCGCACGCGCACATCCTGGAACATCGGCTTGCGCGTATTGAACACAAAACCTTGCATGCCGGTAGGATTGCCGTTGGGGATTTCTTCCTTGATCAGCCGGCCCTCGGTCACGGCCGGAATGTTGTAGGCGTTGGCCCAGTTCTTGGCGCTGAACTCCAGCCAGTAGTCGAACTGCCCGGCCTTCAACGCTTCCAGGGACACGGTGCTGTCGCGGTAGTAGTCGGTGATGCGGTTATCGAAATTGTAGAAACCCTTGGTGATCGGCAGGTCCTTGGCCCAATAGTCCTTGACCCGCTCGTAGCGGATCATGCGCCCGGCCTTGACCTCGGCCACCTTGTACGGCCCGCTGCCCAGCGGCACCTCCAGGTTGCCCTTGGCAAAGTCCCGCGTGGCCCACCAATGCTTGGGCAGTACCGGCAGTTGCCCGAGGATCAGCGGCAATTCGCGGTTGTTGGTGCGCTTGAACTTGAACAGCACCCGCAGCGGGTCTTCGGCGACCACTTCATCGACATCGGCGTAGTAGGTGCGGTAGATCGGCGAGCCTTCCTTGATCAATTCCTGGAAGGTGAACACCACGTCTTCGGCACGGATCGGGTGGCCGTCGTGGAAGCGCGCTTCGGGCCGCAGGTAGAAACGCACCCAGCTGTTGTCCGGGGCTTTTTCGATCTTGCCGGCGACCAGGCCGTATTCGGTGATGGGTTCGTCCAGGCTCTGCATGGCCAGGGTGTCGTAGATCAGGCTGACGTTGTCGGCCGGCACGCCCTTGCTGATAAACGGGTTGAGGCTGTCGAAGCCGCCCATGCTCGACTCGCGGAAGGTGCCGCCCTTGGGCGCGTCCGGGTTGACGTAGTCGAAGTGCTTGAAGTCGGCGGGGTATTTCGGCGGCTCGTTGTACAGCGTCAGTGCGTGTTGCGGGGCGGCGTGGGCCGTGGTGCACAGCAACAGGCTGCCGAGCAGTACGTTGCGCAAATACATCATTGGGCTTTCTCCGAAGCTTTCAGCCACCATGCGCTCAGGCCCAGGCTGTAGGGCGGCGTGGTGACAAAGGCGAACCGGTTGCGGTACGCCAGGCGATGATAGTTGAGGTACCAGTTGGGAATGCTGTAGTGCTGCCACAGCAGCACCCGGTCCAGGGCGCGGCCGGCGGCCAGTTGTTCTTCGCGGGTCTGCGCCGCCAGCAGTTGTTCCAGCAGGTGATCGACAACGGGGTTGGCGATGCCCGCATAGTTCTTGCTGCCCTTGATCGCGGCCTGGCTCGAGTGGAAGTACTGCCACTGTTCGAGGCCGGGGCTCAAGGTCTGGTTGAGGGTGATCAGGATCATGTCGAAATCGAATTGATCCAGGCGTTGCTTGTACTGGGCGCGGTCGACGGTGCGCAGGCGTGCGTCGATGCCGATGCTGATCAGGTTCTCGACATAGGGCTGCAGGATGCGCTCCAGGTTGGGGTTGACCAGCAGGATCTCGAAGCGCAGCGGTTGCCCGTCCTTGTTGAGCAGGCGTTGGCCCGACAGCTTCCACCCGGCTTCGCCCAGCAGCGCCAGGGCGCGGCGCAGGGTTTCGCGGGGGATGCCGCGCCCATCGGTCTGGGGCAGGCTGAAGGCTTGGGTAAACAGGTTGGGCGGCAGCTGGTCGCGGTAGGGGGAGAGCATCAGCCATTCATGGCCGATTGGAACCCCGGCAGCGGCGAATTCGCTGTTGGGGTAATAGCTGAGCGTGCGTTTGTAGGCGCTGCTGAACAGGGTGCGGTTGGTCCACTCGAAGTCGAACATCAGCCCCAGGGCCTCACGCACCTTGGTCTGGCTGAAGGTCGGGCGCCGGGTGTTCATGAACAGGCCCTGGCTTTGGGTCGGGATCTGGTGGGCGATCTGCGCCTTGATCACTTCGCCACGGTTCACCGCCGGGAAGTTGTAGCCATTGGCCCAGTTCTTGGCCTGGTGCTCGATATAAATGTCGAACTCGCCGGCCTTGAACGCTTCGAAGGCCACGTCGCTGTCGCGGTAGAACTCCACCTCGACCTTGTCGTAGTTATAGAAGCCCTGGTTGACCGGCAAGTCCTTGCCCCAGTAATCCTTGACCCGTTCGAACACCAACTGGCGTCCAGGGGTGACCTTGCTGATGCGGTACGGCCCGCTGCCCAGGGGCGGTTCGAAGGTGGTCGCCTTGAAGTCGCGGTTTTTCCAATAGTGCTGGGGCAATACCGGCAACTCGCCCAGGCGCAGGATCAACAACGGGTTGCCGGCGCGCTTGAACACAAAGCGGATGCGGTGACGGTTGAGGATGTCCACCCGTGCCACTTCCTGCAGGTTGGTGCGGTATTGGGGGTGGCCTTCGGTCAGCAGGGTGCGATAGGAAAACGCCACATCATAGGCCGTGATCGGCTTGCCATCGTGGAAGCGCGCCTGCGGACGCAGGTTGAACACGACCCAGCTGCGGTCCTCGCTGTATTCCACCGACTGGGCAATCAGCCCGTAGCTGGAGGTGGGCTCGTCGCCGGACGGCGCGTACTGGCCGGTGCCGACCATCAACGGCTCATTCAGCTCATTGACGCCGTATTGCAGGAAGTTGGGGGTGGAAACCGGGCTTGAACCCTTGAACGTGTAGGGGTTGAGGGTATCGAAGGTGCCAAATGCCATGACCCGCAAGGTCCCGCCTTTCGGCGCTGCAGGGTTTACCCAATCGAAGTGGGTGAATTTGGCCGGGTACTTGAGCGTGCCGAACTGCGTGTAACCGTGGCTCTCGGTTATTGTCGCGTTCGCACCAAAGCTCAAGGCCAGACTTATTAGTAGAAGGAGGGGACGCTTCAAGTCAGGGATCCGATCCAGGCGGCTTGGGCTTTATGATCGGTACAGTAACAGCTTGTTCCGGATGGAAAAAGCCAGTCGGGATGATGTAGAACCAATGTGGGAGCAAGCTCCCTCCCACATTGGTTCTCCGGGGTTCTTGAAACCTTAGCGCGGCCCGGAAACCACCAGCATCTGCCCAGGCTTCAGCGCCTGGCCAGTACGTGGGTTCCAACGCTTGAGATGTTGCATCTCGACGTTGAAGCGCTTGGCGACGATGTACAGCGAGTCGCCTTTCTTGACCTTGTACTGCACCGGCTTCTTGCTGTCGGCCTTGGCCACCAGCTTGCGGGTGTCCTGCATCACCAGGGTCTGGCCGACCTTGAGGGCCTGGCCGTTGAGTTTGTTCCAGCGCTGCAGGTCATGCACATCGACCTTGTTCGCCTTGGCGATCAGCGTGAGGTTGTCGCCACTGCGCACCTTGTAGCTGCGGGTGCGGCCGGCCACCCGAGCAGTCTCGACTTCGTCGAACACCTGCTTTTTCGGGCGCATCGCCAGCAATTCTTCCGGCTTCATCGTCGAAAGGGTGCTGGTGAGCAATTGTGCCTTGGAGCTCGGCACCAGCAGGTGCTGCGGGCCATCCAGGGTGGTGCGTTGCTTGAGCGCCGGGTTGAGCTGGAACAGTTCGTCTTCGTCGATCTCGGCCAGCGCGGCAACCCGCGACAGGTCCATGCTTTGCTTGACCTCGACCACTTCGAAGTACGGCGTGTTGGCAATCGGGTTCAGGTTGACGCCATAGGCCTCGGGGGCCAGCACCACCTGGGACAGCGCCAGGAACTTGGGCACATAGTCCTTGGTTTCCTGGGGCAGGGGCAGGTTCCAGTAGTCGGTGGGCAGGCCGAGCTTCTCGTTGCGCTCGATGGCCCGGCTCACCGTGCCTTCGCCGGCGTTATAGGCGGCCAGGGCCAGCAGCCAGTCGCCGTTGAACATGTCGTGCAGACGGGTCAGGTAGTCCAGGGCGGCGGTGGTGGAGGCGGTGATGTCGCGGCGGCCGTCGTAGGCGCGGGTCTGGCGCAGGTTGAAGTAGCGCCCGGTGGAGGGGATGAACTGCCACAGGCCGACGGCATCGCTGCGCGAATACGCCATCGGGTTGTAGGCACTTTCGATCACCGGCAGCAGCGCCAGCTCCAGGGGCATGTTGCGTTCTTCAAGGCGTTCGACGATGTAATGAATGTAGAGGCTGCCGCGTTCACCGGCGTTCTCCAGGAAGGACGGGTTGCTGGCGAACCACAGGCGCTGTTGCTCGATACGCGGGTTGACGCCCACGTTGTCCTGCAATTGAAAGCCGCGGCGCATGCGTTCCCACACGTCCTGGGGTACTTCTGGAGCAGGCTTCTCTGAAAGCCAGATGACGGGTTTCTGCTTGATCTTGGCGGCAAGGTTGGGCTTGGGTTGCACGGTGGATTGTGCGGCGAAATTTGTCGATTGGCAGCCCGCCAGCGTGGCGGACACAGCCACCGCCACAGCTTGAGCCAGGCGGGTCAATGCGTCTGAATGGTTGGATTTACGAATAGATGACGACATTGGCTGGAAGTAAGTTCCGGGCAAAAATGTCGGGCGATTCTAGAAAGCACTTTGGTTCCGGTCAACCATTCAGAAATTACGTATCAGATTGCGTCCCTTTAGAACTTATCTTTCCACGCCCTCAAGCTAGCAAATACCTCGGCCCCAGAGCGGTTGTCGCGGCCATTCCGTTCGTCCGCTTTTTGTTTAACGGATGTTTCAGAGGTGCGCAGGAAGGGGTTGGTACGCTTTTCCAGGGCCAGGTTGGACGGCAGCGTCATCTCGCCCCGGGCCCGCAGCTGACGGACGTTTTCCACCCGTTCGGAGATGTCGGCATTCTGCGGTTCCACCGCCTGGGCAAACTTGAGGTTACTTTGTGTGTATTCGTGGGTGCAGTACACCAGGGTGTCGGCGGGCAGGGCGGCCAGGCGCTCGAGGGAGGTGTGCATCTGTTCCGGCGTGCCTTCGAACAGGCGGCCACAACCGGCGGCGAACAGGGTGTCGCCACAGAACAGCACGCCCTGGTGGTAGAAGGCGATATGGCCTAGGGTGTGGCCGGGCACGGCATAGACGTCGAAGTCCCAGCCCAGCACGCTGATGCGGTCGTTATCCCGCAGGGCGATGTCCCGCGCCGGGATCGTCTCGTTGGCCGGACCATACACCTTGGCGTCGCTCACACCCTTGAGTTGCTCGACACCGCCGACATGATCGTGGTGATGGTGGGTAATCAGGATGTCGCTGAGGGTCCACGTCGGGTTTTGCTCGAGCCAGGCCAGTACCGGCGCGGCATCGCCGGGATCGACCACGGCACACCGTTGGGTCTGCGGGTCCTGCAGCAACCAGATGTAGTTATCGGTGAAGGCGGGCAGGGCACTGATCTGTATCATTCTTCGATTCGCCAAGCTGAACACATTGGTGCATCTTAGAACGTCTAGGCGAGTTGGAGAATGCAATGACTGATAAAGCGTTCGCCCAGGCCGATCCTGAGTGGCTGGCCCTGATCGGCGCAGCCCGTGAATGGCTGTCCGGGCCCATCGGGCAATTTCTGCTGGATGAAGAACGGCGCATGCTCGAAGACGAGTTGGGTCGTTTCTTTGGCGGCTACCTGGTGCATTACGGTCCGTCGGCCCAGACCCCGCCCGCCGCGCCCCAGGTGCAACGCAACGTGCGCCTGGGCGCGCCGTTGCCGGGGGTGGAGATTGTCTGCGAAGAACAGGCCTGGCCATTGAGCGAGCACGCCGCCGATGTGGTGGTGTTGCAGCATGGCCTGGATTTCTGCCTGTCGCCCCACGGTCTGCTGCGTGAAGCGGCGAGCAGCGTGCGCCCTGGTGGCCATTTGCTGATTATCGGCATCAACCCTTGGAGCAGCTGGGGCCTGCGCCATGTGTTCGCCCATGATGGCCTGCGTCAGGCGCGCTGCATCTCGCCATCACGGGTCGGGGACTGGCTGAACCTGCTGGGCTTCGCGCTGGAGAAACGCCGCTTCGGGTGCTATCGTCCGCCGCTTGCCTCGGCCAAGTGGCAAGGCCGCCTGACCGGTTGGGAACGCCGCGCGGGCGCCTGGCAACTGTCGGGTGGCGGCTTCTATTTATTGGTGGCGCGCAAGATCGTGGTCGGGCTGCGGCCGGTGCGCCAGGTGCTGCGCCAGCCCATGGGCAAACTGGTGCCGATGCCGATGGCCAAGGTCAACCGCAAGCAAAGCGAACCGTAGAACTTTTTTGATTTCAGACCTGCCCGTCTTGATGGATGTAACCGATGACCGATAGCGTAGAACTCTTCACCGATGGCGCCTGCAAGGGCAACCCCGGCCCCGGCGGCTGGGGCGCCTTGCTGGTGTGCAAGGGCGTAGAGAAGGAGTTGTGGGGCGGCGAAGCCAACACCACCAACAACCGCATGGAACTGATGGGCGCCATTCGCGGCCTGGAAGAACTCAAGCGCCGCTGCAACGTGCTGCTGGTCACCGACTCGCAATACGTGATGAAAGGCATCAACGAGTGGATGGTCAATTGGAAGAAGCGCGGCTGGAAGACCGCGGCCAAGGAGCCGGTCAAGAATGCCGACCTGTGGCAATTGCTCGATGAGCAATGCAACCGCCATGACATCACCTGGAAATGGGTGCGCGGGCACATCGGCCATCCGGGTAACGAGCGCGCCGACCAGCTTGCCAATAGAGGTGTGGACGAAGTGCGGGGCTACAAGCAGAGCTGATGCTGGTTGACGTGTTAACATCGCGCTCCTTGACTCACACCACACTGCACACCACACCGTTGAGAGCTGAACCCTGATGGCCATCCGATCTGTTGTACTCGATACCGAAACCACCGGCATGCCGGTGACCGACGGCCACCGGATCATTGAAATCGGCTGTGTCGAACTCATGGGTCGGCGCCTCACCGGTCGTCACTTCCACGTCTACCTGCAACCGGACCGCGACAGTGACGAAGGCGCCATCGGCGTCCACGGCATCACCGACGAGTTCCTCAAGGGCAAGCCGCGTTTCGCCGAAGTGGCCGATGAGTTCTTCGAATTCATCAACGGCGCCCAGTTGATCATCCATAACGCGGCGTTCGACGTCGGCTTCATCAATAACGAATTTGCCCTGATGGGGCAGACGGATCGTGCGGATATTTCCAAGCACTGCTCGATCCTCGACACCTTGATGATGGCCCGTGAGCGTCACCCGGGCCAGCGCAACAGCCTCGATGCCTTGTGCAAACGTTATGGCGTCGACAACTCCGGCCGTGAACTCCACGGCGCCTTGCTCGACTCCGAGATTCTCGCCGACGTTTACCTGACCATGACCGGCGGGCAGACCAGCCTGTCCCTGGCCGGCAATGCCTCCGACGGCACTGGCTCGGCGGAAGGCTCGGGCAACCGCCCTTCGGAAATCCGCCGCCTGCCGGCCGATCGCAAGCCCACCACCATCATTCGCGCCAGCGAGCAGGATCTGGCCGAGCATGCGGCGCGGTTGGAGGCTATTGCGAAGTCGGCGGGTGCGCCGGCGTTGTGGACCCAGCTAACACAACAATAGCCCTGCGTAGGTATGATCAAAATGTGGGAGGGGGCCTGCCCCCGATAGCGGTGTATCAGCCAATCAAATATGAGCTGGCATACCGTCATCGGGAGCAAGCCCCCTCCCAGGGTTGACCTCCATTGCTTTCAGAATCTTCATTCGCGTCATCGTCCCCGAGCTTCTACCCTTGAGTGCATAGCCCTCAGGACTACACGCGCTCATGTACAAAGACCTGAAGTTCCCCGTGCTTATCGTGCACCGCGACATCAAGGCCGACACCGTTGCCGGCGACCGGGTTCGGGGCATCGCCCGGGAGTTGGAGCAAGAGGGCTTCAGTATCTTTTCCGCCGTGGACTACGCCGAAGGCCGGCTGGTGGCGTCGACCCATCACGGCCTGGCGTGCATGCTGATCGCCGCCGAAGGCGCCGGTGAGAATACCCACCTGCTGCAAAACATGGTCGAGCTGATCCGCCTGGCCCGCCTGCGGGCGCCGAACCTGCCGATTTTTGCCCTGGGCGAGCAGGTCACCCTGGAAAACGCCCCGGCCGATGCCATGAGCGAACTCAACCAGCTGCGCGGCATTCTCTACCTGTTCGAAGACACCGTACCGTTTCTCGCCCGCCAGGTGGCCCGTGCTGCCCGCACATATTTGGATGGCCTGCTGCCGCCATTCTTCAAGGCGCTGGTGCAACACACCGCCGACTCCAACTATTCCTGGCACACCCCCGGCCATGGCGGTGGCGTGGCCTATCGCAAAAGTCCGGTGGGGCAGGCGTTTCATCAGTTCTTCGGGGAAAACACCCTGCGCTCGGACTTGTCGGTCTCGGTGCCCGAACTGGGCTCGCTGCTGGATCACACCGGGCCCCTGGCCGAAGCCGAAGCCCGCGCCGCGCGCAACTTCGGCGCCGACCATACCTTTTTCGTGATCAACGGCACGTCCACCGCCAACAAGATCGTCTGGCACTCCATGGTCGGGCGCGATGACCTGGTGATGGTGGACCGCAACTGCCACAAGTCGGTGTTGCATTCGATCATCATGACCGGTGCCATCCCGCTGTACCTGTGCCCGGAGCGCAACGAATTGGGCATCATCGGTCCGATTCCCCTGAGCGAGTTCAGCCCGGAATCGATCCGCGCCAAGATCGACGCCAGCCCCTTGACCCGCGGCCGGCCCCCCAAGGTGAAGCTGGCCGTGGTCACCAACTCCACCTACGACGGCCTGTGCTACAACGCCGAGCTGATCAAGCAGCAATTGGGCAACAGTGTCGAGGTGCTGCACTTCGATGAAGCCTGGTACGCCTATGCGGCGTTCCACGAGTTCTTTGCCGGGCGCTACGGCATGGGCACCTCGCGTACCCCGGACAGCCCGCTGGTGTTCACCACCCACTCCACCCACAAGCTGCTGGCGGCGTTCAGCCAGGCCTCGATGATCCATGTGCAGGACGGCGGCGCGCGTCAACTGGACCGCGACCGTTTCAATGAAGCCTTCATGATGCACATCTCCACGTCGCCGCAGTACAGCATCATTGCTTCGCTGGACGTCGCCTCGGCGATGATGGAAGGCCCGGCCGGGCGCTCGCTGCTGCAGGAAATGTTCGACGAGGCCCTGAGTTTTCGCCGCGCCCTGGCCAACCTGCGCCAGCATATCGCCGCCGAAGATTGGTGGTTCTCCATCTGGCAGCCGCCGTCGGTGGCGGGCATCGACCGCGTCGCCACGGAGGATTGGCTGTTGCAGCCGCAGGATGACTGGCACGGCTTTGGTGACGTGGCCGAAGACTACGTGCTGCTGGACCCGATCAAAGTGACCCTGGTGATGCCCGGCCTCACGGCCGGCGGTGCCTTGAGCGAGCATGGGATTCCCGCCGCGGTGGTCAGCAAATTCCTCTGGGAGCGTGGGCTGGTGGTGGAAAAGACCGGGCTGTATTCGTTCCTCGTGTTGTTTTCCATGGGCATCACCAAGGGCAAATGGAGTACCTTGCTCACCGAGTTGCTGGAGTTCAAGCGCAGTTACGACGCGAATGTCAGCCTCGCCAGTTGTTTGCCATCGGTGTTTGCCCAGGGCCCGGCGCGCTATCAGGGCCTGGGTTTGCGCGACCTGTGCGATCAATTGCACGGCTGTTACCGCAGCAACGCCACCGCCAGGCACCTCAAGCGCATGTACACGGTGTTGCCGGAAATCGCGATGAAACCCGCCGACGCCTATGACCAATTGGTAAGGGGCGAAGTGGAGGCCGTGTCCATTGATGCCTTGCCAGGACGCATTGCAGCCGTGATGCTGGTGCCTTATCCGCCGGGCATTCCGTTGATCATGCCGGGCGAGCGCTTTACCGAGTCGACCCGGTCGATCATCGACTACCTGGCGTTTGCCCGGACGTTCGATAGCAGTTTCCCCGGTTTTGTTGCCGATGTTCACGGGTTACAACACGAAGATGACGGCAGTGGTCGTTGTTACACCGTCGATTGCATCAAGGGTTAAGGATGTTTATGCAAGCTGTAATGAACCCGAAGTATCCAGGGCTCAGTGTGCGGGTCGCCGACGAGGGCTTCGACGCCTACGTGTGGGGCAATGATTTCAGCTTTGAGGTCAGTGCCTATGGCGTGCCGGAGATGGGCAGGCGGGTCGATCAATGGCCCGTGGAGCGCATCGTGCCGTACCGCAAGTGCTATGGCATCGACCCGGAAGAATTCGCCAGTTTTCGCGATGCGCCGGACAGTGCGATCTTCATGGCCTACCTGGATGATCGTGCGGTCGGGCATATCGTGGTCAGCACCAATTGGAACGGCTTTGCCCACGTTGACGAGCTGGCGGTGGCCTTGCCTGCCCGTCGGCACGGGGTGGCCAAGGCGCTGCTGGATGTGGCGCAGTTCTGGAGCCGCAAGAAAAACCTGCCGGGCATGATGCTGGAAACCCAGAACAACAACTTGGGTGCCTGCCGTCTGTATGAGCGTTGCGGCTACGTGATGGGCGGGATCGATCACCTGCGCTATCGCGGCATCGACCCGCAAACCCGTGAAGTGGCGATTTTCTGGTATCGATTGTTCAAGGCCGACGCCGAGCGGCGTTAACTTTCCAGCAGGCCCTGGGCCTTTTGCGTGACGATCTCCAGCAACGCATTCAGCGCAGGCGAGGTCACGCCATCCTTGAGTGTCAGCGCATATAGGCTGACCAGCATCGGCGGCGATACCGGGCATGTATCCAAACCCGCCTCACGCGCGCCAAACGCGGTGAATGGGTCGACTATCGCCAGGCCTTCGCCGGCTTCCACCATGCTGCGCATCATCTGGTAGGTCTGCACCCGTGTCTGCACCACCGGCAGCGGGCGCAGGGCTTGCAGCTTGGCGTCCAGCAGACGGCTGAGCGGGTCGTGTCCTTCAAGCCCGATCATCGCTTGCCCGGCCAGGTCCTGCAGCGCAATGTACTTCTGCTTGGGCTTGAGCCAGCCGTGGGGCGCCAGCAATTGCAGTTTGCCTTGGGCCAGCACCGTGCTGTGGATTTGCGGATGTTCCGGGTCATGCAGGCTCAGGCCCACCTCGGCCTCGTGCAGCAGCAGGCTGCGCACGATTTCCCGGGTTGGCTGGCTCGACAGGTTGCACGGCGTGTCCTGGAAGCGTCGGCGCAGCAGCGCGATGCTCTGGGGCAGCAGTTGATTGGCCAGGGGCGGCGTGCACAAGGCGCGCAGGGTGGGGGCGTGATGGTGTTTCAAGCGGCTGGCCAGGCGTTGCACCGGTTCCAGGGCTTCGTACACATGGGCTATTTCTGCCTGCAACTCCAGGGTTTCCCGTGTCGCCTGCAAACGCCCGCGCACACTGGCAAACAGCATGAAGCCCAATTGCCGCTCGGCCTCCTTGAGTGCCGCGTCTACATCGCCCACGGGAAGTTGCAACCATTCGGCGGCGGTGCCGAGGTGTCCGGTCTGCAGGATGGCCTGAATCACTTCGATATGACGTAAACGCATGGCCGGAGTCTATGTGCAGCGCCGTGGGGATTCAATGGTGCATGCCGTCGTGCGCAAAAAAGACGGTGTGGGTCGCGTATGTCGCTGGCGTTCAGCCAGGACCTCACTAGAATGGCGAGTCTGATCATCAACGACCAATGCCGATTACCGGCACATACAACAAAAACAGGTCTGGTCTCCTATGCCTCTGCCCTCGACAGTTCTCGGGGTAACGGTCAAGCAACTGCTGGTCCTGGTGACCGTAGGGTGCGTGGCTGCTTATCTCTTCAGCAATCACGATGAATCAGCTCCGGAAAACCTCACGCTTGAGGCATTTATCCGTGCCCAGGAGCCAGTCGCCGCGCAGGTCGGCACGGTGCTGGGCATGACGCAGGTCAAGCAGGTGGTGGCGTATCCGGGGTACAACTCGCCGGGCTACAGGCGGGTGATGTACGCGGTGGAAGGCGAGCGGGGCCGGTTGATGGTGACGCTCAAGCAAGTGGACGGTGAGTCGGGGCTTGAAGTGACGGAAATTCGCAGCCCGTGACCGCCCGGCCCAGTCGATGCCGTCAATGGCCGGGACTGAGCAGGTACGCCTGGGCGATCAAGCTTATGAGGCGAGGACGGTCTGCGATTCGCGGACGATAATGGTCCCCGACTGAATCAGCTTGAACTCATCGCCTTCGAGTTTTTCTACCCGGTCGCCAATGGCCAGCTTGTAGGTGGTGGTGGGTGCCGAGCCAGCCAGGTCGCCTTGCGCCGGGTTGGATTCCTGGAACTCATGCACCGAATACACGCGTCCTTCTGCGTCTCTGGCATGAAACTGTCCGACTAGTACTGCTGCCATCTGTTTAGAACCTCTGGAGATAAACACTCAATTCGCGGTGCTGTAGACCGTCATAAAGAGGGGGAGTTTACCTATTGAAAAAAAATACTATTCGCTGACATTTTCAGACGGTTCCTACGCATCAAATCGCGGGCCAAACGTCTGGAGGATTATCAAAACCTTCTGGTGAACGCACTGCGAAGCCTTTATAACTACAAGCTCCCTTAGTCAGACGTCGAGAAACCCAATGAGCAAGGTCTACACGATTGCCGTCCTGGTTGGCAGCCTGAGAAAAGACTCGATCAACCGCAAGGTCGCCCTGGCACTGGCCGAAATGGCCCCCGCCAACCTGAAGTTGAACATTGTGGAAATTGGCGATTTGCCGCTCTACAACGAGGACATCGACGGGGCATCGCCGCCCGCAGCCTACAGTACTTTCCGTCAGCAGGTACGTTCATCCGACGCGGTGTTGTTTGTGACACCGGAGTACAACCGCTCCGTACCCGCGCCGTTGAAGAATGCGATTGACGTCGGCTCCCGTCCTTATGGCCAAAGCGCCTGGAGCGGCAAGCCGGGGGCGATCATCAGCGTATCCCCGGGCGCCGTTGGCGGTTTTGGCGCCAACCACCATCTGCGCCAGTCCCTGGTGTTCCTCGATGTGCCATGCATGCAGCAGCCGGAAGCCTACCTGGGCGGAGCGGGCAGCGTGTTCGATGACGCCGGCAAGGTGTCGGAAAAGACCAGGCCGTTCCTGCAGGCATTTATTGATGCCTACGGCAAATGGGTAGAAAAACAGACAGCTTGAATCTGCGCCATTGTCCACTGTGGGAGGGGCAAGCCCTGACGCCAGTCAGTTAAGGATGAACACTGTAACTGTGGTGAGCGGGCTTGCCCCGCGCAGGGCTGCGCAGCAGCCCCAATAAGAGCTCTGCAGTGTGCCAGGCAGGTCCGGGGCTGTGTTTTGGGGCTGCTGCGCAGCCCAGCGCGGGGCAAGCCCGCTCACTACAGGTTTAACTGACTGGAGTTAGGGCTTGCCCCCTCCCTCAGTGTTGGATCAGCGCAACCAGTTAGTCCGCGCCAACTCGATCACTTCATCTCCACGCCCACTCATCACCGCCTTGAGCATGTACAGGCTGAAGCCCTTGGCCTGTTCCAGCTTGATGCTCGGCGGCATCACCAGTTCCTGGGTGGCCGTCACCACATCCACCAGCACCGGGCCATCATGGGCCAGGGCGCGGCGCAGGGCCGGTTCCAGGTCTTCGGATTGCTCCACGCGAATGCCGAGGATGCCCATGGCGTTGGACATGGCGGCGAAGTCCGGGTTTTTCAGCTCGGTGCCGGCATCCAGGTAGCCCGCGGCCTTCATTTCCATGGCGACAAAGCCCAGGGACGAGTTATCGAACACGATGACTTTGACGGGCAGGTTCAACTGCGCCAGTGAAATGAAATCCCCCATCAGCATGGCAAACCCGCCGTCGCCGGACATCGAGATCACCTGGCGCCCAGGAAAGGCTGCCTGCGCACCGATCGCCTGGGGCATGGCATTGGCCATGGAGCCGTGGTTGAACGAGCCGATCAGGCGACGCTTGCCGTTCATTTTCAGGTAGCGCGCCGCCCACACCGTCGGCGAGCCCACGTCGGCTGTGAAGATTGCATCGTCGTCCGCCAGTTCGCTGAGCAAACGCGCCACGTACTGCGGGTGGATCGGCCGGTTGGCCTTTGACGGTTGCGCCAGGTCGTCCAGGCCTTGGCGGGCTTTTTCGTAGTGCTTCAGCGAGGTCTCGAGGAAGCTGCGGTCGGTCTTGCGGGTCAGGCGCGGCAGCAGCGCGTCGAGGGTCTCGCTCACATCGGCAGCGATGCCCAGGTCCAGCGTGGCGCGACGGCCCAGGGCCTGCGGGTTGCGGTCGACCTGGATGATTTTGGCAGCGGTGGGGTAGAACTGGCGGTACGGAAAGTCAGTGCCGAGCATGATCAGCGTGTCGCAGTCGAGCATGGCGTGGTAGCCGGAGCTGAAGCCGATCAGCCCGGTCATGCCCACGTCGAATGGGTTGTCCCATTCCACATGTTCCTTGCCGCGCAGGGCGTGCACCACCGGAGCCCCCAGCGTGTCGGCCAGGGCCACCACTTGATCGTGGGCACCGGCGCAGCCACTGCCGCACAGCAGGGTGACTTTCTCGCTGCTTTCAAGGATCTCGGTCAGGCGCTGCAGGTCCTGTTCCGCCGGCAGGGTGCGCGGTGCGTGCAGGGCCGGCCAGGGCTTGAGCTTGTCTTCCACTTCCAGCAACGATACGTCCCCCGGAATCACCACCACCGCCACGCCGCGGTTGAGGACCGCCGAACGCATGGCACGGTGCAGCACGTGCGGCATCTGTTCGGGGTTGGTGACCAGCTCGATAAAGTGGCTGCACTCCTTGAACAGTTCCTGGGGATGGGTCTCCTGGAAGTAGTTCAGGCCGATCTCGGAGGAGGGGATTTGTGCGGCAATCGCCAGCACCGGCACATGGTTGCGATGGCAATCGAACAGGCCATTGATCAAGTGCAGGTTGCCCGGCCCGCAGCTGCCGGCGCACACCGTCAGTTCACCCGTGGCCGCCGCTTCGGCACCGGCGGCGAAGGCGGCGACTTCTTCGTGGCGCACGTGCATCCACTCGATGCTGTCCATGGTGCGCAGGGCGTCGGTGAGGCCGTTGAGGCTGTCGCCGGTCAGGCCCCAGATGCGCTTGATCCCCGCCTGTTCAAGGGTGGTCGCCAATTGCTGGGCCAGGTTGATTTTCGCCATGAAGAACTCCAATCGTCAGTGAGGTTAAAAACTGCTGATCAATAGGGGACAGTTCGATCACGGCGAATGCTCCGCCTTTAATGTGAAGATTGCGTCATGGACGCGCGGTATTGCCGGGTGCGCCGGGCGATAAACCACTGGTCGCGCACCAGCGCCAGCCACGGTGCTACCTTGGCATCGGGCAAGCGGCCGCGGCTCAGGCGGCGCATCTGGTCACGCACCACGGCCAGGGTCGCGAGAGCGGCCAAGGGTTTGCGCTGCCAACTGATCGGTTTGAGTTGCGGGTTGAGGTCGCGCCCCTCGTGCCAGTGTTTGATCAGTTGCGGTTCCAGGGTGAGGGCGGTGGCAATGCAGGCGCAGTTGGCTCATAGCAAGGCGCAGTTGCTGGGCGTGATCGAGGCGGTCCGGGCGCAGCCGGAAGGCGTGCCGTGCTCCATGGGGCAGAAGCAGGTGCTGGCATCGATTAAGATCGGTGCCTGAAAAAGCTTCGATGAGCATAGGTATCTACACAACGTAGCAGCCAACGCTAACCACGATGCGAAGCGAGCCGCCCTTGATCTTGCTTTAGATCTTGATCTTGATCTCAGGCGCCCCGTTAAACCACGCTGGCCGGAATTCGATAGTGATTTGGGGGGTAAACCGGCAGGGATGCCGGTTTAGCCGCCCCGCGCCATGGATGGCGCGTGGCGGCGGCCCCCCAAATCGCTGTCGGATTACGGGCACACCGAGCCTGGGCGAGGTGCCGAGTGGTGGGGCGAAGCGTTTTTGGTGGACTTGTTCCCTCGCAGCGGACGCCAAGAAGCGATATTTTAATCGCAACCTTGGAGGCACCTATGTCACAGCAAACCCGCCGCAGC
>NZ_QGAA01000022.1:0-95095 GCF_005233485.1 Pseudomonas sp. CFBP13509
GAAACGATGCATCGCCGATGGTAGTGTGGGGTTTCCCCATGTGAGAGTAGGTCATCGTCAAGATTAAATTCCGAAACCCCATTTGCGAAAGCAGATGGGGTTTTGTTTTGGGCGCTCGAAAAGTGGGTACGCCTAGGCGGATGAGCTGTTGAGTATCTTCAAGGGCAGCTGCCGTATCACCGTACCCGTCGAGAGGGAACTCACTTCAGAGTGCCGTTGGGGAATTCAATGCAAAGTGTTTCTGCATTTTTGGTATGGTGCAGCACATTTCCCAAGGACTGATCTTTCATCGCAGGATGCGGCGTCGACCTTCTTCAACGAGATGCTGTAGAAATGCCTGAACCGATACCGATTAAAGATCACGAAAAAGAAAACCGCCTGGTCAACAAGCGCCTGCTCGCTTGTGCGTTGTTGGTGATAGGCATTACGTGTGCCCTGGTGGGGCGTATGTATTTCCTTCAAGTCGTACAGTTCGACTACCACTCCACGATTTCTGAAAACAACCGCGTCCACGTGCTGCCCATCACTCCTACGCGCGGCCTTATCTATGACCGTAATGGCGTGGTGCTGGCCGATAACCGACCCAGCTACAACCTGACCATCACCCGCGAGCGCACCACTGACCTCAAGGGCGAACTCGACGCCATCGTCAACTTGCTGCACCTGCCTGTCGAAGACCGTGCGTTGTTCGACAAGGCCCTGAAGCAGGCACGGCACCCCTTCGTCCCCGTGACGTTGTTTTACGAGTTGACCGAAGAGCAAGTCGCATTGCTGGCGGTGAATGAGTTCCGCCTGCCAGGAGTAGATGTAGAGCCGCAATTCGTCCGTCACTACCCGCTGGGTGCGCATTTTGCCCACTCCATCGGCTATGTGGGGCGGATCAATGAGAAAGAATCCAAAGCCCTCGACTCGGTGGAGTACCGTGGCACGCAGTCCATCGGCAAAACCGGTATCGAGCGTTTCTACGAATCCGAACTGCATGGTCATGTCGGCTACGAAGAGGTCGAGACCAATGCCCAAGGCCGCGTACTCCGTGTGCTCAAGCACACCGACCCGATTCCTGGCAAAAATATCGTCCTGAGCCTCGACGTGAAGCTCCAGGAAGCTGCGGAAGAAGCCCTGGGTGATCGCCGTGGCTCAGTGGTTGCCCTCGATCCGCAAACCGGCGAAGTACTGGCCATGGTCAGTAAGCCGAGTTTTGATCCGAACCTGTTCGTCACCGGCATCAGTTTCAAGGAATATGCCGCCCTGCACGACTCCATTGACCGGCCGCTCTTCAACCGTGTCCTCCGGGGGCTCTATGCGCCGGGCTCGACCATCAAGCCGGAAGTGGCCATCGCTGGCCTCGACAGCGGTGTCGTCACCCCACAGACCCGTGTATTCGACCCCGGTTACTACCAGCTCCCTGACTTTGACCACAAATACCGCAATTGGAACCACAGCGGCGACGGCTGGGTAGACATGGACGCTGCCATCATGCGTTCCAACGACACTTACTTTTACGACCTTGCTCACAAACTCGGCATCGACCGTCTGCACGACTACCTGGCGGAGTTTGGCCTGGGCCAGAAAGTCTCCCTGGACATGTTCGAAGAGTCCGCTGGCTTGATGCCATCCCAGGCTTGGAAGCGCGCCACGCGGCGCCAACCCTGGTTCCCGGGCGAAACCGTGATCCTCGGCATTGGCCAGGGGTATATGCAAGTCACTCCGCTGCAATTGGCCCAGGCCACGGCGTTGATCGCCAACAAGGGTGTGTGGAATCGCCCGCACCTGGCCAAGACGATCAATGGTGAGCCGCCGGTGGACCAGAATCCAATGCCCAACGTCGTCCTCAAGGATCCGCGTGATTGGGAGCAGGTCAATCACGGTATGCAGTTGGTGATGCATGACCCGCGAGGTATCGCCCGGGCCGCCGCACAAGGGGCGCAATACCGCATTGCCGGCAAGAGCGGTACTGCGCAAGTGGTTGCGATCAAGCAAGGTGAGCGTTACAACCGCGAAAAAACCCTGGAGCGCCATCGCGACAACGCGTTGTTCGTTGGCTTCGCTCCGGCCGAACATCCGAAGATCGTGATTTCGGTGATGATCGAAAACGGTGAGGCCGGTGGTCGCGTCGCGGGTCCGGTGGTGCGGCAAATCATGGATGCGTGGCTACTCGACCAGGACGGTCACCTGAAGCCGCAATATGCGACGCCGGCAAAAGCGCCAGGTGACCCCCACGTCTAAATCATGCCTTCCACTCGTCCCATTGCTCTATGCCTTCATGGTCAAGCCAGGGCACATCATGGGCCATCCAGATGTGCGAGGTGGGCCTGACGCCCGGATCATCGTCCAGCGTCGCCACCCGCACGACCACATGGGGCTGATGCCCACGTTCTGCTATCAGATGTGAGCCACAGCGCGAGCAGAAATGCCTGAGCTTGCCCGGCGAAGATTCAAAGGACGCCAACAGTTCCTCCCCCAGCGTCCAGCGAAAATGTTCGCGCATTACTCCTGCGGTGGCGACAAACGGTGCCGCATGTATTTTGCGGCAGCTTGCGCAGTGGCAGTGGCTGACAGGCATGTCCAACTGGTCCACCTGATAGCGGACACCTTTGCAGAAGCAACTTCCATTCAATGGGTCAGTCATAAACGTATTGCCGGTTCAAGGACGGGGTCATCATGATTGCTTACAACCTGAGGTTGCGCATTATTTGGTGTCGCCTACTGTCAATGGAGGAGGTGACTTATGCACGTATTAGATCGCATTGAGCGAAAAGTTCTGCTGAACGCTTCACGTAAACAGGTCTGGGAAGCGCTCACCAATGCCGAGCAATTCGGCGATTGGTTTGGCATCGCCCTCAAGGGCAAAGCCTTTGTGGCAGGGGAAACCATAGAGGCGCCGATTACCTACCCAGGTTACGAACACGTGATCTGGAAAGCCAAAATCGAACGCATCCTGCCGCAAACGTTGTTCTCTTTCTGGTGGCACCCCTTCGCGGTAGAAAAGGGCGTCGACTACGACAAGGAAACCCCGACACTGGTTGAATTCACCATTGAGGATCGGGCGCCGGGCATTTTGCTGCGGGTGGTTGAATCCGGTTTCGACGCGGTGCCGGAGGCTCGTCGGCAAAAAGCCTTCAAGATGAATTCCCGTGGCTGGGACGAGCAGATGGGCAATATCGAAAACTATTTGAGCAAAACACGTCGGGCGTGAGCTGGAGAAATGGCACCATTGCGGTGCCCGCTTTCGCCGCCTTTAGAAGTCCACCGCTTGCGTGCGCGTTTACCTGCCGCGTTTGCGCAGATGCCGCGTAGAATCAACGCCTGAAAGCTATTCCTGAGGTGCGGTACGGTGGATTTACAGCAGGGTTTTGTCCTGACCCGGCATTGGCGCGATACCCCGGCGGGCACGGAGGTCAGTTTCTGGCTGGCCACAGACCAGGGGCCACGGTTTATCCGCCTACCCGTGCAGACCTCGGTGATGTTCATTCCCGAGGCCCATCGCAAGCCGCTGGATTGGTTGCTCAAAGGCGAACGCGATATCGAATTGCGCCCGCTGCAACTCTGCGATTTCCATCACCGCCCGGTCCTGGGCCTCTACACGCGCCAGCATCGCCAGTTGATGGACGTGGAAAAGCGCCTGCGCGCCGCCGGTGTCGATGTCTACGAAGCCGATGTGCGCCCGCCGGAACGCTACATGATGGAGCGTTTCATCACCGCTCCGGTCTGGTTCGGTGGGACACCGGATGCCAGTGGTGCCCTGTGCGATGCGCAGATGAAGCCCGCGCCCGACTACCGCCCGCCGCTCAAGCTGGTGTCCCTGGACATCGAGACCACCGCCCAGGGCGACCTCTATTCCATCGCCCTCGAAGGCTGCGGCGAACGCCAGGTGTACATGCTCGGCCCGCCGAACAAGACTGACGCGGTGGATTTCAAGCTCGACTACTGCGACACCCGCGCTCAACTGCTCGAATGCCTCAACCAATGGCTCGCCACCCATGACCCCGATGCAATCATCGGCTGGAATGTGGTGCAGTTCGACCTGCGCGTACTCCACGAACATGCCCAGCGCCTCAACGTACCGTTGATGCTCGGTCGCGGCGATGAGCCCATGGCCTGGCGCGAACACGGCAGCCGCAACCATTACTTCGCCGCAGCGGCGGGGCGTCTGATCATCGACGGTATCGAGGCCCTGCGTTCGGCCACCTGGAGTTTCGAATCCTTCAGCCTGGAAAACGTCGCGCAAACCCTGCTCGGCGAGGGCAAGGACATCTCCACACCGTATCAACGCATGGACGAAATCAACCGCATGTTCGCCGAGGACAAGCCCGCCCTGGCGCGTTACAACCTCAAGGACTGCGAGCTGGTCACGCGGATTTTCGAGAAGACCGAACTGCTCAAGTTCCTGCTCGAACGCGCCAGCGTCACCGGGTTGCCGGCCGACCGCAACGGCGGCTCGGTGGCGGCGTTTACCCACCTGTACATGCCGCTGATGCACCGCCAGGGCTTCGTCGCGCCGAACCTGGGCGACAAACCACCCCAGGCCAGCCCCGGCGGGTTTGTCATGGATTCGCGTCCTGGCCTCTACGAATCGGTGCTGGTGCTCGATTACAAAAGCCTTTACCCGTCGATCATCCGCAGCTTCCTGATCGACCCGGTGGGCCTGATCGAAGGCCTCAAGCACCCCGACGACAGCGACTCCGTCGAAGGCTTTCGCGGTGCACGCTTTTCTCGCACCCGGCACTGCCTGCCGGCCATCGTTGCGCGTGTCTCCGAAGGTCGCGAAGAGGCCAAGCGTGAGCACAACGCGCCGCTGTCCCAGGCGCTGAAAATCATCATGAATGCGTTCTACGGCGTACTCGGTTCCAGCGGTTGCCGCTTTTTCGATACACGACTGGCTTCGTCGATCACGATGCGCGGCCACCAGATCATGCGCCAGACCCGCGAACTGGTTGAAGCCCAGGGGTATGAGGTGATCTACGGCGACACCGACTCCACCTTCGTGTGGCTCGGCAGCGCGCATTCCCAGGACGACGCCAGCCGTATCGGCCAGGCGCTGGTCAAGCACGTCAACACCTGGTGGCGTGAGCACCTGCACAGCGCGTTCGGCCTGCAAAGTGCCCTGGAGCTGCAATACGAAACCCACTTCAGCCGCTTCCTGATGCCGACCATTCGCGGCGCGGAGGAGGGCAGCAAGAAGCGCTACGCCGGCCTGGTGGTACGTGCCGACGGCAGCGAAGAGATGATCTACAAAGGCCTGGAGACCGTACGCAGCGACTGGTCGCCCCTGGCCCGGCGGTTCCAGCAGGAACTCTACCAGCGCATCTTCCACCGCCAGCCCCATCAGGACTACATACGCGACTACGTGCGCCGCACCTTGAGCGGCGAGTTCGATGAACTGCTGATCTACCGCAAACGTCTGCGCCGTCAACTGGATGACTACGAGCGCAACGTGCCGCCCCATGTACGCGCGGCGCGCCTGGCCGATGAATACAACGACCGCCTGGGGCGCCCGCGCCAGTACCAGCGCGGCGGCTGGATCCGCTATGTGATCAGCGTCAACGGCCCCGAACCGCTGGAAGTACGCCAGGCGCCGATTGATTACGACCACTACGTCACCCGGCAATTGCAACCGGTCGCAGATGCCATCCTGCCGTTCGTGAGTGACGATTTCAGCACCCTGGTCGGCGGGCAAATGGGCTTGTTCTAAAATTCTTGATTCATCCAATGGAGGAAAGGCTATGTACACACTCTATGGCATCGACGAATCCGGCTCCTGCATGATTGAAATCGCCCTGCAACGGTGCGCGGTACCATGGCGACGGGTGGACGCCGCCTCCTGGGCCGACGGCGAGGGCAGTGATGAGCTTGCCCGTATCAACCCGCTCAAACAGGTGCCCACCCTGGTTATCCCCGATGGACAGGTGCTGACGGAAAGTGCCGCGATCCTGATCCACCTGGGCCTGGCGTTTCCCGATGCGCATCTGCTGGGCGGCGACCGTGACCAGATCATCCGCGGCCTGGTGTACATCGCGGCCAATTGCTATTCGGCGATTGGCATCATTGACTACCCGCAACGCTGGGTGGGCAATGCCGATGAAGCGGTGCAGGCGCAATTGGTCGCGGGCACGCGTCGCTATCTGCATCAGGCCTGGGTGGTGTTTGCCGAACAGTTTGCCGGCCAACTGTTCGCGTCCAACGGCGAACCGAATGCGCTGGGCATCATGGCGGCGGCGGTGTCGCGCTGGGATGAGGCGCGTGAGGCCTTGACTGCCCTGGCGCCAGGCTTTGCCCAGACCCTGGCGCAGGTGGATGCCGACCCGATCGTGGCGCCTGTCTTTGCCCGCCATTGGCCGGGCTGGAAGGTCTCGTAATGTTTGTGCAATCAAAGGAAACAATGCCGCATGTCGCCGCCAAGCCCTTGCGGAGCGGGCGTCCTGGCCTACGCTTTCTGAACGCGGTGTAGGAATCATCCTTGAATTTGACTGTCGCAGACATGAAACTCAAGAACCCTGCATGGAATTCAAAGGAGGTGCGCATGCTCATCCGGTCGCTGACCCTGGCTACCTTGATGGCTTTTACGGGGCCGCTGTTGGCTGCTGATGATATCAACCCGCTCAAGCAGGACCTGGGCAAAGCCCGGCCACTGGTGGTGGTGGAGCTTGATTCCGGCAACGACACACTGGCGACCCTCAAGAAACAACTGGACGAGCCTGCCACCAAGCAGTCCTTTGAAGAGCGCAGCATGGTGTTCTACACCGTGAAGTTTGGCAGCATCGGTGCCGAAGGGGAGAAGTTCGCCAAGGACCCCCAGGACAACAAGAAGCTCACGCCGCCCGAGACCAATGCGCTGATCCGCGCCCTCAAACTGGGTGCCGGCAGCGGCACCAAAGTGATCCTGGTGGGCAAGGATGGCGAGAAGAAAGTCGAGAAGACCGTGCCACCGGATACCCTCGATTTGAAAGAGTTTTTCAGCGCCATCGACCAGATGCCGATGGCCGAGAAAGAAACCGCCGCCGCCCCGGAACCCGAGCCCGTTGCACCGGCTCCGGCCAAGGGCGCCAAGCCGGCGAAACACGCCGGCAAGCCCGCCGCGCAACAACTGGATGACTGAACCCGATACCCGGTAGGAGCACGCTCGCTCCTACCGTTATCTGGCAGCCTTGCGCAGCGGAAATGGAAAGTAGAAAAACCGCAGGAATGCCACCCGCTTGATCACTTCCCCGATCAACAACGGCACCACTACCGCCACCACAAAACCGATGCAGGCCGCGACAAACGCGTGCAGCCCCAGACGCTCCATCAAATCGAATGTCTTGTGCTGGATCTCCCCATGGAAGATCAGCAGGATCAGGGTCGACTGGCCGATGTAGGTCATGACCCGGGTGATCAGGGCCGACGCCATCAGCACCCGCGCCAACGCCCAGCACAGGTACACCCCAATCACCGCCAGCAGGCTGGTCCACAGCCAGTGGTCGTAGCGACGCTGCGCCAGGTCCATGGTATCGCCCCGGTAGAGGAACACCGCCGCGAACAGCGCCACCGACACCAGCAGGGTCAGCAGTGACCCCGCATGGGTACGCAGCCAGTCACGCAGCAGGTAGCCGTAGACGAAACACGCACTGCTGATCAGGGTGATATCCAGGCTGAAGGGCAAGCCGGGCAGCACCCAGGTTTGCCCGCCGAGAGTCACCGGCAGTTGCCAGAACCACGGCAGCATCCAGATGCCGATCAGCAGCGGCACCAGCATCACTGCACAGCTCACCGCCAGCGGCAGGCGCTGAATCAGCCGCAGTACCGCCCAACTGAAGAGGATCGCCACCCAGAAGTGCGGCAAAAACCACAGCGCCTGCCAGGGGATGGTGTCCACCGAGGCGTACAGCACGCCGCCGATATCCGGCAGCAGCGGTTGGCCGCGCAGCACATCGCGCACGATCACATACACCAGCATGGTGAAGAAAAACGGCTTGAGCAGGCCGTCGGCCTTACGCACCGCCATCTCGACAAACGGCTGTTCAGGTTTGAAAAACACCCCCGACAGAAAGAAGAACAACGGCAGTACGAACGACGCCAGGATCGGGTACATCAAGTCCGGCGACGTGGCGACAAACCAACTGTGGGCGTACACGATCACCAGGATGCCGATGCCCTTGGCGATATCCATTTGAATCCAGCGATTTTTCACCTGAGTGCTCCCGATCTATAAACTCCACCGCCCCTGTAGGAGCTGGCTTGCCAGCGAAGAACGCAAGGGCACCACGTGCATCCAGAATGCCCGCGTTATCGTTGACGATTTTCGCTGGCAAGCCAGCTCCTACAATAAGCGTCATGCCTTGCGCCACGGCTTGAGCCACAGCCCCATGCCGAGCAGCACCACGGCGCCCGCCAGGGTGCTCAGCCCCAGTTGCAGCCACACGCCCTCAATACCAAACAGCATCAGCGCCGCCAGCCCCATCAGCAGCCCACTGAGCAGCCAATGCCGGGCCCACGGCAGGGCGCCAATCAAGGCCTGGCGCTGCATCAGCAACAGTGCGGTGCAGAGCACGCCGGCCAGTGCGGCCAAGGGGATGCCGGCCAGGCCGAACACCCAGGGCAGCGCTCCCAGCAACAACACGTTGACCAGGCTGCCGAGCAACTCGCAGCGCAGCGGCTGGCGCGTATCGCCGGCGGCGTAGGCATAGCGCGCGAGCAAGGCGTTCCAGGCGCCGAACACCAACGGCACGGCAAACCAGGCCAGCAGCAGCGGCAACGGCGAATCCGCCGATTGTCTGGGCAGCAGCAGCGCCACCAGGCTCGGGGCTGCCGCCACCAGGCCGACACCGGCAGGCAGGGTCAGTACGCTGGCGGTTTCCAGGCCGCGCTTGAGCAGGGCCAGGCGCTCATCGCCCTGACGGCGGCTCATCATGCCCAGCAGTACCTGGTTGAGACTCATCAGCGCAATCAGCGGCAGGTTCATCAGCTTGCGCGCCAGGTTGACCCAGGTCACCGCGCCTTCGCCCAGCAGCGATGCCACCAGCCGCTCGATCAGCGCCAACCCCTGGCTGGCGCCATTGCTCAGCAACAGCGGTCCGATGCGCTGGCCCAGCTCCCGCAAGGGTGCGACGCTCAGTTGCCAGCGCCATGGCCGCCAGCCTTGGCGCCACACCGACGGCAACAGCGCCAGCGGCATCAACAGGCTGCCGGCCAGGCAGGCCAGGGCCAGCGCGTGCGGTTGGCTGATAGTGCCCGCGAGGGCGAGGTACGTCACCGGCGGCAGGTTGAACAGCAACGAGCCCAGCCCCGCGAGGACAAAACGTTCGCTGGCCTGCAAGGGAATGCTGAACAGCCCATGCAACATCAAGCCCGGCACACACCAGGCGACGATCTGCAGGTTGCTGCTGGCCAAGACTGTGGCGGTGTCGGCCAACCCCGGGCCGAGCATTTGCACCAGCCACGGTGCCAACAGCGTCAGCAGCAGGCTGATGACCAGCGCGATCAGCAGCAACGCCGGGAACAGCACCGCCAGCCACTCCAGGCGTTCGCCATGCTTGCGTTGCAGGTACAACGGCAGCGCGGCGGCGCTCAGCACACCGCCGGCCAACGACATGCGCAGCGCTTCCGGCAAAAACAGCGCGATCAGGAAGGCATCGCTGCGCTCTCCGGCGCCCCAGGCCGCCACCAGCAGCCATTCACGGGCAAATCCCAGGCACAGGCCCACCAGGGTCGCCAGGGTCAGCCAGGCGGCGGAGCCGAGCATCAGGGCCGTGCCCCATCAGGCAAGTGTTTGCGGTAGGCCACGGTCTTCACTTGCGGCAGCCGCGCCGGAAACAACCGCCGCGCCTCCAGTACATTGATGCCCACCATCAGCCAGAACAACGCCACCATCACCACCGCAAAACTGAAGTAGTGGTCGAACAGGCCGCTGACCAGCGCCGACAGAATCCCGCCGGTGGTGCCCAGCCACAGGGCATTGTCCTTGGTCAGGCGGATCGGGCCTTTTTGCGGACGCGCCTCACGCCACCAGCGCACGGTCACCGCCACAAAGAACAGCATGCCGACGATGCCGGTCTTGTAGATGAAGTTCAGCCACAGGTTGGAGATCCCCAGCAGGTGGGTACCCGGTACCGGCGGGTCAACCTTGAAGCCGATCCCGAACGGATAGGACACCACCGCCTGCGGGAACATGCGGTACTCGTCGAACCGCACTTCGGTACTGGCGTTGTCCGACGAGAAAATCGTCGCCAGGCGTTCCTGTAACGGTGGGTAGGCCATTACCAGTGCCACGGTCAGCGCCGCGCCGATCATCAGCAGGCGCCCGGTGTAGGGCACGCGGCGCGTAGCCATCCACACCAGCACCAACGCCAGGCTGACCATCGCGCCGCGGCTGCTGGCCAACAGCAACGCGGCCGCGCCCAGGCAGGCGACGCCCAGGCCCAGCGCACGTTTCCAGCCCTGTTCGGTCACGCCGAAGCAGAAGGCCAGGGGCAGCAGCAATGCCATGATCCCGCCGATGGCATTCGGGTGCATCCACGGCGAACCCATGCGCGAAGACATGGCCTCCAGGCCGAATTTCAACATGTCGAAGTTGCCGTAGTTGAACAACGCCAGAATCGGCGCAATGCCAGCCCCGGAGCGCGTGCGCACGAACACCGCAATCGACAGCACCAGCATCGCCAGGCTGCCCAGCAACAGGGCGATGACCAAGGATTCACGCTGCTTGCGGTCCACCAGCAACCTGGCGCAGAGAAACACTGCCGACAGGCTCAGCAACCAGCGCAGCCAGTTGGCCACGCCGCTGCTGTCGGCGTGGACGGTGACCTGGCCGACGATGAACGGGAACACGCTGAACAGCATCAGCCACAGCAGCATCTGGTCGGTGGGACGGCGGGTCAGGCTGGGCGTATCGGGCAGGCGGGCCAGGAAGTTGTGCCACAGCACCGCGCCCCAGGTCAGGGCCAGGATCGCTTCGCTGACGGTGCTGCGGATCCCCAGGTTGATAGTCGAGTACGGCATGAACGTGGCGATCATGGCGAACAACAACAGCCCCCACAACGGAAAGCGCAGGATGGTCACTGCCCCCGCCAGGCCGACCACGGCCAGGAACGCCTTGGCCGGCGACAGCAACAGGGCGAGGGCGCCAAACAGCAGGCCGAAGAGGATCGCGACGAGGCTTGCCAGGTTCACTCTCACTGAAGTTCCTCGATCAGTTCGGTCAGGCGCTGGCGATAGGCATGATGGTTGAAACGTTGCGCCCACAGGCGCCGTTGCTCGGCGCAGTCTTCATCCGGCCGCGCGCCCAGGCTGAGCATCAATTGCACCAGCGCCGGGCCATCGATGGGCGAAAAGCGCGGGGCCGACGGCGGGGTGATTTCATCCAGCGAAGTGCCGCTCGCCACCGCCACCGGCGTACCGACGCTCAGGGCCTCGATCACCGGCAGGCCAAAGCCTTCGGCATAGGACGGCTGCCACAGGCGTGACGCCTGGCGGTAAAGCGCCTGCAACTCGGCGTCCGACACGCCGCTCAGCGCACGAATCCCCGGCAATGTGCGCTGGGCTTCGGGCAAGTGTTCCAAACTGCCCACCAGCACCAACTCCGGCACCGAAGGGGATTGGCGCCGCGCCTGCTGCCAGGCGTCCACCAAAAACGGCACGTTCTTGCGCAACTCGCGGGTGCCCACCAGCAGCCAGTAGTGCTCGGGCAATTGATGCCGGCTCATGTCCGCCACCAGCCCGGCAAAGCCATCGACCTGATTGGGCAGCACACGAATCTTGCCCACCGCCTTGGGAAACAGCCGCGCGGTTTCATCGGCGCTGTACTGCGACGGCGTCCACACGCGGTCGGCGCTGTGCACCGCGTAGGCAATCGACAGGCGATCGCTGGTCTTGTAGATCAGCGCCTTCGAGCGGTTGGCATGGTAGTTGTCCAGGGTGATCTGGAACAGGTCATGCAGCAGCACCACCGTGCGCAAACCCTTCGGCTTGGGCGGCAACGGCAGGCCCATGTTGAAGGTGCTGATGTACAGGTCGATACGCTCCTCGCGCAAGGCGCGCGGCAGAAAACCGGCCTCAAAGCGCAGACGATTCTGCGGCTGGTGCATGGCGGTCTTGGCACAGCCCCACGCCGGGCAGTGGGCCTGCAGGCGCGTTTCATCGCCCAGTGGTGCCACGGTAAACCGTTCAAGCTCGATGCCCGGCAAGGTGTGCAGGGCGCTTTCCAGTGCATACACCTGGCGGCTGATGCCCGATTGCGGCGAGGTGCCGACGGTGCGGTAATCCAGGCCTATACGCATGCGGGCTCCCTCTGGCTCAGCGGCACGAGGGTGGCGTACACCTGCTCCAATTGGCTGGCGGCGACGCTCCAGTCATGGGCGCGGCGTACGTAGGCGCGGCCCGCCTCACCCATGGGCGCGGCGGCTTCAGGGCATTGCAGCAGGCGCACCACGGCATCGGCCAGGTCGTCGGCGCTTTGCCCACCGAGGTAGTCCAGGCCTTCCACCAGGTCCAACCCCGACACGCCTTGTTCGGTGCTGGCCAGCGGCAGGCCGGCGGCCAGGGCTTCGAGCACCTTGAGCTTGGAGCCGCCGCCGTGGCGCAACGGCGCCAGGAACACCGAACAGCTCGATTGCAGGTCGAGCAGGTTGGGCACGAAGCCTTGCCACTCGATACGCGGGTCTTTCCAACGCTCGCGCCAGTTGCCGGGCATGCCGAAGCCGCACACGCTCATGCGCGCATCCGCACAGCGCGCCCAGACCTTGGGCAGGATTTCATCCAGGGCCCATTCGATGGCGTCCACGTTCGGCGCGTATTCATAGTTGCCGAGGAACAGCACGCGGCGTGTCGACGGGTCGGGATGGGCGGCGGCGAAGTGATCGCAGTCCACGCCATTGACCACCACCGGTACGGGTTTGCCGGCGATTTTTTCCAGGACGTGCGCATCGTTTTGAGTGACCGCCACCACCTGCGCGGCCTGGCGCATCACCCGGCGTTCCCAGCGGGCATAGCGCCATTGATCGTAGCGAATGAACGGCAGCGACCAACGCGGCAAACGGTCGTAGGTGGCCGCGCCCAGGGCCGACTCCACATTGTGTTCGGTCAGCACAAAGGGCTGTGATTTACGCGCCAGCGCATCTTCGTAAGGCTGGAAACTGTAGCTGTGCTCGATCTGCACCACGTCCCACTGCTCACCCAGCAACCAGTTGAAGGTGTCCTGCAACTCGCCCGCCAGCCCATTCACGCTGGCCAGCAGCGGGTAGGGTGCAAACAGCCCCGCCACCAGGGTCTTGAGGCTGCGCAACGGCCGGCGCGGCAGGATGATCAACTGTTCGACAAACGCTTCCAGCACCTGGCGGTCGGCAAGGGACACCGGATGCTTGTCATGCAGCAGCAAGGTGATCCGATGCCCCCGCGCCGCCAGGCTGCGCAGCAGGTGGAACTGGCGGGTCTTGCCGCCGCTGGTGGCGGGCCAGGGCGAGTAGGGCAGGATCCATAAAATGCGCATGGCGGGCCTCACTCCCATAACAGAATTTGCAGGTTCGGCTTGACCATGACGGTCAGCCCGTGGGTGCCACTTACCGGGGTTTGCGTACCGTGCAGCGGGTCATACAGGGTGGCGCTGGTCAGGTTGGGCAGGTGTGCGTTGCCGCCCCCGGCCGCCCAGAAGAACCATAGCTTGCGCCCGTCGGCGCGGGTCCAGCCGATGCTGAACAGGCCGTCGGGCAACTGATCGGCGCTGGGCGGATCGCCGGGGGTGAGCGTCGGACCGCTGACGTCGAGGAAATTTTTCAGCGCGGTGTAGACCGGCTTGGGGTTGGCGTCGATGTCGAGCAAACCGTAAGACTGATCACGCACACTGGCGCGCTGGTCCAGATCACTGAGGGTAAACAGGAAGATCCTGTCGTAATCCAGCGCACTCATCAGCGCCAGGCGGCGCACCACGTAATCGGCCTGGGCCTGTGGGGTGATGATGTCCTGGGCGTCTTTGGGACCTGTGTAGGTCGACCAGCCCCACTCGGTGCTCCACAGGGTCTGCACGCCGCCGTTGCGCAGGGCCTGGTTGAGCGCGGTGGTCCTGGCGATAAAGTCCAGGTTGGCCGGGTCGTTGCCTTCGGGCAATTGGGTATAAGGGTGGTACGAGACGACGGTATTGAGGCTGGCCACGCCCAGGGCGCCGAGGGCATCGAACATGCTCTGGCCGTTGGGCATTTCGCTGAAGAATGCCATGCCGGCGGCCACCACCGGTTTGCTCGGGCTCATTGCGCGCAACGCGGCGGCGGTGGTGGTCAGCAGTGCGGCGTAGCCGGCCGGGTCGGCTGCCGGGCGCCAGAAGCCCAGCAGGTTCGGTTCGTTCCACACCTGCCAGGCGTCGACACTGGGGTAGCGCTGTGCCAACAGCGCCATGCGGTTGGCGAACACGTTCGGGTCTTTCGGCGGGTACTGGTCCTGATACGGCGCACCCACCGGCGCAGTGGTGGCGAACGGCGCCGACCCCACCAGGTAGAACACCGACTTGAGCTGGTTGTCCTGCAGTTTGCCTACCAACTGATCCAACGTCGCAACCTGGTATTGCCCTGGGACCGGCTCCAGCTGGTCCCAATGCAAATCCAGGCGTACCCACTCCAGGCCCAGCGCCTTGAGACGGTCTATCTGCTTCTGATAGCGCTCAGGGGCGAACCACAGGAACTGCGCGTTCACCCCGAGGAAATCCTTCCACACCACGGTTTTGTTGCCCTTGAGCACATGGCTCTCGGCATCGGCCTGGCGCCCCCACAAAAACGCGGTCAGGCCCAAGGCGGCGACCACGACCAGCGTGGCGACGTACGTGCGTTTACGCGCCATGGCGGCTGCCCTCGATGGCTTGCTCAAACAGCGCCTTGAACTTCTGCGCGGTCAACGGCCACAAGCGTTCGCGGCCGATTTCGCCGGCGCGTTCGGCCCAGTCCCGGGCCAGCGGCGGCGTGCGTGCCAGGCGCAGCAGTTGCTCGCTGAGGGCATCCACATCGCCTTCGGGGTAGATAGCGCCATTGCCGCTGGCGACTTCCTCGGCAAACGCGCGAGCGTCAGACGTGATCGCCCCACGCCCGCAGGCGGCAGCCCAGGACAGCGCGCCACTGGTACCGCGCTGGCGCCCGAGCAGGCCGAGTTTTTTCGATTCGCGATAGGGCAGCACCATCACATGGTGGGCCTGGATGGTCTGGGCAATCTCTTCAGCCGGCAGGTTCAGCCGCCAGTCGATGGCATCCGCCAGGCCGAGTTCAGCGATCTGGCGGTTCAACTGCTCCAGGTAGTTGCCGCCTGCGCCAAACGCCATTTCGGCGGCGGTGCCACCGGCCAGGGTCAGGCGCACACGCTCACGCAATTCGGGGGCCTGCTTGAACACGCCGGCCAGGGCCTCTAACAGGTCTTCGATGCCTTTACCCCGGTATATAAACCCGAAGTACAGCAGGCGCAGCGTATCCAGGGGCGGCAACGGCGCCGATGGAATCGCCAGGTTTGCATGGTTGATCACCGCGACTTTCCCCGTCGGCAGTTGCATGCGTTGGCCCAGGCACTCGGCGCCCAGGCGGGTGAGGGTGATCAAACGGGTCAACCCGGCGGCGACCTGGCGCTCTTCACGCAAGGTCAGCGGATCCGCCAGCACCACTGCCGCCTGTGGCATCGGGCTGGGCAAGCGCTCCAGCAGGTTCAACGGGAATGGCAACCGCTCACGCCGCCAGACGATGCGTTCCGGATCATGCACCGTGGCGGTCAAGGGCAGTGCCGGGTAGGCCTTGCGCAATTCGCGCAGGGCCAGGAACTCCCCCAGCCGTCCACCGCCCAGCTCGGCGTGGACCAGGTCCACGCTGTGCCAGTCGAACCCACCGATGGCCTGTTTGATTGCCTCGCTGTTGCCCGCCACCCCGGCCAACGGCGTCAGCACCGTCACCTCCAGTTGTTCCAGTGCCGTGCGGAAATGGTTCGCGTAGTCGGCGATGCCATTTTTCTCCGGTGGCAACGGGGCGAGCAGGGCGACGCGCATCAGAACGCCCCCCGGTACTTGGCGATGGTTTTCAGCACCTTGGCCGGCACTTCGAATTTGCGCCGGTTGATGATGATGCCGTCGACCTTGCCGAACGCGGTGTTGAGGATCGACAGCGCGTGCTCCACCACCGGCACCGTGCTCTTCTGCGCTTCCACCACCAGCCCGATCAGGTCGGCCCGACGCAGGTTGATAAACGCATCGCGGTTATCCAGCAGCGCCGAGGCGTCCAGCAGCACCACTTCACCTGGCGCCGCCGGTTCGGCGCCGCCCACACGCACGTTGATACCGTTTTCCTGCAGCAACTGACGCAGTTGTTCCACCACAAAGGTCACCCCTTCGCCGTGCCGTGCCGAGGTCAGGCCAAGAGTCAGGCCCTGCTCGGCGATGCGCTCCAACTGCAGCAACCCGTACAGCCGGTAGATGCTCGCATTGAATGCGTTGGTGCTTTGGGCGGTGCTGGTGTCCAGCTCGGGCAAGGTGGTCCACAGCGGGAGGCCGAACTTGCGTTCCGCCAGGCCGCCATCGTGGATGCGCTGGTCGAGCAGGTAGCACAGGTAGATCACCAGCAGGCCGACGACGAGGGCGAATGGGAGCGCCAGCACCAGCATCACCAGGGTTTTGGGGAAGATACGGCCGGGGTTCAGGGTGGCCTCTTCGATCACCGCGATGTTGCTGATCTGGCTGTTATCCAGTTCGCGGTCAATGCGTGATTTTTCCAGGTTGTCCACATACAACGCGTAGTTGCGTTCGGCGGCGCCCAGCTCCCGGGCGAGGCGTGTCAGTTCCGGTTCGATCTCCAGGGCTTGCTTGCGCTGGGCTTCGAGGTTGGCCAGTTGTTTCTGTTGTTGTGTCAGTTGGGTACGCAGCGCGAGGTTGTTGCTCGACTCATCCAGCAGTACTCGCTGCAAGTGGATTTCCAGGGTATTGGGCGCGCGGTTTTCCGAGCTTTGCACGGTGTTGCTTTCACTCGCGACATGGGCCTGCATTGCGCGGATCGATGCATCCAGGGCTTTGACCGGCGGCGCGTTGTCCGTGTAGGTGCGCATCATGTCGGCCTTTTCCAGCAGCTTCTGGTTCAGCAGGCGGCGCAGGTCCTGCTGCTGGGGGTTCAGTGCGATCTGGCGCACCGTGGTGACTTCCTTGGGCTGGCTCTTGAGCTGGGTGCGGGTGCTCTGGATGGCGCTGTCGGAGGAGGCGATCAGGCGCGTGGTGTTGAACGTTTCGCCCCGCAGTACGTTGATGCGCTCGGACAAGTCTTCCAGCCGATCGGTGATGCTCGCCGCGCCGATCTGGTTCAGGTGCGTGAGGATCTGTTGCTTGTAGCTCTGGATCTCGGTGGCGCTGGTGGCTACCTGGCCTTCATAGAAGACGTACAGGCTCTTGCGACCCAGGGCCTGGGTGCGTTCGTTGACATAGGTCTCGACCCAATCCTTGACCACCGCCTGGGCTATCTCCGGGTCGCCCCAGGTAAAAGTGATGTCCATCACCGTGGAACCGGCCGCGTGGCTTACCTCGAAGTTCTTTTCCAGGCCCGCCGCCAGGCGTTCCACCGGCGTGGTTTTTTCCACCACGCCGACAGTTTCCAGTACCACGCGGATGCCATCGAACACCGCGCCTATGCCACTCTTGACGTAGTACTTGGTGCGCTTCCAGAAGCTTTCCGGTGGCGGTGCGTTACTGATCACTTCCAGGTAGTGCTCGGCCACCGCCCGCACAATCGGGCGCCCGGTGAGCAGGCGCTCTTCGTCGACAATCGGGTCGCGCTGGGTGCTGGGCATCACCAGCGCCTGGCGATTGCTGATCTCGATGGGCAAGGTCGAATCACGCCCCGGCTTGACCAGCAGGCGCGCCGTGGATTCGTACTTGGCCGGCAGCAGGAAAGCCCCCAGCAGAATGATCACCAGCGCCGCAATGGCGGCCAGTTTGAACTCGTGGCGGAAGATGAAGAACAGGCGTAGCAGATCACGAAAAGAACGGATCTCGATCATGGGATGTCGCTCCTTTAATTGCTGCCGCCGCTGGTTCGCGTGTAGTTGTAGCCGACCCCGATGGACTTGGTGAACGGAATCAGTTGGTTCATGTAGGTGTCCACGCCCTGGATGCGCTCGCCGACGTTGGACTTGGGCACGAACACCACATCGCCGCGTTGCAGGCGCACCGGCTTGCGTCCGTTGGCGCCGGTCTTGAGGAGCTGGCTGAAGTCCAGGAAGTAAGCACGATAGGCGCCCTGGGCATCTTCGCGCAGCAGCGCGACCATGCTCGCGTTGCCCGCCGGGCTGACCCCGCCGGCGCCGACAATCGCCTGCTCCAGGGTGTTGGCCGTGGCGATCTGCACCGCCGTGGGGTTATTCACCGCACCGCCGACGATCACCGAGTTGCTCGGCGCCTGGTTGATGTTCACCGTCACCCGGGGTTCGCGGTAGGTCGCCGCGAGCTCGTGGGTCAACTGGGTGGCCAGCTCCGATGGCTGGCGCCCGGCAACCTGGATCGGCCCCAGGAACGGGTAGTTGATCTTGCCGTCGGTCTGCACCGTGTACAGCGTCAGCTCGTAGATGGTGCTGACGTTGAACGCCGACAGCGTCGGCATCTCGCCGGCATCGCGGACGATGCGCAACTGGTCGCCGATACGGATGCGTTCCACCGCCGGTGGCAGCTGGGCCAGTTGGTCGAGGGCGCGCTTGCCGTCCTCGACGGTCTTGCTGTCCGGTGGCTCGATACGCGCCGGGGTGTTGCAGGCGGCCAGGGTCAGCATGGCCAGGGCGAGCACGCTTCGCTTCATCAAGGGGGACTTCCTGTGGGTCATGCTGCTCACCTCCAATAACCGGGAAACATGCTGATGCGCCGCTTGAGGGCGAGCGGCAGGCGGCGTTCAAGATGGCCCAGGCGGTAACCGAGCAGTTTGAACACGCTGCGCACCAGCACCTCGGGCACGCGGTGCAAGGCGCCGGCTTTGCGCAGCGCCGCGAGTTCGGCCAGCACATAGCGTTTGCCCTCGCCACCCGCGTCGCCAAAGGCCTGCTTGATCCACGGCTCGCGGCCGTAGAACACGCCAATGTCGAAGTAGCGGTGAAACTCGTCCATGAGTTTGTAATCGTGGGAGTGATGCACCAGCGCGGTGGCGGCGTAGCGCACCTTGTAGCCGTCGAGCAGCATGCGTGCGGCCACAAAGGCGTCTTCGCTTCCGATCACGTCGGCAGGGAAGCCACCGACGGCCTGCAACACACTGCGCCGGTATACCGAAAACGAGTCGGAGCTGAAGCAGGTCTTGATCCCAAGCTCCGGTGCATCGGCCAGGCTTTTGCTGCGGCTGTGTTCCGGGTAGTTGAAGTGCCGCGATTGCGCGCCCAGCACGCCCGCATCGGGATGGGGCAATTGCCGCCCGTAGGCGATGCCGTTGAGCGGGTCCTGCTGCAATTCATCGAGCAGGTTGGCAAAGGTCTCGGGAGTGGCGGGGATGGCGTCCTGGGTCATCACGATCAGTGCGTCGCCACCCACCTGTTCGCTGGCCCAGCGGCGGGTGCCGCCGTGGTTGAAGTCACGGGCGTCGATCACCTCGACCCGCGCGCCGAACGCTCGAAAGCGCGCCACGGTGTCATCGCTGGAGGCGCTGTCCACCACCAGCATCTCGTCAGGTTGCAGGGTTTGCATCTTCAGCGCGGGCAGCAGGCGTGCCAGGTGGCTGGAGGCGTTACGGGTGGGGATGATCAATGAAGTGCGCATGTCATTTTTTCGCCTCGGCAGGCGCGCGGCCGTAGATGTCGTCGAAGCGCACGATGTCGTCTTCGCCCAGGTACTCGCCGCTCTGCACTTCGATCATCACCAGGTCGATGATGCCGGGGTTGGTCAGCCGGTGTTTGTGCCCGGCGGGAATGTAGGTGGACTCGTTGGCGTTGATCAGGAATTCGCGGTCGCCATTGGTGATCTGTGCCGCGCCGCTGACCACCACCCAGTGTTCGCTGCGGTGGTGGTGCATCTGCAACGACAGCGAGGCCAGGGGCTTGACCACGATGCGCTTGATCTTGAAGCGACTGCTTTCCTCCAGCACGGTGTAGGTGCCCCACGGCCGGGTCACCGTGCGGTGCAGGCTGTACGCCGGATGATTCTGGCGCTTGAGCTCGGCGACGATGTAGCGCACATCCTGGCTGCGGTGGGCGTCGGCGATCAGCAGCGCGTCGGGGGTGTCGACGATGATCAGGTCGCGCACCCCAACGGCGCCCAACACGCGCTTGGGCGAGTCGATGTAGCAGTTGTGCACGTCATGCAAAATCGCTTCGCCATTGACCTGGTTGCCATGGGCATCGCTGGGGGTGAGCTGGCGCAGCGCTTCCCAGGACCCGATGTCGCTCCAGCCAATGTCACAGGGCACCACGGCCACTTGCCGGGACTTTTCCATCAAGGCCACGTCGATGGAAATATCCGGCGCACTGCCGAACGCATCCGCATCCAGTTCACGTTGACGCGAGGTTATGTTCTGCAGGCTCTGGCTGTGCTCCAGCGCGGCGCGTGCGGCCTCCAGCACGTCAGGTGCATGGGTGGCGAGCTCATCCACCAGGGTGCTGGCCTTGAAGCAGAACATGCCGGCGTTCCACAGGTGCTTGCCGCCGTCCAGATAGGCCTGGGCGGTGGCCAGGTCGGGTTTCTCGACGAAGCGTTTGACCCGGTAGCCCTGGCTCAGCGCCTCGCCTTGCTCGATATAGCCAAAACCGGTTTCCGCGTGGTCGGGCTGGATGCCGAACGTCACCAGGTAGCCGGCTTCGGCCAGGTCGCGGGCCTGGGTCACGGCCTCGGCGAACGCCACTTCATTGAGGATCAGGTGGTCGGCGGGCATCACGAGCAACTGTGCGTCGCCGCCGAAATGCTCCTGCACATGCAGGGCCGCCACGGCGATGGCCGCCGCCGTGTTGCGCCCGAACGGTTCCAGCAGCAGGTCCAGGGGCAGGCGGGCGTTGTTCACTCCGCGGTAGTCATCGAGGGTACGAAACAACAGGTCGCGGTTGGTCACCGTGAGCACGCTTTCCACGCCGGGCAGTTTGGCCGCGCGCAGGAAGGTTTTTTGCAGCAGGCTCTGACCATCGCGCATGCGCATGAAGGGCTTGGGCATGTTCTGCCGCGACACCGGCCACAGTCGAGTGCCCGAACCACCGGAAACGATGCAGGGAATTAATCCGTTGAGGGTCTTCATCAATAGACTTCCTTGGTGGAAAGGACGGCCGGGACCGTCATGAAAACGATGTACAGGTCAAACCACACCGACCACTTGGAGATGTACTCCAGGTCGTACTCGACACGTTTCTGGATCTTGAACAGGGTGTCGGTCTCACCCCGGTAACCGTTGATCTGCGCCCAGCCGGTGATCCCCGGTTTCACGCGGTGGCGCGAGCTGTACTCGCTCACCGCCACTTCGAAGGGTATGCCGGCGGCCTTGGTCGCCGTGGCATGGGGGCGCGGGCCGACCATGGACATGTTGCCCAGCAGCACGTTGAACAACTGCGGCAGCTCGTCGATGCTGGTCTTGCGGATGATGCGCCCCACCCGGGTAATGCGCGGGTCTGCGCGGGTGGTCTGGCGTTCGGCGGTGAAGTCGCTCTGGTCGGTGTACATCGAGCGGAACTTGAACACGCGGATTTCGTTGTCGTTGTAGCCAAAGCGGTTCTGGCGAAACAGGATCGGCCCTTTGGAGTCGAGCTTGATCGCAATCGCCGTCGCCACCATCACAGGGGACAGCGCCACCAGGGCCAGGCTGGCCAGCAGCACATCCTCCAGGCGCTTGATCACCGGCGACCAGCCACGCAACGGCAATTGCGAGGTGTTGAACATCAGGATCCCGCCCACGTCGGTGATGCGGCTATGGCCGTAGCGCAGCGCGGCCATGTCGGGCACCAGCATCACGTTCACCGACATCTGCCGCAGGCGGTTGACCAACCCATGGATGCGCTGCTCGGCGGCCCAGGGCAGGCAGATCATCACTTGGTTGACCTGCTCGGCGCGGATGAGTTTTTCCAGCTCACGGGTGTTGCCCAGCAGTGGCAGGTTGCTCAATTCCTTGGGGATCCGCTCGGTGCGATCGTCGATAAAGCCGATCAGGCCGGAGCGGATATCACCGTTGCGTTGCAGGTGGTCGGCGACGTGCATGGCGGTGTCGGTAAAGCCCAGGATCACCGTACGTTGCAGGTATTTGCCCTTGCGCATCAGGCTGCGGTACAGGCGCAGCATCAGCAGGCGCTCAAGGCAGAACAACCCGAGGCTGGCGAAGTACCAGGCCACCAGGTTACGCGGGGTCAATTGCGGGAAAAACTGCAGGATCTGGTACATGAACAACAGGATGCAAAACGCCGCCGACCATGCCTTCACCTTGGTTTTCAGGCGCAGTCGGTTGCTGAACAGTTCTTCGGAATAGATGCCCAGGGCCTGGAACAGAATGATCGTCAGGACCGCGAAAAATACCAGCAGGCCGAGGAAGTGCCCGCGCAGTTCAGGGTCCATCGGGTCGATGAACATCACCAGGATCAACGGGGGCAAAATGGCACTCAGGCCATGTATGAACTTGACGAAAACAACAAAGAACTCAACAAAACCGGCGCGCGTTAAAAACAGGCTGTCGACGGACGACTTCTCTCGCATAAAACATCCCTCATTGCACGCCAGAGCTATTGTTTGGATGTTTGTTCAATAAAGCAGCGAACTGCTTTAGAGGGCACTTCCAACTACGGCTACTCTGGGTAATACGCAACTATCAATTCAAATGCAGCTATCCATTTGAAGGGAATTTGCGGGGGTAGTGACTACAGGAGTGTTCCCTTAATCAACTTGTCAATGAATTGACGATGGTGCGGAGGTGGCAGGGCAGACAGGTTTATCAGTGTTTTGTTCGGCATTTTATTGACATTCCTTGTCCGGGTACGCGGTGATTGGGTGTGTTTTTGAGTGTAGAAACAAATGCAGGATTTTTCCTGCATAAAGGAAAAACCTTTTTTCAAAGGCGGTAGGAAGGGGGGGCAAAGAGGGGTTGGCAGGGCGCACGAAGTGCCCTGCCTGCGGGACTTTCGCCAGATCAGAAGTTGCCTTTCAAACTCACCGTAAAATTTCGCGGCTCGCCATAAAAGTTACCCCAGGAGGCTGTACCCACCGTGTTGTAGTAACTTTTGTCGAACAGATTGTTGCCGTTGAGTGCGACGGTCCAAGTGTCGTCGATACGGTACGCCACACGGGCACTCCAGGTTGCGTAACCGGCCTGTTCGAGCTTGATGGTCTGCACGCGGTAATTGCTGCTCTGGGCGTTGACGCCGGTGCCCACGCTCCATTTCGACAGGGCGCCGTCGAGCTGGTAGTCGCCCCACATGCGCAGCATGTGTCGAGGTACGTAGGTGTTGGACGTGCCGCCTTCCAGGGCGGTATCGATGTTCTTCAGGGACTTGGTCTGGGTGTAGGTGTAGCCGCCGGATACCTGCAGGCGCTCGAGGACTTCACCGCTGATTTCCGCCTCCACGCCCTGGGCGCGCACCTTGCCGCTGTCGGTGTAGCAATAGCCGTCGGCGGAGGTCGGGCACTGGGCGATGTAATCGGATTCGGCCGCGTTTTTCTCGACGGCGCGGAACAGCGCCAGGGAGCTGTTCAGGCGCCCGTCGAACCATTCGCCCTTGATACCCAGCTCGTAGTTGTCACCGATCTTCGGCTTGAGCGCGGCGCCATCGAGCGTGGCATAGGAACTTTGCGGCTGGAAGATATCCGCGTAGCTGGCGTACACCGACAGGTGCTCGTTGAGGTCGTAGATCAGTGCGGCAAACGGCGTCACTTCACCGGTTTCCCGGGTGCGGGCATCCTGCAAGGCCCACTCGCCCCAGGCCAGGTTGTTGGACTGGCGACGGTTCTCGTACCAGCTCACGCGGCTGCCTACGATAAACATCAACGGCTCGGCCAGGCGCAGGCGCAAGGTGGTGTAGGCGCCGTACTGGGTGGCGGTTTCCTTCACCGTGCCGCCGCGATACATGTTCGGCCAGAAGGTGCTGTTGGCCGGCTCCGGGAAATGGTGGTCGGGTTGGTAGATGCCCTGGCGCCTGGGCAGGTTCTGGATCGCGTACACATCGTCCTGGGTACCACGGCTGCCATTGGCACCGAGGATCAGTTCGTGTTCCAGCCCGAAGGCTTCGAACTTGCCGTCCACATAGGCATCGAGACCGAAGTCCTTGTGGTCGTAGTCCATCAGCGCCGCATAGGAGTTGGCCGTAGGCGTCGGGTTGCCGTAGGCAATGGTGCCTTCGCTGGCGGCGTATTTGGTGTCTTGCAGGTTGCGGCTGTGCACGGCCGCAACCTTGAGTTTCCAGTCATCGTTGAAGGAGTGGGTGAGATCGGCGAAGAAGGTGGTGCGCCGGCTTTGCCAGTCGTTCCAGGATTGGCCCAGGCAGGTGGAGCGGCTGAGGTGGGCGCTTTTGCCGTCGGCATAGCGCGGCAGGCCGCCCCAGCACGGTGTGGCGTCGACGTCTTCATGGCTGGCGCCGAAGCCCAGGGTGGTGTCGGCGCTGAGATCGACATCCAGGGCGCCATAGAAAGCCTGGTCCTGGCGCTTGGAAATATCCATGTAGGAACCGCGATTCTGTTGGCTGATCGCCGCGCGGCCGCGCACCGTACCGCTGTCATTCAGCGGGCCGCCGGTGTCGACGTCGGCGCGGTAGTTGTCCCAGGTGCCGGCGGACAGCGAAAGGCTGGTGGTGGGCTTGGCCTGGGGCCGCTTGCGCACGAAGTTCACCGCGCCGCTGGCGGTGCCGGCGCCCTTGAGCATGCCGGCCGCGCCCTTGAGCACTTCGACGCGGTCGTAGATCGCCATGTTCGCGCTGAAGCTGTCGGCCTGCACGTAGTCCTTGCCCATGTCCAGGGGCACGCCATCGTACTGGTACTGGCCGAGCATCTTGAAACCACGGGAATAAAAATATTTGCCGCCCATGGGCGATTCGTAGGTGGTGATCCCGGGCGTGCGTTCCATGACGTCATCGATGGTGGTGAGGTTCTGGTCATCCATCAATTGGCGGGTCATCACACTCACCGATTGCGGCGTTTCCCGCAGGCTGTGTTCGCCCTTGCCGATCGTCACCGCGCCCGTGGTGTAGGCCCCGGTGCCATCGGTGGTGGCGCCCAACCGCTCACCAGTGACTGTGGTGGCGCCCAGGTTCAGCGCGCCGCTGTCGGCCACTTGCGGCAACAGCAGCCAGGTACTGTTGCCCTGGCGCTGGGCTTGCAGGCCCTGGCCACGCAGCAACCGGTCGAGCGCCTGCTCGCGGTCCAGGCGACCACTCAGGCCCGGGCTGGTCTTGCCGGCGACGCTGGTGGCGTCGTACGACAGGCTGATGCCGGCCTGACGGGCGAACTGGTCCAGTGCCGTGGCCAGGGAACCGGCTGCAATGTTCCAGTCGCGGGCCTGGGTGTCGCTGGCCGGCGTTTCGGCCCATGCGAACGGCGGCGCGGCTGCGCAGCTCAGGCAGGCGCCGAGCAAGGCGGCGTGCACCGCGTGCTTGAGGGGGGAACGTGGGGAGGGGAACGCTTGCATGACCGCGGGATGCTCCTGAAGGAAGTGAACAGAACCGGCCTGTTGATCGGCCTTTCCTTACAGGTCGAGCGGCAATGAGAATTCACCTCATTTATTTTCGAGAATGTTAAACGCGGGCGGTGACGGTCACCCAGTAGCGGCTGCGGTAAGTGACATCGAGCTTGAGTGATTGCGCTACCAGGCCCAGCACTTGATCGGTGTCGTCCAACTGATAAGTGCCCGACACTCGCAACCCGGCCACCGCTTCGCTGCAGCGCAGCAGGCCGTTGCGGTAGCGGCCCAGTTCGGCGAGGAAAGCATCCAGGCGCATGTCCCGGGCGCTGATCACGCCTTCGCTCCAGGCCCAAGGGTCCAGGCCATTGGCGACCAGAGAACGAATGCCACTGCGGTCGAACAGCACCTGTTCGCCGGGGTTGATCACTTGGCGCGCGCCGGCGGCGTGGTTGTCGGCAAACACCGCCACCGTGCCCTGCTGCACGGCGAGCATGGTGCCTTGGGCGTCTTCGCGCACCAGGAAGCGCGTGCCGAGGGCGCGCAGGTAACCGTCACGGGTCTGTACCCAGAAGGGCCGCGTGTCGGCACCGGTATTGACCAGTATTTCACCCTGGCGCAACTGCACCAGGCGCCGCTCCTGAGTCAATACCGCGTCGAATGCGCTGGCGCTGTTCAGTTGGATGCGGCTGCCGTCGTTCAACGCCACCCAACGCCGTTCGCCGGTGGCAGTGCGGTAGTCGGCCATCAAGGCGGGCAGCGGGGTGTAGTCGCGGCCGAACCAGGTCAGGCCGGCCGTACCGGCCACCAGGCCGAGCAGCTTCAACCCTTCACGGCGGCTGATACGTCGACGCGCCCCGTGCAGGGCGTGGCGGCCGACCTGCGCGGGCAGGTGGCTGAACTCATCATTCATCGTCGCCACCCGTTGCCAGACCTGCTGGTGTTCGGCGCTGGTGTGCAGCCATCGCTCGAACGCAGCGGTGCTCGCGTCGTCGGCGACGTTGAAGCGCAGCTTGATCATCCACTGGATGGCCTGGTCGACCAGGCGCGGGTCAGAGGTCGGCATAGCGCAACCGATAGCAGGCGTGCAGCGCCTTGGACAGGTCACGCTCCACCGTAGCCTTGGACACCCCGAGGCGCAGGGCGATCTGCGCACAGGTCAGGCCGTCCAGTTGCGCCAACAGGAATGCTTCACGCACCCGCGGCTTGAGCTGGTCGAGCAGGCGGTCGATGCGTTCCAGACTGTCGAGAATCAGCAGGCGGGTTTCTTCCGACGGCACGTCGGCCTGGGGGAAATGCGCAAGGCTTTCGAGGTAGGCGCGCTCCAGTTCGCGGCGCCGGTACTGGTCGATCATCAAGCTGCGGGCGATGCTGCTCAGGTACGCGCGCGGCTGCAGTACGGCCTGCTGTTTGCGTGCGTTGAGCAGGCGCACAAAGGTTTCCTGCGCCAGGTCGGCGGCACGTTCACGGCAACCGGTGCGCCGGCTCAACCAGCCGCGCAGCCAGGAGTGATGGGTGTGGTAAAGCTGGCCGATAGCGGCATGGTCCAGTGGGTGATCGCTCGACATGGGCATCCTGGCGCAGCAGTCTTAATTGATAATGTTTCGCATTCTAGACGCTGGTCGTGGCCATTCGCAATTGCCGATGAACAATGTATCCAGCACAATTTTTTGTTCGCCCCAGGCCCACGCACTAATCTGCAGGCTTTTCCCGGTGGACGGCTTGAGCATGATCGACTTTGCGACCCTGGCAGTTTTTTCAGGTGCTGTGCTGTTGTTGCTGTTATCCCCGGGGCCGAACATGGCCTTTGTGATCAGCCATGGCGTCACCCACGGCTGGCGCGGGGGAGTGGCCTCGGCCCTGGGCATCGGTGTCGCCGACATACTGCTGAGCGCATTGACCGCCAGCGGGGTAACGGCGTTGGTCGCCAGTTGGCCGCCATCCTTTGACGTGATCCGCTGTGCGGGTGTGGTCTACCTGCTGTGGCTGGTGTTCAAGACGCTGCAGAAAAAAACTGGGCTGGAGACTGCCCGCCCGCACCGTGTGCCCCTTGGCCGGGTGTTTCTGCAGGCGATGCTCAACAGCCTGCTCAACCCCAAGGCGTTGCTGTTTTTTGTGGTGTTTTTGCCGCAGTTCGTACGGCCGCAGGCCGGCTCCATCGCCGTGCAGTTGATGCTGTTGGGGGGCGTGCTGACTTTGATCGCTGGGGTGTTTCACCTGCTGCTGGGCATATTCGGCGGGGTGCTGAGCCGCTTCCTCGCCAGGCGCCCAAGAGCCGCCTGGCTACAGAAATGGGGCTTGGCGACGGTGCTGAGCGTGTTGGCGGTGCGCCTGGCGGTGATGTCGCGCCCAGCCTGACCCCATGAGGTGAAGGGATTGTGCGGCGAGCAAGCGGTCTGTGGCCAAACGAGCTTGTTGTGGTGAACGAGCTTGTTGTGGTGAGCGAGCTTGCTCGCGCTGGGCTGCGCAGCAGCCCCTCCAAAGCTTGGGGCCGCTTCGCGCCCCAGCGCGAGCAAGCTCGCTCACCACAGGTACCGGCTCAGCCCAGCCGTGCTGCTGCGCGCGCGACGATTTCACCGCGCGCCCTGCGCGATTCGGCGGTGCGTTTGTTGGCTTCTTCCCGCACATGCGCAGGCGCTGTGTCAGGGCGACCCGAATCGAACGGCGGCGCCGGCGCATATTCAATCTGCAACTGCACCAGTTGCGCCGCCGCTTCGCTGTACAACTCCGCCGCCAGCACCAGGGCAAAGTCGATACCGGCGGTAATGCCACCCCCGGTGAACAGGTTGCCGTCACGCACCACGCGCTCCTGTACCGGGATGGCGCCGAGGGGGGCGAGCATGTCGTGGTAGGCCCAGTGCGTCGTCGCCTTGCGCCCGCGCAGCAACCCCGCCGCGCCGAGCACCAGCGAGCCGGTGCACACCGAGGTCACGTAGCGCGCGGTCTGCGCCTGGGCCTTGAGGAAGTCCAGGGTCTGCGGGTCTTCCATCAATGGGCCCACGCCGGAACCACCGGGCACGCAGATCACATCCAGCGTCGGGCAGTCGGCATAGGTCATGGTCGGCGTGAACACCAGGCCCGTGCTGGAGGTGACCGGCGCCAGGTCCTTCCATATCAGGTGCAGTTTCACGTCCGGCAGCGAACCCAATACGTCGTAGGGGCCGGTCAGGTCCAGTTGCTGAATGCCGGGGAACAACAGAAAGCCGATCTGCAAGGTCATGAATGAAGCTCCGAGAAAGGGGTAGACGACCTCACTCTAGCGGCCTAGGCTTTGGCGAATACGCCATTGAACCCACGAATCACGCCAACCATGCCCAGAATTGTTCACGTACTCGCTTTCGAGAATGCCCAGGTGCTCGACGTCACCGGGCCGCTGCAGGTGTTTGCATCGGCCAATGACCTGGCGCGCCAGCGTGGCGTGCCGTTGCCTTATGCGGTCACGGTGATCGCCGACCAGGCCGGACCGGTGATGACCTCCGCCGGCCTGGCGCTGGTGGCCGAGCCGTTGCCTGCGGTCGACCAGCCCTGCGACACCCTGGTGATCGCGGGCGGCTGGGGCGTGTACGGCGCCGCTGAAAAGCCTGCGCTGGTGGATTGGGTGCGCGAAAAAGCCCGGCACACTCGGCGCATGGCGTCGGTGTGTACCGGTGCGTTTTTGCTGGCGGCCAGTGGCTTGCTCGATGGTTGTCGCGTCGCCACCCACTGGACCCGTTGCGAAGAACTGGCGCGCAAGTTTCCGGCGTTGACCGTGGAGCCCAACCCGATCTTTATCCAGCAGGGCGCGGTGTGGACCTCCGCCGGTGTCACCGCCGGTATCGACCTGTGCCTGGCTCTGGTGGAAGAAGACCTGGGCCGCGCCGTGGCCCTGGAAGTGGCGCGGCACCTGGTGGTGTTCCTGAAGCGCCCCGGCGGCCAGTCGCAATTCAGCGTGACCCTGTCCCTGCAAAAGGGCGGCAGCCGTTTCACCGAACTGCATGCCTGGATAGCCGAGCATCTGACCCTCGACCTGAGTATCCCGACCCTGGCCGCCCAGGCCGGCATGAGCGAGCGCAGCTTCGTGCGCCACTACCGCACTGAAACCGGCCAGACGCCCGCGCGCGCCGTCGAACTGATCCGCGTCGAAAGCGTCCGTCGGCAACTGGCGGACAGCACGGCGTCGATCAAGCGCATCGCCGTGCAGTGTGGTTTCGGCTGCGAAGAAACCTTGCGCCGCAGCTTTATGCGGGCCTTGTCGGTGACGCCCCAGGCCTACCGCGAGCGGTTCTCGCCGGTGGCCTAGGCGAGCAATTCAAACAGGGCGTCGAGGGTGGCCCGCGGTGCTTCCTGGGGAATATTGTGGCCCACACCGGGCAACACCTCCCGCCGGTAAAAAGCGCTGAAATGCTCCACGTCGTCATCCTCTTGCGACGGCGGGCCCACGCCGTCATCGGCGCCGCACAGCGAAATACTCGGCACCGCAATCGCCGGTTGCCGCGCCAGGGCCTGCTCGATGGCTTCCAGCGCCGGATCGCCAGGCGCATACATGAAACGATGGCGATAGGAATGAATCACCACCTCGACAAAGTCCGGGTTATCGAATGACGGCGCCGTCTGCCCATACAGCCCTGGCCCGTCGGCCCAGGACGGCGACCACAGCGACCACAGCAACTCACAGAGTTCGCGGCGATTGGCCGTCAGCCCGTCCACACCGCGCTGGGTGTGAAAGTAGAACTGGTACCACAACCGATGTTCCGTCACCGGCGCCCGTGGCTGGCGCGACCTGGCAATGTCCTGGATGTTATAGCCATCGCCCGTTACCAGCCCGCGTACCCGTTCCGGCCACAGGGCCGCGACGATACACGCGGCACGCCCGCCCCAGTCATACCCGGCCAGGGTGGCGCGCGGGATCGACAGCGCATCCATGAAATCCAGCAGATCCTTGCCCAGCGCCGCCTGTTGGCCGGAGCGCATCACCTGCGCGTTGATAAACCGCGTAGGGCCATAACCGCGCAGGTACGGCACCAGCACCCGGTAGCCGCGTTCGGCCAGCACCGGCGCAATCTCGTCATAGCCGCGAGGGTCATAAGGGAAACCATGCAGCAGGATCACAGGCTCGCCGTCAATGGGACCGTGGGTTTCATACGCCACATCGAGCATGGAGGTGCGCACGTAGAGGAGTGGGGCGGTGATGGTCATGGTGGACTCCTGTCAGGTGTTGAAACTCTAGTCGAAAGACATGACGGGATGCCCTGCCTGTAAAGGCAGGGCGCCTCAGGGCTGCCAGGTCGTCTTCTCGCCACTGAGCTTGCGGTCCAGGAACGTCGCCGCGCTGATCAACGCCAGATGGCTCAACGCCTGGGGCGTATTGCCCAGGTGGCGGGCCTGGCTGTCGAACTCTTCGGCATACAGGCCCAGCGGGTTGGCGTAGCGCAGCAGTTGTTCGAATTCCAGGTGGGCCTTCTCCACTTGCCCGGCGCGGGCCAGGCATTCGACGTACCAGAACGAGCAGGCGGCGAATGCGCCTTCGGTGCCTTGCAAGCCGTCGATCGCGTTGTCGTCGTTGCGGTAGCGGTAGACCATCCCGTCGCGCACCAGGCTTTTCTGGATCGCCTGCAACGTGCTCAGCCAGCGCGGGTCGGTGGCGGCGACAAAACGCACCAGCGGCATCAGCAGCATCGAACCGTCCAGTGCGGTGCTGCCGATGTGCTGCACAAAATGCCCGCGTTCTTCGTTCCAGAAGTTGCTCCAGATATCGGCATAGATCGCCTGGCGGGTCTGGTCCCAACGTGCAAACGGCGCCGGCAACGAGCGCTTGGAGGCCAGGCGGATCGCACGGTCCAGGGCCACCCAGCACATCAGCCGCGAATGCAGGAAGTGATGCTGCTCGCCGCGCATTTCCCAGATGCCCACGTCTTTGCGGTTCCAGATTTCACACACCTGGTCAGCGACTTCCACCGTGTGTTTCCAGCCCTCGTGGGAGATGGCTTCGCCGTACTTGTTGACCAAGTACACCGCGTCCATCAACTCGCCATAAATATCCAGCTGGACCTGGTCGACCGCGCCATTGCCGATGCGCACCGGCTTGGCGCCGCCGTGGCCGCTGAGGTGCTCCAGCGTGGTTTCGGGCAGCTCCTGGCGGCCGTCGATGCCGTACAGGATATTGATCTTGGTCGGCTGGCCACAGCAGTCGCTGACCCGGCCCTTGAGCCAGCGCATATAGGCGTTGGCCTCGTCGACAAAGCCCAGGCGCATAAAGGCGTAGACGGTAAACGAGGCGTCGCGGATCCAGGTGTAGCGGTAGTCCCAGTTGCGTTCGCCCGCAGGCGTTTCCGGCAAGCCGAAGGTGGCGGCGGCGATGATTGCGCCGTGTTTGCGCGAGGTCAGCAGCTTGAGGGCCAGGGCCGAGCGGTTGACCATTTCGCGCCAGCGCCCGCAGTAGTTCGACTGCGCGATCCAGCCGCGCCAGAACTTCAAGGTGTGGGCCAGGGCCAGGTCGGTGCAGACACTCGCCACACGCTCATCGTCCTGGCCGCCGAGTACGAACTCGGCGCCTTCTTCCTGATCCAGGGTGAAGCGGGCCACGGCGGCGTTATCTTCGATCTGCAACGGATGGCTGCCGCACAGGCGCATGCCCGGCTGGCCATCGGCGTTGAAACAGATGCTGGCGTTATCCAGGCTCGCCTCGGTGGTGGCGCGCGCGTAGTCATGGCGCACGGCGCAGCGCAGATGGAGGGTGGCCGTGCCGCTGACCACGCGTACGCGGCGAATCAGCAGGGGCAAGTCGTCGATTTCTTCGCTGATGACCAGCAGGTCGGTGATTTCCACCACGGCTTCATCGCTGAGCCAACGGGTTTGCAGCACATTGGTGTCGGGCAGGTAGATCTGTTCGCGGCGGGCGTTGGGCAGGTCCGGGGTGAGTTGGAACGTGCCGGCATCGGGGGTGTCCAGCAGTGAGCAGAAGATCGACGGGCTGTCGAACTCCGGCCAGCAGAAGAAATCGATGCTGCCTTTATCGTTCACCAGCGCCGCGCTGCGCATATCGCCGATGATGCCGTGGGCATCGATGGCGCTTTGTGGTTCGTTTTTCAAATCAACCATTGTCACGAAACTCCGGGTAAAGGCTCATGCCGCCATCAATGAAGAGGGTGCTGCCGACCACGTAATCCGAGGCGTCACTGGCCAGCCATACCACGGCGTTGGCCACGTCCTCCACATCGCCGACCCGGCCATAGGGGATCAACTTGAGCAGCTCCTGTTCCGCCGCGCCTTCGGTGGCGGCACGGTTGATCGCCGTACGAATCGCCCCCGGCGCAATGCCGTTGATACGGATGCGCTGTTCACTGACCTCCTGGGCGAGGGTGCGCATCAGCATCTCAACGCCGCCCTTGGACGCCGCGTAATTCACATGCCCGGCCCAGGGGATCAACTGGTGCACCGAGCTCATGTGGATGATTTTGCCGGCGGCGCGGGATACGCCTTCACGGATGCCCTGGCGCTTGAAGAGGCGTACCGCCGCCCGGGCACAGAGGAACTGGCCGGTGAGGTTGACGCCGATCACGGCGTTCCAGTCGTCGAGGGTCATGTCGACCACGGCGGCGTCCTTCTGCATGCCGGAGTTGGCCACCAGGATGTCCAGATGGCCGAACGCCTCGAGGGTCTTTGCGAACAGGCGTTCCACATCGGCTTCTTTCGACACGTCGGCGCCGATGGCAATCGCCCGGCCGCCCTCGGCGTTGATCTGCTCTGCCAACGCCTCGGCGGGCGCGGCCTGGCTGTTGTAATTGAGCACCACCGCAGCGCCGGCTTGCGCCAGGGCCCTGGCCGCACCGGCGCCGATACCGGAACTGGCGCCCGTTACCAGCGCCACTTGTTGCTCCAACGAGATATGCATTGCCCACCCGACCTTGAATTCGTGAGTTCAAGTAGCTGACTGACGGCGCATAACGGAAGTTCAGCCGTGTGAAATTAGCGACTACAACCATGGTGGAAAATGGAATAACAGAAGAATAAAAAATAACCATAAGATACTAAAAAACCGCTAAAAAGCGTTTGACAGGGTTTTTTGCCCCGTGTCTTATAAGCACACCTCAACCCGCTCCGCTGGTAGTTCGGAAGTCATGCGGAGTCACCTATAAGAGATGCCTATGTGTTCATCGGCAGCTATAGGGGAACTACCAGAGCAGGGAGCTACGACGTTGCCTAAGTTAGTTATTTTCGATTGCGACGGTGTACTCGTCCAAAGCGAAGAGATCACCCTGTCTGTATTGATCGGCATGCTTAATGCACACGTACAGGACGGCAAGACACTGGATAGTGCGTATTTCATTGAGCACTTTCGTGGAAGAAAGATTGCCGATTGTCTGCGCGAAGCAGAACAGTTAATGGGTATTTGTTTGACTCCTCAGTTTGAAGAGGACTTCCGAGTTCGAGCGCTGGAAGCATTGACGCTTAATGTGAAAGCGACTGATGGGGTACTTGACGTATTGGAAGTGCTGGGAATTCCCTATTGCGTAGCCTCGAGTGCGCCGCGCAATAAGATCGAACAGTGTTTACGCCTTGTGGGGTTGTTGCCTTATTTCGAAGGGCGAATATTCAGTTGTTATGAATTGGGGCGTTGGAAGCCTGATCCGCTGGTGTTTTTAACGGCGTGTGAAACTTACAACGTCGAACCCTGTGATGCGCTGGTGATTGAAGACAGTGTCACAGGGATTCAAGCCGCCGTGGCAGCCACTATAAAAGTCCTGGGTTTTGGTCCGTTGTCTCGACATCGAATATTGGCCGAAGCCGGCGCGTTACCTTTTGCCGATATGCGTGAGTTACCGACCCTCATTGATCACGTTACTCAAGGAGCAAGTGTTGTGGGCACACTGGGTTATATAGAGCGACTTAAACGTAATGATCCCTGTTCGGAAGTGTGGTGGGATTCGTCGCCCGTGGTGTACGCACCGTATAAACAGCATTTGTTGGACAAGTACCCGGCAGCCGCCGCCCATATCGAACAGTTGATGCCGCAGGATCTCTCCCAGCCCTGGGGCTTCAGCAGTGTGACCACCAACCCCCGGCTGGTGACGGCGACGATCCTCGACAAGAAAGAGTACTGGTCGTCGCGTTTTAATCTGGCCAGCCTGTCTCCCGGCGAATTGCGCAAGCAACTCTACAACGAAGTGATTGCAGAGGGCGCTTCGACGCTCAAGCCGCTGTGGGTGCAATCGGCCCAGGCCGACGGCTGGATATGCGCCCAAGTCGACCCGTCGGATGTGCGGTGCAGCGAACGCATGACCGCACGAGGCCTGGAGCTGCATCGCCTGGCCGCGAATGTGATGGTCAAAGTGCCGGGCAGCCTGGAGGGTTTCGCGACGATCGAACACCTGGTGGCCCAAGGCGTTTCGGTCAATATCACGTTCTGCTTCACCGTTTCGCAATTCCATGCCGGTATCCAGGCAATAGAGCGGGGCATCGCCTGCGCCCGCCGCAATGGCGTCGACACCGGCTGTTGCAAGTATGTGATCACCTTTATGATCGGGCGTTTTTCCTGCCAGCCCGAGTTCGCCTTGCAGGCCGCCGAGCGTGGCCTGGCGCTGGGCCCGGAGGACATGCGCTGGGCCGAGCTGATGATTTACCAGCAGATCCAGGCCCTGGTCGCGGCCTCGAAGGTGCCGGTCAAGACCCTGCTTTCCAGTATCAAGGTCGACGTTGACGAACGTGGCCACAAGCACTGCTGGCACCTGGAAAAGACCGGGCTGACCACCACGTGCTACACGCTGACGCCGGAGGTGGTGGAGTTTCTGATCGAGCGTGAAAGCCACGGCAAACCGGTGGCACCCGCCTGTGAACCCCAGCAGGCGCCGGCTGAGACGTTCGCCCGGCTCATCCGCATTCCGTACTTCTGCGAAGCCTATTTCATCGACAGCATCGAGCCCTACGACTTTGGCAATCATGAGGCGTTTATCAACGCCTGCAACGAAGCCAACAGTGCGCATCGGCGCCTGACCGACTACTGCGTGCGCCTGTGCCCGGTGACGAAGCCTTTCGCACGCTCGCTCAACGCCATCCTGGCCGCTGAATACGGGGTGCTGGCATGAACAAGATGGTCGGGTTGTGGGCGCACCCGCGTTCCCGTTCCACGGTGTTGGAGCGTGTGTTTATCGAGCGAGGGGATTTTGAGGTTTTCCACGAGCCGTTTGCCCATATGGCATTTTCCGCAGATTCAATGATTCCTTCGGATGAATGGGACCACAGTTTGCCCACCACGTATCAAGGTATAAAAGAGCAACTGCTCAAGGCCCGGGAAAGTACCAATGTCTTTCACAAAGACATGTGTTACCACTGCCTGGATGACTTGAAAGTTGACCGGGACTTCCTGGCGCAACAACACAATGTTTTTATTATTCGCGAGCCCGCCAGCAGCATTGTTTCCCATCATCGGGTACACCCCGATATGCCCGTGCAGGCCATCGGGCATAAAGCCTTGTACGAGATATTTTGTGTGGTCACCAAACTCATCGGAAAAGTGCCTTATGTGATTAATGCCGATGACCTCGCCGCCGAGCCGGAGCGTGTCATTCGTAAACTGTGTGACTACTTGCAGATTGAATTTTTGCCCCGTGCCATGACATGGAAACGTGAATGTCCACGACAGTGGAAAACCTGGAGAAGTTGGCATGTGGCGGCGGAGAACAGTGAACGCATTGCTCTGCCGGATAAACCTGCTATCGATATGGATACTTTCGATCAGTCGCCAAAATTAAAAGCCTTTTACGAATACCACCGACCCTTCTACGCACGCATGAATGAATTTTGCCAATAAGGATTGTTGTATGAAAAAGTTGATTGTCACCGGTGCGGCCAATGGGATCGGCCGGGCTACTGTGGAAAAGGCTATCCAGGCAGGTTATTTCGTTATCGGTGCCGACAAGGATGCCGAAGGCCTGCGTGCGTTACAGCGCACTTACACGGCGGATGTATTGGAAACCCATGTCGCGGACTTTTCGGATAATGCGCTGATCAAGGGTTTTATCCCTGCGCTGTACGAGCGCCACGCAACTATTCATGCATTAATCAATAACGCCGGTATTTACCACGGCAAAAGCATCTACGCCTATTCCGATGCCGAAGTGGACGAAATCCTGACTGTGAACCTCAAGGCCTTGGTCTATCTCTCCAAAGACTTCGCCGAACGGGAGATGAAACACGAGGCGCCGCGCTGCATCGTCAATATCGCCTCGGTGGCGGGCGAAGTGGGCAGTTGTGATGCTTTGTACGGCGCCACCAAGGCGGCGGTGATCGGCCTGACCAAAGCCAATGCCTGGAATTTTGCGCCGTTCGTGCGGGTTAACGCAGTGTCGCCGGCGCTGATCCACGACACCGCCATCTACGACACCATCCCTGAATACCGCCGCGCCGAGTACGCGCGCCAGGAAATCCTCAAGGAACCGATCCTGCCCGGCGGCGTCGCCGAGGTCATTTTGCTGGTGATCAGCGATGCCATGCGGCATGTCACCGGCAAGGTCATTCCGGTAGACAACGGAGCCTACCCACGATGAGCCCGTCAGCCTCCAAGAAGAAACTGCTGCTGGTGGGCGCAGGCAACCTGTGCCTGCAGATCCTGAAGATTCTCGGGCCGAAAAATGCCTTTGAATTCGTGGTGCTGGGGCGCAATGAAGACGCGACCGTGCGGCTATGCAACCTGGTGGCCCTGTCGTGTGCGCAGTTGGGGCACTGCATCACGATCAAGCCGGTGATCGCCGACCTCACCGATATCGACCGGGTCACCCAGGTGCTGCGTGCAGAGGCGCCGGACCTGGTGGTGAACTGCGCGTCGTTGCAGTCGTGGCGTGTGATCACCGGGTTGCCCAGGCTCTCGTTCGAGCAACTCGACCAGGCGCAGTTCGGCCCCTGGCTGCCCATGCACCTGACGCTGATGCATCACTTGATGCAGGCGGTGAAAGCCTCCGGTATCGCGGCCAGGACGGTCAACGCGGCCTTTCCCGATGCGGTCAACCCGATCCTGGCCAGGGTCGGGCTGGCGCCGGATATTGGCGTGGGCAATGTCGCCAACCTGATCCCGGCGCTGCGATTTTCCATCGCGCGGCTGCTGGAGTGTGCGCCTGCCGATGTGCAGGTGTGCCTGTATGCCCAGCACTATTTCAGCCACTACGTGCCGCGCGGCGGCTTGCCCCCGCGTGCCAGCTACCGCTTGTTGCATGAGGTGCGCGACCGCCCGGCCGCGGCCCACCTGCCGGCCGAAGCGATTTTTTCCACGGTTAAATCCGAGTTCCGCCGCCTGGGCGGTATCGATGGGCAGTTCCTCACGGCGTGCTCGGCCGTCACCGTGATCGAAGGGTTGTTTTCGCCCACCCCGGTGCTGGTGCACGCGCCCGGCCCGCTGGGGTTGCCGGGCGGCTATCCGGTGTGGTTGCAGGAGGGGCAGATCAAGGTGCAGTTCAGCGCCGACTGTCCCCAGGACGAAGCGGTGCGCATCAATACCATCTGCCAGAGCCAGGATGGCATTGATGAGATTCATTGCGATGGCTCGGTCACCTATAACCCGCAATGCATGGCCGTGATGCAGGCGATGCTGGGGTACTCGAAGAAAACCATGTCCATCGAACAGTCCGCCGAGTTTGCCCACGAGCTGTCGAGCAAATACCTGTCTTTCAAACATTCAACCTGGTAGGTGTGTGATGAATCGGATGTCGGTGCACAAGCGCGGCGAAGTCGCCAGTTACGCCACGCAATACTCGAAAAAATTCGTCGAGCGCTGGGATGAATTGATCGATTGGGAAAAAAGAAAGGCGGGGGAGAACGGGTTCTTTGAAAACCTGCTGAAGCAGCACGGCGTGAAGTCGGTGATCGACGTCTCCACGGGCAGTGGTTTTCATGCGGTCCAGCTTAAGCAGGCGGGGTTCGATGTCGTCGCCACGGACGGCAGCAGCACGATGTTGACCAAGGCCCGGGAGAATTTTCGGCAACGCGGGTTGGCGATCGAATCGCACTACCGGGATTGGCAGGCCCTCGATCCCGCCGAACTGGGGCGCTTCGATGCTGTGGTGTGCCTGGGCAGTTCGCTGTGCCATGTGTTTGCAGCCCATGAACGGCTGGAGGTGCTGGAGAGATTCAGGGCATTGCTCAATCCGGGCGGCTTGCTGATTGTGGATCAACGTAACTTCTTTGCCATTCGCGCAGGCAAGTTCAAATCCAGCGGTCATTACTATTACTGCGGCACGCAGGCATCCGTCGGCCTGGGGCAGGTGGATGAACACGTGTGTGAGTTCATCTACTCGTTCGATAACGCCGAGCAGTATCGGTTGCAGGTCTATCCGCTGTTGCCGGGCGAGTTGAAGGGGGAGGTGCTCAAGTCCGGATTTTGCGCCCATGAGAGTTACGGGGATTTCCAGCGTGACTACGACATGATGAATTGTGATTTTGTCATCCACACGGCACGCGCCGTTTAAGGAGTACCTGATGAGCACACTGGTACAGAGTAGCGCGCGCCCGTTGGACAGCGTCGTGCTGGCGGTGGTGTTGACCGGGTTCGTGGCCAGTACCTACGGGTTTGGCGTCTACCTGTTCGCCAACCTGGTGGTGGACATGCGCCGCGACATCGGTTTCGACTACACCACGGTGGGCCTGATCACCGGCGGTGCGCAGATCGGCTTCCTGCTGTTTTCATCGGTCACCAGTTACATCAGTCGTTTTTTCGAAGGCTGGAAGATCAGCCTGGTGTCGACGCTGATGACCTCCCTGGCGCTGTTGGGGCTGAGTGTCAGCAACAGTATCTGGCTGTCCGGGGCGCTGTTGATTTTGCTCGGCGGCTGCTCGGCCTCGGTGTACATCCCGTTGGCGGAGATTGTCACCAAGGGTTTCAGCCCGGGTAATCGCTCGCGGGTCATGGGGCTGATTTCCAGCGGCACCAGCTACGGCGTGTTCATCAATGGCTTGCTGGTGTCGTTCCTTACCCTGCAGGGTGGCTGGCGCTCGATCTGGCTCACCGCGGGCCTGATCTCGGTGGCCCTGTGCGTGGTGGCCTGGTTTCTGCTGCGCAACCTGGTGGCGGACAAGGACGCCGGTTTTTCCGGGCCGCGTTCGACGGCGTTCGAGAGTCATGCACCTTGGTTGAGTCGCTCGCTGTACCTGACCTGGGCCATTGCGTTTTTGAATGGGATGGCGCTGTTGCCGTTCCAGACTTACCTGGCTCCGTTCCTGCGGGACGAGTTGGGGGTGTCGGTACAGGACGCCGGGTTTGTCTGGACCACCATTGGCGCGGTGGGCATGGCCTCGGGCTTTCTGGTGGGGTGGATCGCCGACAAGGTGGGCGTCAGGGCGTCGCTGGCCATGTGCTTTTTGAGTGCGGGGCTGGCCGCCACCCTGGTGTTCAGTTTCAACAGCCTCCCGCTGTTCTACCTGGCGGCATTTTTGTTTGCGCTGGCGTTCTACCCCATCTTCGGGCTTGTCCCCAGCTACATCGGGCAAATCGTGCCGGTCAGCCGACTGACCCAGGCATTCGGCATTGCCAATGTGCTGATCGGCCTGGGGGGTGTGTGCGGTAACTTCCTGGGCGGTTTTTCCAAGGACCTGACCGGCTCGTTCGCGACCGTCTACTGGGTGGTTGCGCTGTTGCTGTTCGTGCAATGCGTGATGGTATTCCTGTTGGGTAAACCGCCTGTGGCGGTGACGGAGGGTGAGCGGCCATGAGTCATTTTGCGGAACGTCCAGAACGGAATCTGCATGCGTTTGCGTTCAGCCATCTCGCCGCGGAACGCTCGCGTATGGGGCAAAAGCCCTTGGTCATCTGGATGACGGGCATCTCGGCGGCCGGCAAGTCGACGATTGCCGATGCGCTGGACAGGGCCTTGCAGGCACAGGGGCGCTTGACCTGCATCATTGACGGCGACTCGGTGCGCGGCGGCCTGTGCCGCGACCTGGGTTTTACCGACAGCGACCGCGATGAAAATATCCGGCGGGTCGCCGAAGTGGCGCGCTTGATGCTGGACGCAGGGCTGGTGGTGATCGTGGCGCTGATCTCACCGTCGGCGGCCAGCCGGCATTACGCGCGCGCCATTGTCGGCAATGAGCATTTTGTCGAGGTGCATGTGGATGCGCCGCTGGAAACGGCGGAGCAACGTGACCCTAAGGGCTTGTACAAAAAAGCCCGCCTGGGGTTGATCCAACACTTCACCGGGATTGATTCGGACTACGACGTGCCGATCTTTCCGGAAGTGCACGTGGACACCCAGGCGCTGTCTGTCGAACAGTCTGTCGCGACTATTCTCGATTGGATGGCCCGCAACGACGAGCGCACATAGCCGCTGGTCTTTGCGCCGCGGTGGCGGTGCCTGCACCTTCGGAAAACAAGGTAATCTGCGCCATCGCAGGCATACCGCGTTTTTTCAGGAGCAGGCATGACGCATTTCACCGGCACTGCAAAATCCATCCGCCTGATCGGCGGGGCCCAGGTGTTGGACTTCATCAATACCACCAACGGCCGCCGCCCTGGGTCGCCGCTCAAAGTCATGGAAGAGCGGCTTACCAGTTTTCAGTTTTTCTTTGAATGGGCGCTGCACGCCTCGTTGATCTCCACCCAGGAGTTCGCTGAATACAAGGCCATGGTGTTTGAGTCGCCTATTTCCTACCAGCCGGATCTGGACGCCATCATTGCGTTCCGCGAATGCCTGTATGCCGTGTTTTACCCGTTGTCCTTGCGCCAGGCTGCGGCCGATGACGCCTTGCAGCAGATCAACCTGAATTTCCAGCAAGGCACCGCCTGGCGGGTGCTGCGCATGGTTGATGGGACACCGGCCTGGGCGTGGAAAACCTGCACCTCTGCTCAGGAACTGAGTGCAATGTTGATCGGGCGCCTGGCGATCGAGGCCACGCAGTTGCTGGTGTCCGGTGATCTTCGCGTGCTGAAGTGCTGCACGGCCACCGACTGTGATTGGCTATTCCTGGATATCTCCAAGAACAAACTGCGCAAATGGTGCCAGATGAGCGTGTGCGGCAGCCGGGAGAAATTGAGTCGCCTTAAACAGGCGCTTTAGTTTCCAGGCAGTGGCGCGGTCGACGGGTAGCAATTGCTCCACTTAATAGGAAGCATTACTATTCACGCCCCGCCTCCCCAGTGCTCCCGCGATGATCCCTCAGCCGCCCCGCAGAACAGGCTTTTTCGAGCACTACGAAGAGTTGATCGGCACCTGGACACGCCGCCTGAGAAACCGTCAGCAGGCCGAGGACCTGGCCCATGACACCTTTGTGAGAGTGCTGGAGACAACCGCCTCCCAGGTAGAGCAACCGCGCGCTTATCTGCATCAAACTGCGCGAAATATCGCCGTGGACGCCTACCGACGCGAAGACCGGCGGGAAGCCATGGCGTTGGAAGCCTTTGATCAGAGCCAGCCCCACGGCGGTGACCCGGAGCATTTCATGCACGCGATCCAGCTCGCGGACTCCATCGAGCGGGCATTGGCCGAGTTGCCGCTCAACTGCCGCAGGATCTTTATCTGGCAGAAGATCGAGGGCCTGACCCAGCAGGAGATCGCCGAGCGCCTGGGCTTGTCCAAGAACATGGTGGAAAAGTATATGATCCGCACCCTGCGGCATTTGCGTGACCGCCTGGATGCGATGGCCCCATGACACACGCTCGCTCTGAAACAGGACCTTCCATGATGGATAACCGTGCCCGCGACGAAGCCGCGCAATGGTTTGTACGCCTGCAAGACGCTGGGTTGGACGCCACCGAGCGCGAGCGTTTCGATGTGTGGCGCAATGAAAAGCCCGAGCACCAATATGAATTCGATGTGCTGCAAGGCCTGTGGAGCGCCGCCGACCTGGTGCCCGAGGCCCGCTTGCAGGCGTTGGGCGAGGCGCCGGCCGAGCGTCCAAAACGTCGTGGCGTGTTGCGTTACGCCGTCGCCGCCAGTGTGGTCGCCGTGGCCTTGGGGCTCGGCTTGTTCAGCGGCCTTGATCATCCGAAGCCCTACCGGGCCGATTTCAGCACGCGCCTGGGTGAGCATCGCCAGGTGGCATTGCCCGACGGCTCGATGATGGATTTGAACAGCCGCAGTGTTGTCTCGGTGCACTACGAAAAAGGCCGCCGCAGTATTGAACTCAAGCAGGGCGAGGCCATGTTCAATGTCGAGCATGACAGCAGCCGTCCCTTTGTGGTCGCCGCCGGTGCAGGGCAGGTGACGGTCACCGGCACGCGCTTTGATGTGCGTCGCGATGATGACCAGACCCGTGTGGTGGTCGAGGCCGGTACGGTGAAGGTGCAAGGGCGCTCACCGAACGAGGGGGTGACGCTGACGGCGGGGCTGGGAACCCATATCAATGACCAAGGCTTGGTGGCAGCGTCCTACGCAGTGAATGCCGAGGAACTGACGGCCTGGCGCAGCGGCAAACTGGTGTTCAACAACGCATCCCTGGGTGAAGTCGCCCGTGAGGTGTCGCGTTATCGCGAGCGCCCGTTGCGCGTCAGCACACCCGCCGTTGGCAACCTGCGACTGACCAGTGTGTTCAAGGCCAATGACACCGATGCCTTGCTCAAGGCCTTGCCCCATATCCTGCCCGTGGCCCTGAGGACCCTGCCGGATGGCAGCCAGGAAATTATTTCACGCTGAGATTCAGGTTTTTTCCGAGTTCTTCGTCTTCTCCTGCAGCTGCAACTGGTTTGCATTAACAGCCGCATACTCTTGCGATTACAGGACTGGGGTCGACGTGAAAAAATGTGCCGTTCACAACAATAAAATCTCCCGCTGGGCGCCGCTTGCCCTTGCGCTTGCTGTCAGTGCCGCAGTGCCGGCGGCCTATGCTGGCGACGCTATCCATATCCAGGCCCAACCCCTGGGGAGCGCGCTGAGCCAACTGGGGCAGCAGACGTCCCTGCAAGTGTTTTTCAGCCCCGACCTGGTCGCCGGCAAGCAGGCCCCCGCAGTAGATGGCAACCTGTCGGCGGAACAGGCCCTGCGCCAATTGCTGCAAGGCAGTGGCCTGGACTATCAGATCGACGCCGGTTCCGTGACCCTGCGCCCGCTCGGCAGCGGCGCCGGTGACGCCGGTTCGCCCCTGGAACTGGGTGCCACCGACATCAGGGTGGTCGGCGACTGGCTTGGGGATGCCGATGCCGAAGTGGTGCAGAACCACCCGGGCGCGCGTACGGTGATTCGCCGCGAAGCCATGGTGGAGCAGGGCGCGATGAATGTCGGTGATGTGCTGCGTCGTATGCCTGGGGTCCAGGTGCAGGAATCCAACGGCACAGGTGGCAGCGATATTTCCCTCAATGTCGGCGTACGCGGGCTGACATCACGTCTGTCGCCACGCTCCACCGTGCTGATCGACGGGGTGCCGGCGGCATTCGCGCCCTATGGCCAGCCACAACTGTCGATGGCGCCGATTTCCGCCGGCAACCTGGACAGCATCGACGTGGTACGCGGCGCCGGTTCCGTGCGTTATGGGCCACAGAACGTCGGTGGCGTGATCAACTTCGTGACCCGCGCGATCCCCGAGAAATTCTCCGGTGAAGTCGGCACCACCCTGCAAACTTCCGCCCATGGTGGCTGGAAGCACATCGAGAGCGCTTTTATCGGCGGCACTGCCGAAAACGGCATCGGCGCTGCGCTGTTGTACTCCGGAGTGAATGGCAACGGTTACCGCAACAGCAACAACGGCAACGACATCGACGACGTGATCTTCAAGACCCACTGGGCGCCGACCGACCAGGACGACTTCTCGCTGAACTTCCATTACTACGATGCCAGCGCCGACATGCCCGGCGGGCTGACCCAGAAACAGTTCGATGCCAACCCGTACCAGTCGGTGCGCGATTGGGACAATTTCAGCGGGCGCCGCAAGGACGTGTCCTTCAAGTACATCCGGCAAATCGACGACCGGACCCAGGCCGAAGTGCTGACTTATTATTCCGACAGTTTCCGCGGCAGTAACATCGCTAACCGCGACCTCGCGACCCTCGGGTCCTACCCGCGCACCTACTACACCTTCGGCATCGAGCCGCGGGTATCCCATGTATTCGACGTGGGCCCCAGCACCCAGGAAGTCAGCGTCGGTTACCGCTACCTCAAGGAAGGCATGCATGAGCAGGCCACCAGTCTGAACCTGATCAACAACGTGCCGACGTCGGGTGGCCGCAGCGATGGTCACGTCTACCAGGATCGCACCGGTGGCACCGAGGCCAACGCCTTCTATGTGGACAACAAGATCGATATCGGCAAGTGGACCGTCACCCCGGGCATCCGTTTTGAAGACATCCGCACCGAATGGCACGACCGTCCGGTCATCCCCCTTACGGGGCCCCGCACCCAGGAAAAACGCCGCGAGGTCCATAGCCAGGAACCGCTGCCGGCCCTGAGCGTGATGTACCACCTTTCCGATGCGTGGAAATTGTTCGCCAACTACGAAACCTCCTTCGGCAGCCTGCAGTACTTCCAACTCGGACAAGGCGGCAGCGGCGACCAGACCGCCAGCGGCCTGAACCCGGAAAAAGCCAAGACCTATGAGGTCGGTACGCGCTACAGCGACAGTGTGTGGGGCGGGGAACTCACGTATTTCTACATCGACTTCTCGGATGAGCTGCAATACGTCAGCAATGCCGTGGGCTGGACCAACCTTGGCGCCACCAAGCACACCGGCATCGAAGCGTCGGCCCACTATGACTTGTCGAACCTGGACCCTCGCCTGGACGGCCTGACCGCCAACGCCGGCTTCACCTACACCAAGGCTACCGCCGAAGGTGACGTACCGTTCAAAGGGCGCGACCTGCCACTGTATTCCCGGGAAGTGGCAACCCTGGGCCTGCGCTACGACGTCAACCACTGGACCCACAACCTGGATGTGTACGCCCAGTCCGGACAGCGTGCACCGGGTACCACCAGCACCTACATTACCCAGGGCAGCGCCGATGGGCAGTACGGTGATATCCCGGGCTATGTCTCGGTCAACGTGCGCAGTGGCTACGACTTTGGCGAACAACTGTCGAACCTGAAGCTGGGGGTGGGGGTGAAAAACGTCTTTGACCAGCAGCACTACACCCGCTCCAGCGACAACAATGCCGGGCTGTACCTGGGCGAGCCGCGTACGTTTTTTGTACAGGCCAGCGTCGGGTTCTGACCTTTATCGGTTTGGAAAAGTCGCAGTCTTGCAAGAGGCTGCGATCGTTTGTCCTGTTTCTTACATCCTCGCAGTGCATATTGCGGCTGGTTCAGGAACCGTTTCCGACAGAAGTGCCACACATGGGAAAGCTAAAGGGCTTCGACGTTGCGTTGGAGCGGCAAGCTGAAGATCGCGCCCACTGTAATGGAGAAAACTATGTCGGTATTGGTGTCCGATACACAGGCCTCGACCTCATCAACTTCTGACCTTTTGCAGGCCACTTCCAGGCCTGAGGTCAAAGCCCCTCGGCCAGCGACTGCCCCCAACGGCCAAGCGGCTGCAAACGTCAGCTTCCTGCCTCGGGAAAACCAGAGGGGGCCCGTGTTCGGCGCGCCCTCTTCGCAGGCCCCCCGTCAGAGTGCTGCTGACAACGTGATGCGTCACTCCAGCGAGCCGGCCAGGCAGGGCCTGATGGATACGGTCAGACACTGGGTGAGCCCTTGGTTTGCCTGGCATCGCCCACAACCAGGTCCTGGCTACTGCAATCCGCCACCACGCCCCGATCCTACCGTGGGTAAGCCGTATCCGCCCGCGCCGGGCTGGCCTGATCCGACGTACTCGCTGAAAAGCAATGACGAGTTGGCGCAACAGTTACGTGACAATTTCAATGCCTTCAGGGACCGCAGCAACCCTGGGTATGTCAGCGTTGACAGTATCTATGGGATGGCGAAAAAAACCTGGTCTCCCAATCCGGTCACGAACGCGAACATTCGCCTGGCCAACGAGTTGCTGCGACGTCCGGAACTGATGAGCGCCCTGGACCGGCACTCCTCCACCGGTGCATTGGATGGCCTGATCGACCGGCAAAATGTGAACATCGTGGTCAAGGGGGAAAACTACTTCAAGTACAAGACCGACAAGGAAATGGCCGGTGAAATGCTTGAGCATTTCGACGAGTTGAAACGTAATCCCTGGGACCGGGAGCTGAGCTTCAACCACCTGAGGAGCCTGGCGGCCCAGGAGCAGACAGGCGATTCGCCCATGGATCATCTGATCCAGCTGTCCCAGGAGATACTCAAGCGCAGTGACGTGTTGAGGAAAATGGACAATCTCGCCGGTCGTGATAATGACGGCCGGATCAGCTGGCAAGCGCTTTACCTGCTTTCCCGCTGACCGTCCGCCAGGCGCCGCCGCTGAATGACGGTGCCTGGCTCAATTTTGTCAGGAACTGTTTACGCCGACTGACCAAGTAGTTCATAGGCACCGGCCTTGATCAAACCGGTCGGCTTTCAGATTCCGTATGGAGAGCTAGCAAATGACGTCAAGCTCGTTTCACCCGCCCCAGCCCAGCTGTCATGAGCTCTTTCGCAATACGGATGATGGCGATCCGACTGTGCCCACGGGTGCCATCGTTGCGCAAGAGCCCCCGGCCCTGGCCGATGTGCATGCTGTCGAAGCCAGGCGCATGAGGGCTTTCGCCGGTCAGTGCCAATTCCAGGCGCCGGTCGAGGAAGACTTTTCCCGGGGCATGCTCGCGACCGGACAGATGGCGAGTGACGACGCCAAGCCCCCCAGATATTCCAGGCTGATCAATAGCCTGACGACCTGGTTGCGTCGGTAAGGGTGGGAATCACCGTACCTTCTGGTCGTTGTTTACATGCTGTCATTGGTATTCATCGGTTGTCCGGAACTGTTGTGTTTGTCCAACCACACATGGGGTGCTTGCCGGTGGAATCCATTCGCTGATTCCGTCTGGGGGTGGTGATCACCGGGCAGGTATGTATCGGAAACGCGTTGGAGAAAACCCATGACGATCGAGGGTGCACCCCCTCATGGTCTGCCCTTGGCACTGGATGAGCCGGCTTTACGGTCTACAGTGCCAGCGCCGCTCACGCCCTCTGAAACCTGACAGGGGGCTGTTCCTGCGCGCCTCGACGGCGTGTCGCGGTTGCCTCTGGTGCTGCGCGGAACAATGTCGGTGCTGCGCCAGCGAGCGCTGCAGAACCTGCCCGCTGCTACGCGCGTGAACCTCGCCCAGCCCGGCGTAACGTCCACCGACAGCCAACTGGCGTTGGGCCTGGAAAAAGATTTTGGCAGGCTGTACCCCTTCCTGAACGACGGGCGTTTGACCTGCTCGTCATTGCAGCGTGTTGCAGACGAACGTATGGGGAAAAGCGAGGAGTTGGACCGGACGATTCAAGTGGTCAGCGAGATTCTCAAGCGCCCGCGGTTGAGCGATGCAATTTTGAGCCGCGACGGCGATATCACCCGGGACAGTCTCAGGGCGGCAGCCCAAACGCTACAGGGGAACAGCTCGCCAAGTGTGTTCAGCCAGGACCCGTTCCATGCCCAGGGCAATACCCAGGTGGTGCTGGCCCTGCAGGGCCAGTTCGAACAATTGAGGGATAAATCGCAGGATCGGACGTTCTTCTTTGAACAACACCAGTACGTTGAAATCGCCATGCTCAAGGCCGTCATGCAGGACCCGCATGCCGTTGATCAAGAGGGTGCGCCTGTGCTGGATCCTTCCTCCGGCATGCCTCGGCCCAGGTACAGCGAGCTCTGTGTCTACACGGCGAAGAACATTCTTGAGCGGCCTGGTCTGCTGCCTTCGCTGATACGTGCGAACGGCACACGATTGTTTGGTCTGCCGCAAAAAGACGGCTGGCTCAGTAACAAAAGCCTCGAGCGTTGGCTGGAACAGGACAAGGCCCGCAAAGCGCGCTGATGTGCGGGGGTCATACCTTGAGGACCTTGCCGCTCAGGGACACACCGGCGAGCAGCACTGCGATCAGCACAAAGGCACTGCTCAGGCTGCTGCCATGGGCAATGAAGCCAATCACTGCGGGGCCGGCAAGAATCCCGGCATACCCCAAGGTCGTGATGGCAGGCACGGCAATATGTTCCGGCATCACCGTTTGCTTGCCGACGGCGGTGTACAGCACCGGTACGATATTCGAACAACCGGCACCTACCAGCGCATACCCCAGCAATGCGGTTTCCCAGGCTGGCAATAACGTTGCCAGCAACATGCCAGCAGTGGCCAGTGCACCACCGACCACAATCACACGGGTCGCGCCCAGGCGCCGCACGATGGCATCGCCGGTCAGGCGCCCGGCAGTCATGGTCAGGGCGAAGGCTGCGTAACCCAGGCCGGCGTAAGCTTCGTCCAGACCGCGTTCGGCACTGAGGAACACGGCGCTCCAATCCAGTACGGCGCCTTCTGCCAAAAACACGATAAAGCACAGACAGCCGATGAACAGTACTACGCCGTGGGGGATCGCAAATGCCGGACCCGAACTTTCACTGCCATAGGGCAACAAATGGGGCCCGGCCTTGAGCAGCGCCAGTGCCATGATGACGATCACCACCAGGGTCGCGTGCAGAGGTGACAGACCCAACCCCAGCAGCCCGGCAACCCCGGCCGCGCCGACGATCCCTCCCAGGCTGAACAAGCCGTGGAAGCCCGACATCATGGTTTTGCCACTGGCGCGCTCAACAATCACCGCTTGCAGGTTCACCGTGGAGTCCACCGTGCCAAGGCCCGCGCCAAACAGGAACAATCCGGCGATCAGTAACGGAATCGAGCTGACCGTGGCCAGCATGGGCAAGGCCAGGCATATCATGATCGTGCCGGCGCTCAGCACGCGTCGGCAGCCATAACGAGACGCCAGCGCACCGGCGGCCGGCATGGCGATGATAGACCCCACCCCCAGGCATAACAGCAGCAGGCCCAGAGTGCCTTCACTCAGTTCGGCGCGTGCTTTGGCGTATGGCACCAACGGCGCCCAGGCAGCAATGCCGAAGCCGGCGATGAAAAATGCGATACGGGTCGACATTTGTTCCAGCCGCCCGGGAACCACGGGTGCTGAGGTGGGGATGGCAGTCATGAAAAAATCCTTGGTTTTGCGTTCAGCGAACGATGTCCGGCGCGACATCCTTGCACATCAGGCCTTGGGGGGCGAGCCGGGTTCCCCCCGAGATCAGCGGCGAAGAGTTTTTTTGCAATTCTGGAACGCCATGGGCGTTGGCAACCACACACGGAGTGTCTTTGCGGAAGGCGTTCTGGAAGGTGTGTAATCCCTGTGGGAGCTGGTGAACCCCCGGGTTTTCACGGTGGATTACCACCTTCCAGGCCGCCTCCCACACACCCTGCATTGTGTAATACGCTGCTGGTCCAACCCTGTAGGCAACCGAGCGGACGCACCGATGAAGATTGCAAGGCAAGTGGCGCCATGACCCAGTTCTATGACGCACGTGGCAACATTTACGGGGTCGCCAGCCCGGCGTTCCTACGACAGCGGGGTATCGAGGTGCCCGACAGCGCGGCGCAGGCCGCGAGGACTCGCGAGGCTTGGGCTGCATCGGCCATAAGGTCTGAATGCGAGTGGGGCTCGACGCCGCGCCCGGCCAATGCCAAGGCCCACCGCTGCGATGGCTTGCTGGTGGGCCCGTTCCAGGCCGAGCCGCCGTTTGACCTGTTGATCGTGAACACCGACGGCTCCCTGGCCGAGCGCAGTGGCAATGGGTTGACGATTTTTGCCCAGGCGCTTACTGACCAGGGCTTGATGACCGAGGCCTGTGATTTGCGCGTGCATCATGACCAGCCTGACGGGGTGTCGCCGTTGGTGACTCGGGTCGAACCTGCCATCTATGAGCACCGCTCTGGATTCTGGCTGGCATTGGGGTTGCCCGGGTTCGGGCCGTCGGCCGTGGGTGCTCAGGGGGTTGAGCAGGTGTTCCAAGGCGACATTGAACTGAGCCATGTGAAGGCGTTGGCGGCAATCAACCCACAGTGGGCGCACAGTCAGTTTGTGCGTGTGGGCAATCCTCATTGTGTGACCCTGGTCGAACACATGTCAGCCTTGCCGGACAATCTGCAGATGCAACAGCCAGCGCTGTTCGAACCGTTGCAGGCGATTGCCTTCGCCCCCCCGGCAGGAAGCGGCGAGCCATGCTTGGCCGGAGTCAATTTGCAATGGGTCGCCAGGCAATCCGGCAACCGGGTGGTTGCCCGGGTGTTCGAGCGGGGAGAGGGCCCCACGGCGTCCTCCGGCACCAGCGCCAGTGCCGTGGCCTGTGCGGCGTGGCGAGCGGGTTGGGTTGAGGGAGGTGAAGTCGCGGTGGTGATGCCGGGTGGCACTGCGCCGGTACGTTTGCACACCCAGGTCGATACGCTGCTGAGCGTCAGTCTGTTCGGGACTGCACGGCCTCGGACATGAAGTCTTTTGAGCAGTTGACGCCCTGAGTGGGTGTCAGCTGTTTCGCTATTAATTAATTGATCAGATAAAAGTTGGTGTAGGGCATTTCTTATGTTTGAGAAGTGGCTCATTGACTTGATTTATTATTTTGTAAAAGACACTTCAATCTCAGTCGTACGAAACTTCTTTTTTATTTTTTGGGGGCCGATTTTTTCCTGGAAACGCTAAGCTTCAAGGCGTTCAGGCGCTTTTCCTCGGCAACTTATTTCATGTTTGGCGGGGGAGGTATCTCAGTCCGGTAATAACTATCGATATTGGCGGGTAACAACGGATGGTTAACGCGTTTGTTTCGTCACGTTTCAAATTAATCCTTCCAGGCATAAAGACTGACTTTCAAGTACTGGCGTTCAACGGTCAGGAGGTGCTTGATCAGCCGTTTTTCATCCAGGTGCAGGTGGTCAGCGAAAACCCTTCACTGGACCTGGAGTCACTGCTCCACCAGCCTGCCTACCTGGTTTTTGGCGATGCCAATGAAGGCCTGCACGGGCAGGTTTACGCGATTGGCCGCGATGATCCCGGGCGGCGGCTCACCCGTTATCACCTGACGTTGGCGCCGCATCTCGCCTACCTTGCCCATCGACGCGACCAGCGGATTTTCCAGCAGCGCAGTGTTCCGCAGATCATCGCGGCAGTCCTCGAACACCACGGCATCCTGGCCGACCGCTATGCCTTTGAGTTGGGGCCGGTGGTCTACCCGCCGCGGACGTTCTGCGTGCAATACGCGGAAACCGACCTGCATTTCATCCAGCGGCTGTGTGAAGAGGAGGGCATTCACTACCACTTCCGTCACAGCGAGCACCAGCATGTGCTGGTGTTTGGCGACGACCAGACCGTGTTCCACCGCCTGCCTGCGCAGCGTTATTCAGCTGCCGGCGGGCCGCTGGCCGAGACACGGGTTATCCAGCGTTTCGACGTACGCCTGGCGACCCGCAGCCAGCAAACGGTGCGTCGTGATCATGACTTCGAGCATCCGTCCTTATGTCTGCAAGACAGCGCGGGTTCTGCCTCAGCGCAACCCCTTGAGGACTACCGCTACCCGGCTGGATTTACCGGCCATGCACGGGGCGCGCGCCTGGCTCGCAGGGGGTTGGAGCGCCTTCAGATCGGCGGATATCGGGCATTGGGCAGGAGCGACCAAGCGGTGCTGCGCAGTGGGCATTTTCTTGAGCTGCGCGGCCATCCGGATCCGGCCTGCAATGATTTATGGTTGATCACTTCGGTCCGTCACGAGGGTTATCAACCGCAGGTGCTGGAGGATGGGACAGGTGAGGTGGATGCATTCCAGGGGTATCGCAACCGTTTCACCGCGACACCCTGGAGTGCGCCGTATCGACCCCCTCTCAAGCACCCCAAGCCGACCATCCACGGCACCCAGACCGCCACGGTGACCGGGCCTGCCGGCGAGGAGGTGCATTGCGATGCATACGGCCGGGTAAAAGTACGGTTTCACTGGGACCGACTGGACAAGAGCGATGACACAAGCAGTTGTTGGGTGCGGGTGGCATCGGGTTGGGCCGGAGACGGGTTTGGCGCAACGATGATCCCGCGGGTGGGCATGGAAGTGCTGGTGACGTTCCTGGAGGGCGACCCGGACCAACCATTGATCAACGGTTGCCTGGCCAATGCGTTGCACATGCCGACCTATTCCTTGCCGCAACACAAGACCCGCAGCGTCTTGCGCAGTCGCAGCGCCCCGGGCGGAGGCGGCGGCAACGAATTGCACCTGGAAGACCGCCGTGGCAAGGAGCTCATCTACCTTCGTGCCCAGCGGGACCTGGAGCAGCAGGTGGGGCATGACAGTCGCCTGGAAGTGGCCGGTGAGCGGCGTGAAATCATTCGAGGGTTAAGTACGGCGCACCTGGAAAGCGAGGAGCATCGTCACGTCACCGGTGACCGCAAGGTTGTGCTCAAGGCCAGCGATCATCTGGACGTGCAGGGCGACAGCCGGACCTATGTCGGGCAAACCCTGGTGATTGAAGCCGGGCAACAGGTGCACCTCAAGGCCGGCGCCAGCCTGGTGCTCGACGCGGGCGTACAACTGAGTTTCAAGGCCGGCGGAGAGCACCTGGTGATCCAGGCAGGCGGCATTTTCAGCAGTCGGCCCATCACCCTCGGTGGAACCCCGTCCGCGACCGGGTCTGCGAACGCCCTGTTGGTTGCGCAGAGCCCGAAAATCTCCGCCACACAGGGCGCCATCATGCACTTGGCCAGGCAACTGGATGCGGACTTCTGCCCGCTATGCGAGGACTGCCGCGAAGGCCTCTGCACTGTCGGCGGGAGGGCAGCCTGATGGAAAACCTTCCAAGCCGATGGATGAGCCAACAGCAACAGGCGGGGCACAGGCTGTGCCTGATGCTTGAGGGGAATAACGCAGCGTGCCAGCCAATGTTGGCGGCACGCGGTTTTCCGGCGTACTGCCACCTCTACGCACAAACCCCACTGGCGGAAATGGCCACGGCTGGCCCCGTGATCCTGTTGCTGGATCAGGTAGGGGAGCCCGCGTTGCTCGATCTTCTGCAAGAACCAGAGATGAATTGGGGCTGGCTGGGCAGCTTGCCAGACGCGGACCTGACGGACATGTCCCGGCATTGGCGCGACCGGCTGCTGGTCGGACCGGAGAATAACCGGACGCTGTACCGCCTTCACGACAATCGTACGTTGGCGCGCGCACTGAACCATCTGGGCCTTGAACACTGGCCAGCATTCCTCGGCCCACTGATCAGTGTGTGCTACTGGCATGAAGGCAGTTGGCACTGTGGTGACAACCCTGCCCCCGGTGACTATCCGGTGCCCGAGCCAGCTCCTTGGCTGAACACGCCCAACCCGAATGCCAGCGCCATCCTGCACGCCAATATCCTGCGTTACCTGCTGGCTGAACACAGTGAAGATCTGGCGGCATTGGTTGAATTCCAAGACCCCAGGGTCTGGCTGACCCAAGTGTTGGAACAGGCTCGCAGTTGGCGATGGAGCCAGCCGGAACAGCTGGAGTTTCTGGTCGTGCGACGGCTGGAAGAGGCCACTCGCAGCAGTTGGATTCATTGGCAGCCGACGGTTGGAGAAACACCGCAGGATCACTTTGAACGAGTTAAGCAGCAGTGGCTCATGTTGGAGAACAAGGATGAGTAAGCGTGTATGGGGCGTGCTGCTTGCGCTGGCGATGGCGGGACTTTCGGGATGTGCGATGAAGCCGGTTGATCGCTTTACGTTGGAGGTGGATTTACCGGCGGAGTTTAAACTTAAAACTGCCGCCAACTATGGGCCTGCAACAGGTGAGACCTGCACCTTGCCAAGGCGCCGAGGCAAGAGGCCGGAGCGGAAGGTCTTTTTTACCGAGTACAAGCCGGTGGCGAGTCGTGCGAGTTATGAGTTGCCTCTGAGTGAGACGGTACAGGGGTGTCCGTTGGTGCTGCGAAGTGTGGATTTTGATCTTTATGCGAAGTGGGGCAAGCGGGATTCGGACGTTGGGGGGGATATAGGGGGGATTTCCATTCGGGATCTTCTGGAGGGGGATCGGCCAGGAATGCCGGAGTCGGGAGTTAAGGAGCTGTCTTGGCAGTGTCAGTGGTTGTTTCGGACTGCAGGGCGGAAGCACGTAATCATAAAGGTCCTTAAATGTGGATATTTGAGTGACAGTGGGGCGCTATCTAACGCTGGTACGAGAGGTGGTTTGCTGCGAGATGAACTGGGAGGACAAAAGGTACTGATAAAAGTAGGACTCAATCCCGAAGAGCGACCTTACATGGGCGATAACTGGATTCGTTTTCCTGGTGGGTGGAAGCGTTGTCTAGGGACGGATTTTGATGATCTTTATGCGTTCTGTAACGGGAATACTACCGACTTCAAGCCCATCACAATGCCCGATGGGCGTATATGCGACATCTATCCAACTTGTACTGAATAAGGATATCCAGGCATGACGATGGAAGAATGGAAGCACCCTTTTTTTGATGAAAGTATGCCTGCTTGCGCATTGCATGGAGGTTGGCTGAGTTTTTGTCTGGTGGATGAATCAGGTGATGGGAAAGCCTATGGAGGGCTTAGATATGAGGTTGTTGACAGCGCAGGGCAGCGGTACAAAGGCCATTTGAATGGAGAAGGGTTTGCACGGTTGGAGGGGCAGTGTCGCGGTCCTGTCGTGCTGGTTTTAGATGCTCCATATGAGGCGGGGAGGGGCTACTATTCAACATTGCAGCAGCGAGACAGCTATCCATTACCGATCACCGATCTTCAAGTGCGAGCTGAACAAACCCGTTTTTCAAGCGTCGATGGTCGGCGAACTGAAAGCAATCCAGGACGACAGAGCTCAGATCGGTTTTACCAAGTTGAAGTAAGCGATCTGGTTCGCCATATCGCCCATCTTCCCCCCGTGGAAAAAACACCCCACCGCCCCCAGCGCCACGCATTAAAAATGATGGCCGACCTGGGCTTTGGCCCGCCCCAGCCAACCTTATCGGGTATCGTGCTGTTCCCAAGCCAGCATACCGTTCTCGAAGTCCGACCGCTGCGAGCCTTGCGCCCGATGCTCTCCACTGAAGATGAGTTCTGTGCTTTGAACCTGTATCAGTTGGCTTTGTTTGCAGCGTTGAGTTACTGCGATTTTGGGCAGGAACCCTCAAAGAAACCCGTTGATAAAGTCCATTTCCCGCTGGACCCCAGCGTTGGGAATCTGTTTGGCAAGCAACTGTCTGGATACCGTGAAGCCTGGCGAGTTGATCCCGAGCAAACCCGGCGATTTTTCCCTCTTTATGAAGATGTCCCTTATTCCAGGCGCTTCGAAATCCTGCCCTTCGACCCTGAGTTGTACCTGCAAAATCGCCCGGAGTTGGGCGAAAAACAGGAACATCCCGCAAGCTTGCACTTCTTTGATGACGAAAAAGACGGCACTGACACCCAGGCGTTCATCACCCATCACGATGAGGTGATCCTGATTTCAGTGCGCGGAACGTTCAGCACGGCCGACGCACTACGGGATGCAAACGCCCATCAGGTTGCATTCGCCGACGGGGTCGGCAAGGCACACGAAGGTTTCTATCAGGCTTACCGGGCTGTGCGTGACTTCGTACTGCGTTACCTCAGTCAATTTCACATAGGCCAACGAATAGTCATTTGCGGTCATAGCTTGGGCGGCGCAATTGCGTTGTTACTGGCAGAAGCGTTACGTCGTATTCCTGAGCGTAACTACAACATCCTCCTCTACACCTACGGCGCCCCCCGCGCCGCCGATGCCGAGTTCACTGCCGGCGCTTCCACGTTGGTCCACCACCGCATCGTCAACCACAACGACCCGGTCCCCAGCGTCCCGGCCCCTTGGATGAACACCACCGCCAAACTCTGGATCCCCGGTGCCGTCACGCTATTCAGCGCCCCCACGGCCGGGGGCCTGTTGTTCGCCGCCGGCCTGGTGCGTATTGGCGGCAACCCCTACCAACACCACGGCGATCAACAGCACTTCATGCCGATCATGCTCCCGGACGGTACGCATTCGTCCGTGCTGTGGAAGCCGGGCTGCGAGTCCATTGAAGAAGCCGGCCGCAACCGGGCATGGCCAACGCGCGGTGACATGCCCGATCGCGAAGGCCTGATCAAACAGTTGGTGCAATACAAGCAGCATTTCATGACCGCCAGCTACATCCCGGCCGCCTGGGCGACGTTGCGTCGCTGGCAACAAGCGGTGGATAGCAACGGTCCTCTGGTGACCCAACGGGAGTTTGAACTGCTCGACCACGCCCTTGCGACCATGCGCAAGCAACTGCAAGACAAGCGGCGTGAACTGGCTCGACAGCGCCCGGCCAACGACCGTGCCTATGAATACCATGAGCCGCTGAACGCTGAGATCGACCGCCTGCACACCAGTCGCGAACGCCTGCAAACCCTGCGCTGGCGTCGTCTCGACGCGCGTGATGTCTACGGCAGCCATAGCCACTCCTCCAACCTGCAACCCAGTCTCAAGCGCTGGTTCCGCCATCGTGAAAATCAGGCGTTGCCTCAGGTCGCGAGCATCCCTCCCGCTGCGCAGAGTGAGCTGGGGAGGGCACAGCCGCTGGATCTCGACTCAATCGTCTGACCTGGGTGCTTAGACAAACTCTACCTGCGCCGGCTGGCGTTTCATCAACACCTTGCCGTGGCGAATCGAGTACAGCGGCAGCCCTTGGCTGCGAATCACCTCGTAGTCGCTGTCGGCCGAGAGGATCAGCAGGTTGGCTGGGCGCCCGGCTTCTAGGCCGTAACGGTCACCCAGGGCCATGGCCTTGGCGCTGTTGTCGGTCACCAGGTCGAGGGCGCTTTGCAGGTTGCGGTAGCCGAGCATATGGCAGATGTGCAAACCGGCTTCCAGCACGCGCAGGATGTTGCCGTTGCCCAGCGGGTACCAGGGATCGACGATGGAGTCCTGGCCAAAGCATACGTTCATGCCGGCCTCCAGCAGCTCGTTGACCCGGGTGACACCACGGCGTTTCGGGAAGCTGTCGAAGCGACCCTGCAGGTGGATGCTTTCGGTGGGACAAGAGACGAAGCTGATCCCGGAGTGCCCCAGCAGGCGGAACAGTTTGGCGCAGTAGGCATTGTCGTAGGAACCCATGGCCGTGGTGTGGCTGGCGGTGACGCGGGCCCCCATGTCGCGGCTGCGGGCTTCTTCGGCAAGTACTTCGAGGAAGCGTGAGTGCGGGTCGTCGGTCTCGTCGCAGTGCACATCCACCAGGCAGCCGGTGCGTTCGGCCAGGTCCATCAGGAACTTCACCGAACTCACGCCTTGGTCGCGGGTGTATTCAAAGTGGGGGATGCCGCCGATCACATCGGCGCCCAGGTGAATAGCTTCTTCCATCAGTTCGCGGCCGTTGCGGTATGACTCGATGCCTTCCTGGGGAAATGCGACGATTTGCAGGTCGATCAGGTGCGTGCTTTCTTCGCGCACTTGCAGCATGGCCTTGAGCGCCGTGAGGTCGGCGTCGGTGACATCGACATGGGTGCGTACATGCTGGATGCCGTGGGCGGCGAGGGACTGGATGGTTTTTTTGGCGCGGGTCCTGGTGTCTTCCTCGGTGATGGTGGCCTTGCGTTCACCCCAGCACTCGATGCCTTCGAACAGGGTGCCGCTCATGTTCCAGCGTGGTTCGCCGGCGGTGAGGGTGGCATCGAGGTGAATGTGCGGTTCGACGAAGGGCGGTATCACCAGGTTGCCGGCTGCGTCCAGGTCATTGGGCCCCACTGCCGGCGCTGTTGTGTGTGGGGTGATGCTGGCGATCCGGCCGTGTTCCAGGTGCAGATCATGCAGGCCTTCACGGTTGCGCAGGCGGGCGTTGATGATGTGCATGGGCAAGTTCCTCTTGGCTAAAAACAATCAGGCAGACAGCCGCCAGATCATCAGGGCGATGCCGATGTCCAGGCGGTCATAAGCGTTATCCAGTGTCAGACCGCACAGGGCTTCGATGCGCTGGACACGGTGTGTCAGGGTATTGCGGTGCAAGGCCAGGCGCTGGGCGGCAGCCACAAGGTTACCATTCTCGTGAAACCAGGCTTCCAGGGTCGGCATCAGGCTGGGCCCGTGGTGCAGGTCGTGACGCAGCAGCGGGCCCAGGCGTTCATTGAGGAACTGGTCGAGCAGGGCGCGATCACGCACACCGCTGAGCAGCTTGAGCACGCCCAGTTCGTCATACACGCACAGCCCGGCACGCTCGCTGAAGCGTCGTGCCGCCACCAATGCCTGGCGTGCTTCGTCCTGCGCCTGGGCCAGGCGCGCGGGTGGGTGTGCAGCGGCGCTCAGGCCGATAAACAATTTCAGCGGCGCCAGGCGCAGGTTGAGCGGGTTCAGCCAGTTGGCCAGTTGCTGGCGGTTGGCCAAGGCCGTGACGGCATCCGGTGCCGGCAGCAGCAGGGTCCATTGTCCGGCGCGCCCCAGTACCGGCAGTACCGCCGATAATTGACGCAAGCGCCGACTGATACCGTCGTGTTGCCGCGCCAGCTGTGCCTCCACCTGTGCCGCGTCACCCTGGGCAAACAGCAACTCACTGCCTTCCAATTGCAGTTGGGCGACCTGCCAATGCCCGGCCAGTGGCATATTCAATTGCACGGCCCGATGCAGCAGCAAATCCAGGGATTGATAATCCCCGCTCAGCAAGCGCTCCAGCACGTCGTGCCGCGAGCGTCCCAGTTGCTCGGACTGGATCAGCGCCGAACCAATCGCCTGGGTCACCAGTACCATTTTCAGCGAGTAGGGCTGTTCGATCAGCGGCATGCCGGCGGTTTCGGCGGCGTCGAGCAAGCGCTGGGGAATTGCCTGGATATACGCCGCTCCCGTCAGGATCACCAACCCGGCCACTTGGCGCTGGCAGGCTTCGTCCAGCAGTTGCAGGAGGTTGGCCTCATCCCGTGGGTGGTTGATGCCGGTGACGAACACCAATTCACCGCCCAGCACCCACTCGGCGATCCCACTGTTTTCCGCCACATAAGGCCAACGCACGACGTTATCCAGGGCGGCAGCGCCGGCGCGCAGGCGCATGGATTCCAGTCCCGGCAACGCCAGTACATCCGCAATGGTCAGGCTCATGCCCGGGCATCAGCCAAAGGCACGCGCAGCACGGCGGTGAGCGCGACGTAGGTCAGCGACGCGGCAGCGATGCCCACCAACGGCGCGATCCACGGCGAGTTGAACGCCAGCACGGTACCCACTGCGTACGCCACCAGCCCGGCCCAGTTGAAGGCTGGCAGGCGCGCATCCGCCAGGCGCGGGTAGTGGCCGCGCCAGCGGTAGAAGAAGTCCGCCATGATCACCCCGCCAATCGGCGGAATCACCGTGCCCAGCAGGATCAGGTACGGCACCAGCATGTCGTACATACCCAGCAACGCCAGCAAGGTGCCGATCACCGCACCCGCCAAGGTCACGGTTTTGCGCCGCTTGGTGCGCAGCAGGTTGCAGCCGGCCACGGCGAAGTTGTAGATGGTGTTGTCCTGGGTGCTCCAGATATTGAGCAGTAACATGGCCATTGCCGCCATGGCAAAGCCTTGCAGCAGCAACACTTCGACCACGTCGGGCTGTTGGTAGACGATCGCGCCATAGGCGCCGATCAGCACCATCAAACCATTGCCGATAAAGAACCCGATCAGGCTGGCCAGCACCGCGACCTTGGCCGAGCGGGAAAACCGCGTCCAGTTGGTGGCCTGGGTGGCGCCGCTGACGAACGTGCCGAACACCAGGGTGATCGCCGTGGACAAATCCAGCTCGCCGGTCGGCACCACCGCCAGCAGCCCATCCAGCCCGCCGACTTTCACCGTGGCGACCCACATCGACAGCAACAGCAACAGGCCCATGGCTGGCACCGCGATGTAGGAAAGAATCTCCAGCCCGCGATAGCCCACGTAGGCCGTGGCGCAAAACACCAGGCCGAACAGCACCATCAACGCCAGCACGCTGCCCTGGCTCAGCTCGAAATACTTGCCCAGCACCACGGCCGCCGTGGCGGTGCCCCAGGCGTACCAGCCGATCTGGGTGAACCCGAGGATCAAGTCACTGAGCTTGCTGCCCACCTCGCCAAAGCAGAAGCGGCCCATCAACACCGAGTTCAACCCGCTCTTGAACGCGATGTAACCCAGGCCTGCGGCGTAGATACCCAACAGCAGGTTACCCAAGGCCACCACGCCGAGCATCTCGGTGAAACTGAACGCCACCCCGAGCTTGCCGCCGGCAAACATGGTCGCGGTAAAAAAGGTAAAGCCCAGCAGCACCATGGCGGTCGACGCCAGGCCTTTGCGCGCATGCATGGGGACTTCGCTTAAGGGGTAATCGTTGCCCGGTTCTTGCTGCGTCATGTGCGTGCTCCCTGAATGAGTGACGCAGGCCTGTTGCACCGGGCGTGCCAAATCACCGGCAGTGACAGGCGCACGGTTGTCGCTGTGCACTGTGCACAGTATTTATAGCCAAACAGGCGGGGAACGCAGGCGGGAGTGTTCGTTGTGCCCAGTCGGGCACGAAAGCGGTGCAGCAGTGATACAAATTGGATCAGTCGAACAGCGTCTGCGTGGTCTCGCCGCGATGAAAGGCGAACGCCGCCTCCAGATCACTTTCGATGGTGCGCCCACGGGACAGCGGCGGCAGCTCGTCCAGGCTGAAAAAGCCCACCTCGGTGGTCTCGAACCCGGCCACCGGCGCCAGTTGATCCACCCGTTCACACAGGAAATACAACTTGTAGAAATCCCGCACATCCGGCCGGTACAGCCCCTTGGCCTTGTGGGTGACGCTATACAGTGCCCGCGCAGTAACGCTCAGCCCGGCTTCCTCGCGAATTTCCTTGATGATGTTTTCCGCCGCCGACAACCCGATATCGGCATAACCACCGGGCAGCGCCCAGCAACCGTCGGTGGCCTCGCGCACCAGCAGAATCCGCTCACCCTCGATCACCGCGCCACGTACGTCGATCATCGGCGTCGAATAGCGCTGGGCGAAATCCGACACCAGCCCGGTGATGCGCTCCAGCGGCACGTTGCCCAGCTGTGCCAGCATGCTGTGGGCAATCTCGGCGATTTCTTCCAGGCGTTCGCGCTCGAAATCATCGGTGCAAAAGTGCAGCCCCGTGGAGGCCAATGCTTGCAAGCGTTTGGCCTGGGCCAGCCAGGTAGTTTCCATGGACATCTCCTCGGTCGCGAAGAAGGGCAAGGGTGGAAGGGTGCTACGGGAGGCACAAAAAAACCACCGCAAGGGTGGTTTTTTAACAGCGCAGGTTTACTCGCCGCGATAGATGCAGCCACTGGTGCAGGTCTCGTGGATGCGGATCGCACTGAGCTCCGGCAGCAGCGGCTTGAGTTCAGTCCAGATCCACTTGGTCAGCACTTCGCTGGTGGGGTTTTCCAGGCCTGGGATGTCATTGAGGTAGTTGTGGTCGAGGCGTTCGTAGAGCGGCTTGAAAATCGCCTTGATCTCCGAGAAGTCACGAATCCAGCCGGTATGGGGATCCAGGTCGCCGCTCAGGTGGATCGCCACCTTGAACGAATGCCCATGCAGGCGCCCGCACTTGTGGCCTTCCGGTACGTGGGGCAGGCGGTGGGCGGACTCGAAGGTAAACTCTTTGAAGATTTCCACAGTATTTTCAGCTCGGTCAGGTATCTGGCAGGCGGCGAGTTTAACAGCTTGATCCCATGCCGCGCATACCGCTGGGTCAAAGCGCCTGCAAGCGCTCGCCCAGGCCACCGTTATCGGCCAGCTGCAGAAACTCATCCCCCAGCCGCCGGCTCTCGCTCATCGCGGTTTGCCAGTACTTGTTGCGGCTCGGGTCGTCGCCCATGAAGCGCTTGAAGTCGCTGCGGTCCGGCAGTTTGCAGTGGGGCAGGCGGGCCAGGTAGTCCCTGGACGGCGCCAGCAGCAACACATCCTGCAAGCCTTGTGGGTTGCTGCGCCGCCATGGCAGGCCCTTGTCGAACCAGCCGGGGATGACCCGGTCGGTGAAGTGCGGGTACAGCACGATGTCGTCGCCGTGGTAGGGCAGGTCGAGGTGGTAGTCCAGCAGGCCGCCGTCGCGGTAAGTGCCGGTGCCGGCTCCGGGCAGGTCGCGCACGCCTTGCATCACCATGGGGATCGACCCGGACGCCAGCAGCGCCTGGCGCAGGTTACCCATGTCCAGCTCAAGAAAGCGCGATGGAAAATCCTTCAGCGGGTGCACCGGCGGTGCCTGGCGCGGGTCGTGGATGATCAGCCGCTCGAAATGCCGCGCCAGCCGCGCACGGCCGCGCAGGTTGTCGGCAATCACCGATGACAGGCCCAAACCCAGGCGCCCACGGTGGTCATCGGCGAGCAGGCCGTGGCTCTTGACCACCATGATGTTCAGCCGGTAGTCGGGGTTGTCCAGCACCCGTGCATCGCGGCCGGCCAGCAGGTCGTCGAGCATGCGCTGGCAGCTGCGGCTGACTTCGGCCATGGTCACGCCTTTGGCAAAGCGTTGTTCGTTGTACAGGCGGCCGAGGTCCAGCAGGCCTTGCACCGGGTCGGGCAGGCAGGCGCTGGCAAACCGCCAGGAACCGATCGATGCGCCGATCAACGCCCGCTCCCGCGGTGCGCGCGGCAGCCAGTCGCCGAACAGCGCCAGGTCCAGGCCCTGGATCCCCAGCGCCTTGGGGCCGCCGGCCGCACCGGGAAGGATGCCGACATCCGCAGGCTTGAAACCCTGTTCGCGAATGTGCGCAAAGGCGCGTTTGCCGGCCTTGAGGGTCAGGGCGGGGAACTTGATATGGATGGCTGTCATACCGGTCTCTGTTGAAGCGAGGTGTAGGCGCAAGCGTGCTCGCGAAAAACGTTAACGATACCGCGTGAGTCCTGAATAAACATCGTAGCCCGTCGCGCCTGCTGGAAATTGCCATGGTGGCAATTCAGTTTCAGTTAAGTTGCAGCCGCTACCGTGGCCGGCGTAGGAAAAACATCGTGTAACGGAGACTCATCATGAAACGCCTCACTGCTCTGGTCGCCGCCGCTATCATCGCCTCCACGGCGACTCAGGCCGGAGCCGTGGACCCCGACAAACCACTGATCGTGCCCGCCACTGTTACAATTGTCGCTTTCGACCAGCTCGAAGCCACAGCCCAGGCCCTGCACCCCGGTTCAACGCTGTTGGACACCGACCTGGACGAGGCTTACGGCAAGTATGTCTATGAAGTCGAACTGCAAGATGCCGACGGCATTGAATGGGAGGTCGAATTGGACGCGCTTACCGGGCAGGTTCTCAAGAATCATCAGGATACGTAATGAAGGTAAATTTACGCGCCGGCAGTCGAGTGGCGTTGGTGCTGGTGGTGTTCTGCTCAGGCTTGCAGGCCCGCGACCTCAACCAGGACGAAGCCTTGGCGCTGCGCCAGCAGGGGGTGATCCTGCCTCTGGAGCAACTGTTGCAGCAGGCCATGGCGCGGTATCCCGGCTCGCGCCTGCTGGAAGCCGAGCTTGAGAAAAAGCACGGCCAATATGCCTACGAAGTGGAACTGGTGACCACCGACGGCGTGGTGCGCGAGATCAAACTCGACGCCACCAACGGTGTACTGATCAAAGATGAGGAAGACTGATGCGCCTGCTCCTGGTGGAAGACAACGTACCCCTGGCCGATGAACTGCTGGCCGGCCTGCAGCGCCAGGGTTATGCCGTCGACTGGCTGGCCGACGGCCGTGACGCCGCGTATCAGGGCCGCAGCGAACCCTACGACCTGATCATCCTCGACCTCGGCCTGCCCGGTTTGCCCGGCCTTGAGGTGCTGGCGCAATGGCGCGCCGCCGCGCTGACCACCCCGGTGTTGATCCTCACCGCCCGCGACTCCTGGGCCGAGCGCATCGAAGGGCTCAAGGCCGGTGCCGACGATTACCTGAGCAAACCGTTTCACCCCGAAGAGCTGCACCTGCGCATCCAGGCGCTGTTGCGCCGCTCCCACGGGCAGGCCAACCAACCCACCTTGCAAGCTGCCGGCCTGCACCTGGACGAAGGCCGCCAGTGCGTGCTGCGCGATGGCGACGAGATCCAACTGACCGCCGCAGAATTTCGCCTGTTGCGCTACTTCATGCTGCACCCCGAACAGATCCTCTCGAAAAGCCACCTGGCCGAGCACCTGTACGACGGCGAGACCGAGCGCGACTCCAACGTGCTGGAAGTGCACGTCAACCACCTGCGCCGCAAACTCGGCCGCAGCGTGATCGAAACCCGGCGGGGCCAGGGTTACCGCTTTGGCGCCAGCCCTGCATGAAGTCGATTCAGCGCCGCCTGAGCCTGGGCCTGATCAGCGTGATGGTGATCGTCGGCGTGGTACTGGCGCAAACCAGCCTGTGGTTGTTCGAGGCCGGTTTGCAACGCTACCTGGAAGCGGGGTTGCGCAACGATGCCGAGAACCTGCTGGTCGCCCTGGTACGCGGGCCCAACGGTGTGCAACTGGATGAGCAGCGCCTGTCGCCGGCCTACCAGCGGCCGTTTTCCGGGCATTATTTCCGTATCGATTTTGCCGACACTCACTGGCGCTCCCGTTCGCTGTGGGACCAGGAATTGCCCCGACTGCCCGAGGCCGGGCTCAAGGGCAACCTGCAATTGGGGCCCGAAGGCCAGCAATTGCTGGTGCTGCGTTCGGACTACAAGCGCTTTGGCCAATCGATTTCCATCAGCGTGGCCCAGGACTACACCCCGGTGCGGGAAAGTTTTCGCCTGATGCGTCGGATCGGCCTGGTGCTGGGGCTGGCGGCACTGCTGCTGGTGTTGTTTTTGCAGCGAGTCACCGTACGTCGCGCCTTGCGCCCGCTGGAAAACGCGCGTAACCAGATCGCCCAACTGCAACAAGGCCAACGCTCGCAACTCGACACCCAGGTGCCGCTGGAACTGGAACCACTGGTCGCCCAGATCAACCACCTGCTGGCCCACACCGAAGACAGTCTCAAACGTTCGCGCAATGCCCTCGGCAACCTTGGGCATGCGCTGAAAACCCCGCTGGCGGTGCTGTTGAGCGCCGCCTCGAGCGAGGCGCTCAAGGATCACCCCGAACTGAGCAAACTGCTGCGCGAACAATTGGAGCAGGTGCAACAACGCCTCAACCGTGAACTCAATCGCGCCCGGCTGGCCGGCGAAACCCTGCCGGGTGCCTTGTTCGACTGTGAACAAGAACTGCCCGGCCTGCTCGCCACGTTGAACATGATCCATGGCGAACACCTGGACCTCAGTTACCACGTCGCGCCGGGTCTGCAACTGCCCTGGGACCGCGAAGACCTGCTGGAGCTGCTCGGCAACCTGCTGGACAACGCCTGCAAATGGGCGGATGCGGAGGTGCGCGTGAGCGTCAGCGAGACGCCGCATGCTTACCTGCTGGCGGTGGAAGATGACGGTCCCGGGATTCCCGAGGCCCAGCGTGACCAGGTCTTCAGCCGCGGTGCACGCCTGGACGAACAGATCGACGGCCATGGCCTGGGGCTGGGGATCGTGCGCGACATTGTCGAGGTGTGGGGCGGGGTGTTGCAGTTGCAGGAGAGCGAGCTGGGCGGGCTCAAGGCACTGATCGAATTGCCACGCCGCCAGATCTGAAAACACCCCCGTAGATACCGTCTTATCCAACACCGCGCAAATCCGCAGCTGCCGAGCGCAAGCGAGGCTGCGTCAGGCGCGCTGCCGACTCAAGCTCGAGCCGCGGCCGACGCAGCCTCGCTTGCGCTCGACAGCTGCTACGAAAACCAATCCACCTCACGGCCCCACCCCCGTAGCAGCTGCCGAGCGCAAGCGAGGCTGCGTCGGCCGCACTGCCGATTCAAGCTCGAGTCGCGGCCGACGCAGCCTCGCCAAGGCTCGGCAGCTGCTACGGATGTGTGTGGTGTTGGATAAGACGGTATCCACGCGTAGGAGCGATCACTCAGACGCGGAACTGGTCCATCAACCCCTGCTGCTGATTGGCCAGGCTGTTCAACGCCTGGCTCACCCGCGCCGACTCATTGGCCTGTTCCGACAACGACTCGGTCACATCGCGAATGGTCGCCACATTGTGGTTGATCTCTTCGGCCACCGCGCTTTGTTCTTCGGCAGCGCTGGCGATTTGCAGGTTCATGTCGCTGATCACCGTGACCGCATCGCCGATCTGGCGCAGGGAGGTAACGGCCTCGCCGACCTGTTCGACACTGCCCTGGGCCTGGCGATAGCTGTTGCCCATGGAGCCGACGACCTCTTCGGTACCGCTCTGCAATTGCTCGATCACCAGGCGGGTTTCCTCCACCGACTCCTGGGTCCGCCGTGCCAGGTTGCGTACCTCGTCGGCGACCACGGCAAACCCCCGGCCGGCCTCACCGGCGCGGGCGGCTTCGATTGCCGCGTTGAGCGCCAGCAGGTTGGTTTGCTCGGCGATGCCGCGAATCACTTCGAGCACGGAGCCGATCTTCTCACTGTTGGCAGACAGGCCTTCGACCTGGGCCATGGCGGTGCTCATATCGGCCGCCAGTTGGCCGATGTTGGTGGTGGTGCGGTCGATCACTGTCAGGCCGTCGCGGGTAGCCTGGTCGGCATCCCGCGCGGCCTGGGCCGCCTGGGCGGCGCTGCGGGCCACGTCCTGGGCGGTGGCGCTCATTTCGTGGGAGGCGGTGGCCACCTGGTCGACCTGGCGGTACTGCTGCTCCATGCCGGCGCTGGTTTGCGTCGCAATCGCGGCGGACTGGTCGGCGGTGCCACGGGCGTCCTGCACCGAGCGTTTGACTTCGGCAATGATGGGTTGCAGCTTGTCGAGGAAACGGTTGAACCAGCCGGCGAGCTGGCCCAGTTCGTCCTGTTTGTCATACGCCAGGCGGCGGGTCAGGTCGCCTTCGCCGCTGGCGATGTCTTCAAGCATATGGGCCACGCCGAGGATCGGTCGGGTCACGCTGCGGGCCATCAGCCAGACCAGGATCAGGCCGATCACGGCAGCCAGCAGGCCCAAGCCCAGTTCCAGCAGGGTGCCGCGGGTATTATCGGCGTCCATCTGGGTCTTCAGTGCTTCAGCCGGCCCCACCAGGACTTTTTCCGGTACATCCAGCAACACCCCCCATGGCTTGCCGTCGGGAATCGGCGCGAACGGCGCCAGCACCTTGAGTTGATGGTCGGTGCGCAGACTGCGGGTCTGTGTCCCGCCGGCCAGGGCGCTGATCAATTGCGCGCCGCTTTGCGTATCGACCTGATCCAGGCGTTTGCTCAACTGGCTGGCGTCCGCGCTGTAGCCGGCAAGCAAACCGGTGGGGCTGAGGATACTGACCTGGGTCTGGCCGTCATACAGCTTCTGGCTGGCCTGCTGGCTCACGGCCTGCAGGCTGTTGAGGTTGATGTCCACCGACAGCGAAGCGATCACCTTGCCATTGACCGTCAACGGAAACACGATGCTGGTCATCAGCACGTTTTGCCCGTCGATCACATAAAAGTACGGTTCGATCACACACGGCTTGAAGGTGCTGCGCGGGCAGGTGAACCAGGCGTTGGCCGGTTCGCCGCTGGGGCCGACGCGGGTGTCGGACATGTCGCTTTCCGGCAGTGCCATCGATGTCAGCGTGCCCGGCGTCGGCTGCGACCAGTACAGGGCGAAGCGGCCCTTGTCGTTGCTGCCCAGTTCGGCCTGGTCGGCAAACAACTCATCCTTGCCATCCAGCGCATTGGCTTCGAATACCAGGGACAGCCCCAGCAGTTCCGGGTTGGCCTGCAGGGCGGCCTTGACCTGGCGGGTCAGGTCTTCGCGGGTGTCGAAGGCGTCGAGGAAGCGTTTTTCGGCTTGCTCACGCAGGAACAGGACCTGGCGGGAAAACCCGTGCCCATATTGATAGGCGTCCATGAATTGCCGGCGGATGCCCGCGGCCTGCACCTCACCTTGGGCCTCGATGCGAGCCTGGGCCGCTTCATCGAGCATCTGCATGCTGGAAGCCTTGACCTGCTCGGAACTCTGCGCCATGCGGTACAACGACAAACCCACCAGCAGGGTCACGATCCCCAGCAGGCACAGGCCGGCGAGCAGGGTGATTTTCCATTGAATGGAGAGCTGTCTGAGGGACATCGGTACATCCTTACCTGAAAACACATAGAGCACGGTTATCGGCCGATCTGGAATTTTCTTTATTCAAACGATCAATTTAAACCTGAAAGCGGCGTCGCTTTTTGACATGTGGCGCGACCTGCTGCACAGTGCGCGCCCTCTAATAAGACCTCCTTCAAGCCTGCACGCCGGCTGCCATCCGATGGCCGCCCGGGCGCGGGCATGCCTGTTTTGTATGTTTCTGCTTGAGGTAACCATGATTAACGCAGTCATCGCCGCGGTCGGCACCATGCTGGTGCTCAGCCTGTCCCGCGTGCATGTGGTCATCGCCATTATTGTCGGCGCCCTGGTGGGCGGCCTGACCGGTGGCCTGGGCATCGAGGCCACGCTCAAGGCGTTCAACGGTGGCTTGGGAGGGGGGGCGACCGTGGCCTTGTCCTACGCCTTGCTCGGCGCTTTCGCCGTGGCGATTGCCAAGTCCGGCCTGGCCCACGCCCTGGCGGACAGGGCCTTGCTGCTGGTCGACCGTCAGCAAGCCAGCGGCGGCAACCACGTCAAATGGCTGCTGATCGGCCTGCTGTGGGTGGTCGCGATTGCGTCGCAGAACATCCTGCCGATCCATATCGCGTTTATCCCGTTGCTGGTGCCGCCCCTGTTGTATGTGCTGACCAAATTGCAGTTGGACCGCCGCCTGATCGCCTGCGTGATGACCTTCGGCCTGATCACGCCGTACATGTTCCTGCCGGTGGGCTTCGGCAATATCTTCCTCAACCAGATCCTGCTGGCCAACGTGGCCAAGAGCGGCGTGGACATCAGCCAGGTCAACGTCACCCACGCCATGAGCCTGCCGGCGCTGGGCATGGTGGTCGGGCTGCTGGTGGCGGTGTTTATCAGCTACCGCAAGAAGCGCGTGTATGACCTGGAGAAAATCGAGCGGGTCGAGCAAGTGGCGGTGCAGTACAACCCGCTGACCCTGGCGGTGGCGGGCCTGGCGATTGCCTCGGCGTTCATCATCCAGTTGTGGCTGGACTCCATGATTATCGGCGCCTTGGCCGGGTTCCTGATCTTCTCGGTCTCGGGCATCGTGCGCTGGCGCGACACCGACGACCTGTTTACCGAAGGCATGAAGATGATGGCGATGATCGGCTTCATCATGATCGCCTCGTCAGGCTTTGCCGAAGTGCTCAAGGCTACCGGCGACGTACGCTCGCTGGTGGAAACCTCGGCGGCGTTCATCGGCCATAGCCGTGGGGTGGGGGCGTTGTTGATGTTGCTGGTGGGGCTGCTGGTGACCATGGGCATCGGCTCGTCGTTTTCCACAGTACCGATCCTGGCGGCGATTTTCGTGCCGCTGTGTGTGCAACTGGGCTTCAGCCCGCTGGCCATCGTGTGCATCGTCGGCACCGCCGGGGCGCTGGGTGATGCCGGTTCGCCCGCCTCGGACTCCACCCTGGGCCCGACCTCCGGCCTGAATATCGACGGCCAGCATCACCATATCTGGGACACCGTGGTGCCGACGTTCCTGCACTACAACCTCCCATTGCTGGCGTTTGGCTGGTTGGCGGCGATGACGCTCTGATCTACAGATTCACCGGCGCTGGCCGATAACCTCTCAAGTCGCCCAATAAGAGAGAAAAGCCATGCGTCTGAGCCTGAAGGCCAAAGTCCTGTCCCTCGCCGTTGTGCCGGTGTTGCTGTTCGCCGTGGTCATCAGCCTGACCACCGTGTGGATACTCCAGGGCCAGGCGCGCAATGAGGTGGATGAAACCCGCCAGCGCCTGCTCAACAACGCCAAGGCCACCCTGCAAAGTTATGTGGAAGTGGCCATGACCACCATCAAGCCGCTCTATGACGCGGCCGCCCCCGGCGATACGGCGGCGCGGGCCGAGGTGGTCAAGCTGCTGTCCAACACCAGCTACGGCAAGGACGGTTACTTCTTCGGCTACGACTCCGAGACCATCCGCCTGTTCAAGGGCAACAGCCCCGACGGCGTGGGCAAGAGCTTCAAGGACAACCGTGATCCCAACGGTGTCTACGTCAACCGCGACCTGGTCAAGGTCGGCAAGGACGGCACCCACTACCTGCAATACAGCTCGACCCAGCCCGGCCAGACCGAACTGGTGCCCAAGATGGGCTACACCGAATACCTGCCCAAGTGGGACATGGTCATCGGTACCTCGGTGAACCTGGATGGCATCGAAGCCCAGGTGGCGGTGGTCGAAGCCAAAGTGAAAACGCGCATGGAAGGCGTGCTGCTGAGCATCCTCGGCGTGGCCGTGGTGGTGTTGCTGGTGATCGCCGCTGCCGGCATGCTGCTGGCCAACACCATTTTGCGCCCGCTGCATTTGATGAAAGCCAACCTCGACGACATTGCTGCCGGCGAAGGCGATTTGACCCGCCGCCTGGCCATCACCAGCCAGGACGAGCTGGGCGACCTGGCTGGTGCGTTCAACCGCTTTGTCGACAAGATCCATGGCCTGGTGCGCCAGATCACCGAGATGACCACCCAACTCACCGGCCTGGTCAGCCAGGTGTCCGACCAGGCCCAGCGTTCTGAGCAGGCCATGGAACGCCAGCGTCACGAGACCGACCAGGTGGCCACCGCCATCAATCAGATGTCCTCCGCAGCGCAAGAAGTGGCGCGCAGTGCCCAGGGCGCCTCCGTGGCCGCGCAACAGACCGACGCCGAAGGCCAGGCCGCCAAGCGCGTGGTGGACGGCAGCATCGCGCAGATCCATGCGCTGGTGAATGACATCCGCAGCAGCGGTGTGTCCCTCGACAGCCTGCAGCAGGACGTGTCGTCGATTGTCAGCGTGCTCGGCGTGATCCGCTCGATTGCCGAACAAACCAACCTGCTGGCCCTCAACGCGGCGATCGAGGCCGCGCGGGCAGGGGAGGCCGGGCGCGGTTTTGCCGTGGTCGCCGACGAGGTGCGCGCCCTGGCCAGCCGCACGCAAACCAGCACCCAGGAAATCCAGGGCATGATCGACCGCCTGCAAAAAGGCACCGAAGCGGCCGTGGATGCCATGCGCCGCTCCAGCGATGCCGGCGACGGCACCTCGGCTAAGGCCAACGAAGCCGGGGCGTCCCTGGACACCATGGCCCAGTTGATCGGCACCATCAACTCGATGAACGCGCAGATTGCCAGCGCTGCCGAAGAACAGACCGCCGTCGCCGAAGAGATCAACCGCAGCGTGCATCAGATTGCCGTGGCGGTGGACAGCGTGGCCGATGAAACCCAGTTGGGCGCCCAGACCTCGCGCAGTCTGGCGGACCTGGGCCAGCGGTTGGGGCAGTTGGTGGGGCAGTTCAGGATCTAGAGATCGCGCATCAACAACCCAAAGCGCAGATCCACCTGCGCTGGCAGGGGCACATACACCGTGTGCCCATCCCCCGGCGCCACTTCGATGGCTTCACCCTTGGCGTTGTGCAGACTGGACAGGTCAAAGTGAAAGTTGCCGGCGGGGGTCATCAATTCCAGATGATTGCCGACGGCAAAGCGGTTCTTCACCTTGACCTCGGCCAACTCGCCGCGGCGCTCGCCGGTCAATTCGCCAACAAACTGCTGGCGCTCGGACACTGAGCTGCCGTTCTGGTAATTCTGGTATTCGTCGTGCACGTGGCGGCGCAGGAAACCTTCGGTGTAGCCGCGTTGGGCCAGGGATTCCAGGTCGGTCATCAAGTTGCGGTCAAACGCACGGCCGGCCACGGCATCATCGATTGCCTGGCGGTACACCTGGGTCGTGCGGGCGCAGTAGAAATGCGATTTGGTGCGGCCTTCGATCTTCAGCGAATGCACGCCCATGTGGGTCAGGCGCTCCACATGCTGCACGGCGCGCAGGTCCTTGGCGTTCATGATGTAGGTGCCGTGTTCATCCTCGAAGGCGGGCATCTGTTCGTCGGGGCGGTTGGCTTCCTGCAGCAGGAACACCTGGTCGGTGGGCGCGCCGATCCCCAGTGTGGGTTCCGGTTGATACACCTGGACAATATCGCCCGTGGCGTTTTCCACCGCCGGGGTGGCCTGGTATTTCCAGCGGCAGGCATTGGTGCAGGTGCCCTGGTTGGCGTCACGCTTGTTCATGTAGCCCGAGAGCAGGCAGCGCCCGGAATAGGCCATGCACAAGGCACCGTGGACAAACACTTCCAGCTCCATGGCCGGCACCTGCTGGCGAATCTCGCCGATTTCTTCCAGGGACAGCTCCCGTGACAGGATCACCCGGCAAATCCCTTGCTGCTGCCAGAACTCCACGCTGGCCCAGTTCACCGTATTGGCCTGCACCGACAGATGGATCGGCATCATCGGGAAGTGTCGGCGCACCAGCATGATCAGGCCCGGGTCGGACATGATCAGCGCATCCGGGCCCATGGCGATCACCGGGGCGAGGTCCTTGAGGAAGGTCTTGAGCTTGGCATTGTGTGGCGCGATGTTCACCACCACGTAGAACCGCTTGCCCAGCGCGTGGGCTTCCTGGATGCCGAGCGCCAGGTTGGCGTGGTCGAACTCGTTGTTGCGCACCCGCAGGCTGTAGCGCGGCTGGCCGGCGTAGACTGCATCGGCGCCGTAGGCGAAGGCGTAGCGCATGTTTTTCAGGGTGCCGGCGGGGGCGAGCAGTTCGGGGGCAAGGACGAGAGGCATGGGGATCGGATCGCAAAAGGCCGCGAGCGTAGCCCAACATGTGCCGGGCTTTATTGATCTGGGTCTACGCTTACCGCAACAAAGATGGCACTCCCGGGATTTGCGGTGGACTAAGCAGCTGGACGCACACGCGCGGCCTGCTTTTCTGACATGGATCGGACATGAATCAAACCAACCTGCAATTCAAGACCCTGCTGCTACTGCTGGCCCTGGTGACCGTCGCCTTTATCTGGATATTGCTGCCGTTCTACGGTGCAGTGTTCTGGGCGGTGATCCTCGGCATCATCTTTGCGCCGATGCAGCGTCGCCTGCAGCAGCGCTTCGGCTGGAACCGCAACCTGACGTCCCTGGCCACCTTGATGGTGTGCCTGGTGATCGCGATCCTGCCGGTGATCATTACCAGCGCATTGCTGGTGCAAGAGGGCGCCACGCTGTACAAAAACGTCGAGAGTGGCAAGCTGGACGTGGCCGGCTATATCGAGCAGTTCAAGAACTTCCTGCCGCCGTACTTCCAGCACCTGCTGGACCGCTTCGGCATGGGCAACCTGGAAGGGCTGCGCGAGAAGATCGTCAAGAGCGCGATGCAGGGCAGCCAGTTCTTTGCGACCCAGGCGTTCAGCTTCGGTCAGGGCACGTTTGATTTCCTGGTGAGTTTTTTCATCATGCTGTACCTGCTGTTTTTCCTGCTGCGGGACGGCCCGGAACTGGTGCGCAAGGTCCGCACGGCGGTGCCGCTGGCCGAGCCGCAGAAGCGTCGGTTGCAGCTCAAGTTCAATCGGGTGGTGCGCGCCACGGTCAAGGGCAACGTGCTGGTGGCCGTGACCCAGGGGGCGCTGGGTGGTTTGATCTTCTGGTTCCTGGACATTCCCAGTGCGTTGCTGTGGGCGGTGTTGATGGCGTTTCTGTCACTGCTGCCGGCCGTGGGCGCGGGCATTGTGTGGGGGCCGGTGGCCGCCTACTTCCTGTTGAGCGGTTCGATCTGGCAGGGTGTGGTGCTGGGCCTGTTCGGCGTGTTTGTGATCGGCCTGGTGGACAACGTATTACGCCCGATCCTGGTGGGCAAGGACACCAAGATGCCGGACTACCTGATCCTGATCTCGACCCTGGGCGGCCTGTCGGTATTCGGCCTCAACGGATTTGTGATCGGGCCGCTGGTGGCGGCGTTGTTCATGTCCAGTTGGGCGTTGTTTGTCGAAAGCAAGCCGCGGGTCAAGTTGCCGTTGCCGTAGAGGGGCAGCTTCAAGCTTCAAGCTTCAAGTTTGTAGCTTGTAGCTTGTAACTGCTTCTCCGCTGCGTCTTTAGTCGTCAGCGGGCCGCTGATGGCTTCGCCGTCGCGCACCACGTACCAGCAAGCCAATAAACCCAGCTCTCGAAGCGGGGCAGGGACGGCGCTGCCGATGACGGACATGATTTGAACAGTGGGCATAAGGACCTCCAATCGCTATGGAGGTCACCTTACGGGGCACAGGCGCTCAGGAAAAATCATCTGGCTCGATAGTCGACATCAACAAAAGGCCTCAGTCGACCACTTGATCGAGCATGCTCACCACTTCCTGCTCATTAAGCAGGCCTTTGTGCACCAGGTTTTCCGCCAGCAGCGCGAGGAACTTGGCGCTGCGGTGGCCTTCCAGGTGCTTGAGCTCCGTGAGGGCGCTGTAGACCTTGCTGGACGTACACAGGCCAGCGGTGCGGTGCGGATTTTGTGTGGGCATGGTCAGTCGTCCTTGTTGTTATGGAGTGGACAGGATTGATAGTGGGAGTGTGTCGTGACACAAACATGACAGCGTGAGCCCCGTTCGGGCAAGTAGACTTTCGACCTTAATCATGTGGGATTGCAGCCCGGCCATTGTCCTCAGAGCGACCTTGGCAGGATAAATCCGGACGTTACCCACAAGAAAAGGCCCCGCGGGTGGGCGAGGCCTGTTGCATAGCTGACGGTTGAGACTTACCAGCCGCGGCGGTAATAGCCGTGGGGCGGGCCATAGTAGCCACGCGGTGGGCCGTAGTAGACCGGCGCCGGGCGGTAATAGACCTCCTGCTGCACGTACACCGGTGGCGGTGGTGCGTAGTAGACGGGCGGGGGCGCGGCATACACCGGCTGTGGTTGCACGTAGACCGGCTGCTGCACATAGACCTCACGGGGCTGGCTGGCCACCACGGAGCCCACTACGGCGGCGCCGACCAGGGCACCCAAGACGGCTGGGCCACCCCATCCACCACCATGGGCGGAGGCTTGGCCTGCCATAGCGAGTGCACCTACCAGCAAGGCGATCTTGGGGATTGTACGAATCATGGTCATTCCTCGGTTAGCCCCTGCGCTTGTGGTCTGCAATCAATAGACTCAAGTAATGTCGCGGGGATACTTTTAAGACAACGTATTTCTGAAAAACAGCACGGCCGCTAGGTAAAGGTTGTGTAAGGTCTGTACCGATTTGCTTACTCAAAGGAGTTATCCATGCAGATGCACCCCAACAAGGACACCCAACTGTGCATGTCGCTGTCGGCCCGCCCTGGGAATTTTGGCTTGCGTTTTCATAACCACCTGTACGAACAGCTGGGGCTGAACTTCTACTATAAAGCCTTCAGCAGCCAGGATTTGCCCGGCGCGATAGGTGGTATCCGTGCGTTGGGCATCCGGGGTTGCGGGGTGTCCATGCCCTTCAAGGAGGCCGCCATTGCCTTAGTGGACGAACTGGACGATTCGGTTCAAGCCATCGACTCCCTGAATACCATCGTCAATACCAATGGCCATCTCAAGGCCTACAACACCGACTACATCGCCGTCGAACAATTGCTCAAGAAACACGCCGTGCCGCAGGATTCGACCTTCGCCCTGCGTGGCAGTGGCGGTATGGCCAAGGCCGTGGCGAGCGCCTTGCGGGATGGCGGTTACGCCAATGGTGTGATCGTGGCGCGTAACGAAGCGGCGGGCCGGGCGTTGGCGCATAACCTGGAGTATGAGTGGCAGGCGGAACTGGGCGATTTGCGCCCGCAGATGCTGATCAACGTGACGCCCATCGGCATGACCGGCGGGGCCGAGGCGGATGCCCTGGCGTTCGAGGCGGATGCCGTGGATGCAGCGGACACTGTCTTCGATGTGGTGGCGATCCCCGCCGAAACGCCACTGATCGTGCGTGGACGGGCCAAAGGCAAGCGGGTAATCACTGGGCTGGAGGTGATTGCGATCCAGGCGTTGGAGCAGTTTGTGCTTTATACCGGCGTGCGGCCTACGGATGAACAGTTCCAGGCAGCAGTAGCCTTCGCCCGCAACTGAAGGCCACTGCAGCTCTAAATGTGGGAGGGGGCAAGCCCCTCCCACATGTTTGACCGTGTCAGGCCTGTTCCAGCTGTGCCAATCGCTCCTCCAGAGCTGCAATTCGTGCTTCAAGCTCTTCGATACGATCCAGTGAGACTGCGCCGGCAGAGCGCTCCACCGGGCTTCCCCGCGCCGCGATAATCACCTCGATGTCCGCCGGATCCCCCAGCGCATGGGTATAGCGATCTTCCCGCTGCCCCGCCTGACGCGGCACCAGCAGCGCCAGCCCGCGGGCAATCAGGCGCTCCAACTGGTGCACCACCTGCTCGGCATCCTCGAAGTCATGCATGCGCCCGCTGCGGGTCAGCAGTTCGTTGACCGTCTGCGGCCCACGCAAGAACAGCAGCCCGGTCAGGATCACCTGGGCCGGCACCAGTTCCAGCGCCTTGTCCACGCGATGCTCCCAGCGGTCGGCACGGCTGCCCATCACCAGGCGCGTGAAGCCTTGGCCTTCCAGTGCTCGCAGACTCTGGCCAACCTGGCCCTGGCTCAGGTTCATCACCGGCTCGCGGCTGGTCTTCTGGTTGCAGGCCAGGACCAGGGCGTTGAGGGTCAGGGGATAGGTTTCCGGGTTGGTCGCCTGTTTTTCGATCAGGCAACCCAGGACGCGAATTTCCGTGCTGTTCAGGCGCGGCTCAGGGGTGTCGGTGTCGTGCTCGGCGGTCATCGCGCTTTCCCTATGCAGTGAATGGGGGCGTTCTCAATTAGTTTCCCCGCCGCGTTGTCGCCTTAAAGCGGGCCAGGCCCAGCGCGGCGAGGAAACTAATTGAGAACGCCCCCGCCTAGCGTAAGCCGGAAAAAATAAAAGACAAGCGCCTGGCGTGTCTATAATCGCCGCTGGTTCCAACCCTGCCACTACCCATGAGACTGCCATGACTATTTCCCTGTACGCCGCCTCCATCCCGGTCTTCAAGCAAATGCTCAGCGCCCTGAGCGATGTGCTGAACAAAGCCGAAGCCCACGCCACCGCCAAGAACATCGAACCCAACGCCTTGCTGCAAGCGCGGCTGTTCCCGGACATGTTCCAACTGGTGCGCCAGGTGCAGATCGCCGTCGACTTCGCCAAGGGTGTTTCCGCACGCCTGGCTGAGATCGAAGTGCCAAAATACGAAGACACCGAAGTCACCTTCGCCGACCTGCAAGCGCTGATCGCCAAGGTGCTGGCGTTTGTCGACACCATCAAGCCCGAGCAAGTCGACGGCAAGGAAGGCATCGAGATCATCACCCGCCCAGGTACGCCGAAAGAGAAGCGCTTCAGCGGCCAGTCCTACCTGCTGACCTACGGCCTGCCGCAGTTCTTCTTCCACGTCACCACCGCGTACGCCTTGTTGCGTCACAACGGTGTGGAAGTGGGCAAGCGTGACTACATGGGCGCTTTCTAAGCCCAGGCATCGGAAAAACGCCCGGAGCTGTTCTTTGCCGAATGGCCCTGGGCGTTTTTTATTCCATCCCGGTGTGGACAAACACCCCCGCAATTTTCTCCGGCAGCGGGGTAGACGAGATCAGCACAAGCCGTTGGCCTGCGCGAGTCATCGCCATATACAGCTTGCGAGCATTCTGTTCCAGCTCGTCGGCCGTGATGCCAACCTTCTGCTCGATAATCCTGAGCAATTTTTCCAGCCCAACCAGAAACACTACGTTGGCTTCCAGTCCGGTTGCACTTTCAACTGTCGCGATTCGCAGCGTTTCATCATGACCGGGTACGACGTCTGGATCATTCATGTCCCAGATTCGCTCGGTGCCGAAACTCTTCTTCAGGGTTTTCATTAACAGCGCTTTGTCTATGCCCTTGCCATACAGCAGCAACATCGCCGACAACGGTAATTCATAGCTGTTCCGATGCGCTCCAATTTCATTGCAGGCCTGGACAACGGCATCCTGTGGAGAGGGCGACAGAACAAACAGCGGCGGTGTACCTGCTTCCATACCGTCGAAGTCTGGTTGCAGATACTCGTCCGGATCGGTCTGTGTAATATCGGCCAGCATCTGGCTGGCAGCGCTTAGTATGGCCTGGGTGGTGCGATACGATTTGCGCAGCTTTTTGGTCTTGCCCGCCACATCCAGGCCGACTCGTTTCCAGCTAAGGCGGCTCTTCAGAAAGCCCTGATTCGGATCAGCGCATAAAAACAGCGTTCCCTCGGTTTTTTCCAGGGTGAGTTTGATCAGTTGGAACCACGACGGTGCGAAGAACTGCGCCTCGTCCACCAGAATGTGCTGATAGGCTTCCAGCGTGTCTGGGCGATTGGCCAGGCACAGATCACGGGGGAGCGAGCTCCATAAACGCAGCCCATGCTGATTGAACAGGGCTTTGGTCACCCGTTCGTACAGCGCCCAGACCTGTTGTCGCTCCTCTTTGCGCAGCGCAAAGCCCTGGCCTGCCCGTTCTGCCTTGAGATAATCAGGCTCGTCGATGACGACGTTGTCGTTTATAAAGTTGAACTCATCAAGCAACTGGTTATTGTCCGGTTTCAGTTCCCGGTATTCCGTGTCGCGAAAATGCTGAATAAGGCCTATGGCTTCGGTAGTGAACTTAGGCATCTTCAGTGTTTCTTTAAACAGCGCCCTCCATTGCCTTGAGATCCAGCCCAGCGCCGTCATGATGGTGAGGTTCTTGGGGATTTCCCCATAGACGCGCTGCAGGCGGTGTTTCAGATCTTTCACGACAGGAACGTTGTGAATCAGCATGAGAACCTGCTGGTCAGGGAATTTCCTGGCCAGGATATAGGCGCGACTGGCAGCAATAAGCGTTTTGCCGCTGCCCGCTACACCATTGATCAGCCGCACGGAAAAATCCCCCGCCATTTCCGTTTGCTCATCCGGAAGGTCCAGGTCGAGCTTGCTGGCCCACTCTTGCTGAGGGTCCAGAAAGTAGCGCAGCGTGCGGGCACTGTTGTCGCGCGAAAACTGACGGCGTGTTGAGCGGAGCCCGGCTATTTCGGCCTCGGAAAAGTAACGGCCCATAAGGGTCTGCCGGGTTTCCGAAGACAGTGCCTTGAGCAGCTTGGGCAGTTGTTCTGCACCGGACTCAAGGAACGTCTTCTTCGACATCAGCCAGATTCCCCGACCTTCGCAATGCCTTGACCAGAGGATTTTACTTTGCTCGGAGTCGCAGCCCCACATCACCACCATCTTGCGCATGGCCGGGATACCGGCCTGGGTTTCGAATGTTCCCAGTTTCTCCAGCATCTGGCTGAATGCTGTCTGCTCTGCGGTCAAAAACAGCTGGTCCGGGTCCAGCGTATCGTACGGCAACTCGCACACCATCAGCGCCAGCCACTCAAGCTCACCGCGCTGTAGGAAAAAATCCGGTGCCCAACTGTCTTGGGTCAGGCATTTGCGGACGACGTAGTCATCCTCAAGCTTCTTGAGTACCCGCTTGCACTGTTGCTGGGAGCCGCTGCTGCGCTGCCATTCGGGTATGAAAAGAGTCATAGCGGGAAATTTACCTTATGGCATTGGCTGATCAACTGGCGGTATTGCTCAGCCCAGGCCTGTGCTGTTTCGCTGGAACAGATGATCCCGTGCTGCAGCTCCGGCCCGATGATGATCAGCTTGGTCATCGCGCGTGTGATGGAAACGTTCAGGCGCTCAGGCTGAAAGAAAAATGTCCCGATTGCACTGATAAACGCTTCGTCGCCACTGCACAGGGACAGGATCACCAACTCCCGCTCCTGACCCTGCATACGCTCGACAGTATCCGCGACGATTGTACTGGCGGCCTCGCTGCCGAACTGTTTGGCCAGCGCCTTGCGAATGGCTCGACCCTGAGCACGGTAGGGCGTCACGATGCCGATTTCATGGAGTGGCAGCCCCATGTCGTTCGCTTGCCGGCACAACTGGACGACGCACCTGGCGTCTGCTGGGTTGCGGTTCCGCGCTTTTGCGTCCTGCGTCGGGATGAACACCGCGCAGGTTTGCGGATCAAGCGCTTCGCTGACATCTGCCTGATGAATGGGCGACAGGAGACGGTCCTTGTTTCGCCCGGCGGCGCGTAATCGCCCGCCGTAATACATTTGGCTGGGCCACTGGGTCAGCCAGCGATTCATCCGGTAGGTTTCTTCAAGCATTACCGTGTGATCGGCATCCTGAGCCGTCAGGCGGGCGAACACAGACATGGATTCTTTTGACAGAACCGAGCGAGAAAGCAGTACGGGGGGAAGTTGTTTCTGGTCGCCGATGAAAATAAAGCGTTTGCCCTTGCGCATCGCCATCAGGGCGAGAGGTACGGTGATCTGACTGGCCTCGTCGAAGATCACCGTGTCGAAATTGTAATTGGACAATGAGGAACACGTTGCAAAAGGCGTGGCGCCAATCACATAACCTTGACCTGCCTCTGGCATCCCTTCCCATCTGGCCGGTTCGGCTGCCCAGTCCACGTGTTTGTCGAGGTCTTCCCGGCGGCCACCGACCTTGACGGTCGGCACATCGCGCGCAGCAATCTTACTCAGAGCGTTGTTGATGGCCATGTGTGTATGCGAAGTGATGAACACCCGTTCGCCGCGCTCGACCAGCAACTGAGCAATCAGGGCAAGGGCTCTGGTCTTGCCGGTACCGGGTGGACCTTGAATGCAGGCGACCTGTTCAGCACCGAAGGCAAAACCCACGGCCTCGGCTTGTTTCTGGTTGCAGCCCTCTTTGAGCGCGATCTGCTCGGCGTATTCGAGGTCCGCGTCATGGAAGCCGATATTGGGAGCATCGCCGAGCAAAGGAAGAATCGCGTTGTTACCGTGTATGTCGCTCTCAATATCCTGCAAGGTTTGAAGATATTTCGGCGTCAGGTCCATGCCATCAGGGTCCGCGTAGCAAACACCTTCCTGATAGCTCTCCCAAATGAGCATTGCCTGATCCGAACTGAGAAGCCAGCGATCATCCTCTTCCTTTTCGAACTTCATGGCCTGGCATAGCAGCGGGCCTTGGGCATCGCCCAGATGCAGACGCAGCAAGTCACCTGCACGAAAGCGCGATTCGTTGTCGTCGAGGTAGGCCCACAGTAATTTGGCTGTATCGCCACGTTCGAGTCGAACGAAGCCCTGTGTCCAGCCCTGCAGCAACTTGTCCTTCAAGGGACGTTCCCATACCTCTTGAAGTTTTTGCCAGTTGGCGGCCTGTTCGGCGTATACGAAGTCGTACAGTTTTTGAATCAGGGGGTGCTGTCCGAGCATGGCGGTGAACAATCCTTATCGACCGAGGCATCTGTTGGCAGTGTTACATAATGTTTGTCGTGGTTGCGAGCCAGCACGTGGCACGGAAAACCCGACCAGCCCATACAAAAAAAGCCCGGCGCCGTTCTTCATTGAAGAACGGCGCCGGGCTTGCTTACGCTGGCTGTTTTAAACCGACTGCTCTTCCTTGCCCAGGCACGCCGCCGCGGTAAACAGCACATCGGTGGACGAATTGAGCGCGGTTTCCGCCGAATCCTGCAACACGCCGATGATGAAGCCTACGGCCACCACCTGCATGGCGATTTCGCTGGGGATACCGAACAGGCTGCATGCCAGGGGAATCAGCAGCAGCGAGCCGCCGGCCACACCCGACGCACCGCAGGCACAGATCGCCGCGACCACGCTGAGCAGCACGGCAGTCGGCAGGTCCACGGCAATGCCGAGGGTGTGCACGGCCGCCAGGGTCAACACGGTGATGGTGATCGCAGCACCGGCCATGTTGATCGTGGCACCCAGTGGAATCGACACCGAGTAGGTGTCTTCATGCAGGCCCAGGCGTTTGCTCAAGGCCAGGTTCACCGGGATATTCGCCGCCGAACTGCGGGTAAAAAACGCGGTGATGCCGCTTTCGCGCAGGCACATCAGCACCAGCGGGAACGGGTTGCGGCGCAGTTTCCAGAACACGATGGCCGGGTTGACCACCAGTGCCACGAACAGCATGCAACCGATCAGTACCACCAGCAGGTGGGCGTAGCCGAGCAGGGCGCCGAAGCCCGAAGTGGCGAGTGTCGAAGCCACCAGGCCGAAGATACCCAGCGGGGCGAAGCGGATCACCACGCGCACGATCAGGGTCACGCCGTTGGACAGGTCGTCGAGCACCGTGCGGGTGGTCTCGCCGGCATGGCGAATGGCAATGCCCATGCCGATGGCCCAGGCCAGGATGCCGATGAAGTTGGCGTTCATCAGCGCGCTGATGGGGTTGTCCACCACGCTCAACAGCAGGCTTTGCAAGACCTCGCCGATGCCGCCGGGAGCGCTCACGGTGGCGTCATGGGTGGCGAGCACCAGCGATGAGGGAAACCACATGCTGGCAATCACCGCCACCACGGCGGCGGCAAAGGTGCCCAGCAGGTACAGGAACAGGATCGGCTTGATATGGGTTTCCTGGCCGTGTTTATGGTTGGCGATCGACGCCATCACCAGCACAAACACCAGGATCGGCGCCACGGCCTTGAGCGCGGCAACAAATACCTTGCCGATAAACCCGGCGGCCTTGGCCGCCTCCGGCAAGAGCAGGGCCAGCAGGATACCGGCGATCAAGCCGATGACGATTTGCGTGACCAGGCTGATGCGGGCCAGGCGTTGGAAAAGGGAAGGGGCAGCAGTCATATAAAGGTTGTCTCTAGTTTTTTTAAGGGCGCAGCAATGCAGGCGGAAAGAGCTGTAGGAAGCAGGGCGCGAAGTCTAGCATGCCGCTGGACCTGTCCCGGCCGCTGCGGCATTGGGTCACCGGGGCTTCGCAAAAGCCGGACATACTCTGTTAAGATTCTCCCCTCTCACCTTTCCTCTCCGTCAGCGGGCCCTTCGGGCTGTCGTTGATGTCGTCGTTTCTGGAGTTTTCATGCTGTTTCCCATCCTGCTGCTGTCGGCCGCCGGTTTTACCGTGCTGACCACAGAATTCGTTATCGTCGGCCTGTTGCCGTCCATCGCCCGGGACCTCAACGTCAGCGTGTCCCAGGCCGGCCTGCTGGTGACCTTGTTTGCCTTTACCGTGGCGGCCTTTGGTCCGTTTCTGACCGCGTACTGCGCCCGTTTCCCCCGCAAGCGTCTGTTTATCAGCATCCTGCTCCTGTTCGGCGTGGCCAATACCGTGGCCGCATTGGCGCCGAATATCTGGGTGATGGCGTTGGCGCGCTTGATCCCGGCCCTGGGCCTGCCGGTGTTCTGGGCCCTGGCCAGTGAAACGGCGGTGGATATTGTCGGCCCCGAATACGCCGGGCGCGCCATCGAAAAAATCGGCTTCGGCATCGTCTGCGCCACGGTGTTCGGTATCCCGGTGGGCACGTTGATTTCCGATATGTTCGGCTGGCGCGCCGCGTTTGCGATCCTCGCAGTGGTCGCGCTGGCCAAGGCCTTGCTGCTGTTTATCTACCTGCCGGTGACCCAGCCGAAGAACGACCAGGTGTCGTTGCGCTCGCAGTTCAAGATCCTGCGCAACCCGCTGATGCAAGGTCATATCCTGTTGTCGGTCCTGGTGTTCAGCGGCATGTTCACGGCGTACACCTACCTGGCGGACATCCTTGAGCGCCTGGCCGGTTTCGACGGCACTCTGGTGGGCTGGTGCCTGATGGGCTTTGGCGCAGTGGGGCTGATCGGCAACTCCCTGGGCGGGCGTGCGGTGGACCGTCACCCGCTGATCGCCTCGATGGTGTTCTGCGGTTTCATGATCGCCGGCATGGTCGCGCTGGTACCTGCGATCCACTCCACGGTCGGCCTGGCGGCGGCGATGGCGGTGTGGGGCGTGACCCAGGCGGCGCTGTTCCTGGTCAGCCATGTGCGGTTGATGAAGGCCGCACCCCATGCGCCGGCGTTTGCGGCGTCGTTGAATATCGCCGGGGCCAACCTGGGCATTGGCCTGGGGGCCATGGTCGGCGGGCATGTGATCGACACCCTCGGCCTCGGCAGCCTGGGTTTTGCCGCTTCCGGGTTTATCCTGGTGTCGATCCTGCTGGCGCTGTGGCTGATGACCGCCAGGCCAGCGGCCGCGTCCAACGCCTGAACGCTCAGGGCAGGGCGGTAAACAACTCTCGCCGTGCACCTTCGGTTATCGCCACGATGCCGGGGTGCTTGACCTTGCGTTCCACCGAGATCGCGTAGAACGATTCGGTGACGGCATCGGTCTGGCCAATCAACGCCACCCCGTACTGGCGCACCACCTCATCGGCGATCACGCTGGGCGCGATAAAGATCCCGCTGCCGGATTGGCCAAAGGCCTGCATCAAGGCGCTGTCATCGAACTCGCCGATGATCCTGGGCAGGATCTGCTGCTCGGCAAACCAGCGCTGCAAACGGCTGCGTACTACGGTTTCCGCGCCGGGAATCAACAGGGGCGCGCCGTGCAGGCACTGTGGGAAGTCACCGGCGTACCTGTCAGCCAATGCCTGGGTGGCGAAAAAACTGATGCCACATTCCCCCAGTTTCTGGCTGTAGCCCTTGATATCCAGGTGCGAGGGCATGGGGCTGTCGGAGATCACCAGGTCCAGGCGCTGGATCGCCAGGTCGGCCAATAAACGCTCGAGTTTGTCTTCACGGCAGGTAATGCGCAGGGGCTCGCTCAATTCCATGGTCGGCGCGATCAGTCGGTACACGATGGACTTGGGCACCACATCCGCCACCCCGACCCGAAACAGGATCTGTTGCTCATCGGGCTGCGCGCGCAGCATCGCCTCCAGTTCATTGCCGGTCTGGAACATCTGTTCGGCATAGGGCAGGGCCTGGCGCCCGGCTTCGGTGAGTTCAAGCTGGCGGCCTACCCGCTGAAACAGCGCAATCCCGTAGGTTTGCTCCAGCAGGCTGATCTGCCCGCTGATGGTCTGTGGCGTGAGGTTCAGTTGCTCGCAGGCGCGCACGATGCTGCCGGTCTTGGCCACTACCCAGAAGTAATGCAACTGTCGGTAATTGAGCATGATGATCGTCGCTTCGTAAAAACCGAAGTATACGCGAGGAAAATACGAATTTTCCTGAACTGTTTGCCTGCATAGAATGCCTCGCTATCGCGGGGCCACTATTTGGACCCAATGGTTCTAACGAGGAAGACATGATGAAACTCAATTTCCTGAGCGCGGCATCGTTGCTTGCGCTTTCATTGGTGATGATCAGCGGTTGCGATCAGGTCGAAAAAAGCGCGCAACAGGTCATGGGCAAAGCCACCGAGTCGGCCAAGCAAGCCATCGATGACACCCAGAAAGCTGCCGAGCAGGCGTTGAGTGAAGCGACAAATGGCCTGATCAATCCACAAAAAAAGGACGATCAGGAAGAAAACGAGTCTGAATCGAACACCAAAGAAACCTAATCTCCCCAGCACAACGTCAGGACTGACCTATGGATTACCTTTTACAACTGGCCGCCAGCCCTACCGCCTGGATTGCCCTGGCCACCTTGATCGTTATGGAAATCGTGCTGGGCATCGATAACCTGATCTTTATCTCGATCCTCACCAACAAATTGCCGGAGAAACATCGGGCCAAGGCGCGACGCATCGGTATCAGCATGGCGCTGGTGTTGCGCCTGGGCCTGTTGAGCACCATTGCGTTTATCGTGCAATTGACTACGCCGGTGTTCGAAGTGCTCGGCCAGGCGTTCTCATGGAAGGACATGATCCTGATCGCCGGTGGCCTGTTCCTGGTCTGGAAGGCCACCACCGAGATCCATCACAGCATGGACCCTGAGCCCGAAGAGAAGACCAGCACCGGCAATGTCGTGGCCATCGGCTTTGCCGCAGCCATCGGGCAGATCCTGTTGCTTGACCTGGTGTTCTCCATCGACAGCATCATTACCGCCGTGGGCATGACCGAGCACTTGCCGATCATGATCATCGCCGTGGTGACCTCGGTGATCGTGATGCTGGTGGCGGCCGAGCCGTTGGCCAAGTTCATCAACGACAACCCGACCGTGGTGATGCTGGCCCTGGGCTTCCTGATCATGATCGGCATGACGCTGATCGCCGAAGGCTTCGGCGCCCATGTGCCTAAAGGCTACGTCTACGCGGCCATGGCCTTCTCGGCGGCCATCGAGTGCCTGAACATCGCTCGGCGCAACCGTCACAAGCGTCTGCTCGCTGCCCGGCAGTAACGCTGCAACCCCAAAGGCCGGCTGTGCTCACAAGAGCCCAGCCGGCCTTTTGCTGTCTGTTAGAATCCGCCCACTTGATAGCTTGAGGTCCACCATGAACGAGCCGATTCGCCTTACCCAGTACAGCCACGGCGCGGGTTGTGGCTGCAAGATTTCGCCCCAGGTGCTGGAAGTGATCCTGGCTGGCAGCGGCGCGCAGAACCTTGACCCCAACCTGTGGGTGGGCAACACCTCCCGCGACGACGCGGCGGTGTACGCCATCGACGATGAGCGTGGCGTGGTCTCCACCACTGACTTTTTCATGCCGATTGTCGATGATCCCTTCGATTTCGGCCGCATCGCCGCCACCAATGCCATCAGTGACATCTACGCCATGGGCGGCGACCCGTTGATGGCCATCGCCATTCTTGGCTGGCCGGTGAACGTGCTGGCGCCGGAGATCGCCCGTGAAGTGATCCGTGGCGGCCGCTCGGTGTGCGACGAAGCCGGCATTCCGTTGGCGGGCGGGCACTCCATTGACGCGCCCGAGCCGATCTTCGGCCTGGCCGTCACCGGCATCGTGCAAAAGCGCCATATGAAGCGCAACGACACCGCCACCGCGGGCTGCCGCCTGTACCTGACCAAACCGTTGGGTATCGGCATCCTCACCACCGCCGAAAAGAAGGGCAAGTTGCGTGAGGCTGATATCGGCCTGGCCCGTGACTGGATGTGCACCCTCAACAAACCCGGCAGCCGTTTCGGCAAGCTGGCCGGTGTGACGGCAATGACGGATGTCACCGGTTTCGGTCTGTTGGGCCATTTGGTGGAGATGGCGGACGGCAGCGCCGTGACCGCACGTATCGAATACGACAAAGTCCCACGTCTGCCCGGGATCGAGGACTACCTGGACCAGGGCTGCATGCCGGGTGGCACCTTGCGCAACTTCGACAGCTACTCGAGCAAGGTCGGGCGTCTGCAGGAATTGCACAAACGCGTGCTGTGCGACCCGCAGACCAGCGGTGGCCTGCTGATCGCGGTCGCGCCTGAAGGCGACGCAGAATTCCATGCGGTCGCCGCCGAGCTGGGCCTGAACCTTGAGCCCATCGGCGAACTGGTTGAGCGACAGACCCACGCGGTAGAGGTGGTTTGATGGCAACTGACATCACCGATTACCGCGACATTTTCCTCAACGACCGGCCGATGATGGACACCCGTGCACCGGTCGAATTCGCCAAGGGCGCGTTCCCCGGCGTGATCAACCTGCCGTTGATGACCGATGACGAGCGTCAACGCGTCGGCACCTGCTACAAGCAGCAGGGCCAGCAAGCCGCGATTGTGCTGGGGCATGAGCTGGTGTCGGGGGCGATCAAGGCTGAACGCATCGAACAATGGGCACGGTTTGCCCAGGCCAATCCTGACGGTTTCTTGTATTGCTTCCGTGGCGGGCTGCGCTCGCAGATCGTGCAGCAATGGTTGAAGACCGAAGCCGGCATCGAGTACCCCCGGGTCGGCGGTGGCTACAAGGCCATGCGGACCTTCCTGCTGGATACCCTTGACCAGGCGGCCGCCCACTGTGATTTCGTGTTGCTGGGCGGTATGACCGGCACCGGCAAGACCGAGGTGCTGGGCCAGTTGCGTAACGCCCTGGACCTGGAGGGCCATGCCAACCACCGCGGTTCCAGCTTCGGCAAACGCGCCACGGCGCAACCCTCCACTATTGACTTCGAAAACCGCCTGGCGGTGGACCTGCTGAAAAAACGCGCGGGCGGTATCGAGCAGTTCGTGGTCGAGGATGAAAGCCGCATGATCGGCAGCTGCGCGCTGCCGTTGCCGTTGCACAAGGGCATGCAGACCTTTCCGATGGTGTGGCTGGAAGACAGCGTCGAAGGCCGTGTCGAGCGCATCCTGCACGATTACGTGATTGACCTTTGCGCAGAATTCATCGCGGTATTTGGTGAGCAGGGGCAGGCGTTGTTTGCCGAACGCCTGACCCAGGGCCTGGCCAATATCCACAAGCGCCTGGGCGGCGAGCGTTTCCAGCGGTTGCAGGCGATCATGCAGGATGCTCTGGCGGAACAGCTGCGCAGCGGCGCCGTGGACCTGCATCGCGCCTGGATTGAAGGGCTGTTGCGCGAGTATTACGACCCGATGTACGCCTTCCAGCGTGAAAGCAAAGGCGCACGCATCGAGTTTGCGGGAGAGCAGGGCGCAGTCACGGCCTATCTGCGCGAGCGCGCCCTCAGAGGATAAGCGCGCCGATCAACCCGCACACCACGCCCACCAGCATGGTCAACCCGGCCACCGTCACCAGCACCCGCGCATCGAAATCCTTGCGCAGCATCAACAGCGACGGCAGGCTCACGCTGGGCAGGGTCATCAGCAAGGCCACGGCCGGGCCGGTGCCCATGCCCAGGGTCATCATGGTTTGTACGATGGGGATCTCTGCCGCTGTAGGAATCACAAACAGCGTGCCGACAATCGACAGGGGCACCAGCCACACCAGGCTGTTGGCCATGGCGCCGTCCACGTGGGGGAACAGCCACACCCGTGCGGCACCGAGCACCAGCACCGCCAGGATATAGATCGGTATGGTGCTCCAGAACAGCTGCCACAGGGTACGCAGCCAGCGACTGAAGAAGGGTTGCGCTTCGACCTGGCTGGCCTCGGCCACCGCGTCCAAGGCAACTTCCGGCACCTGGTCCGGCCGTGCGATGCGTTGTGCCACCAGTGACACACCCACCACCAGCACAATGCCCGCCACCAGCCTCAACGCGGTAAAGCCCCAGCCCAGTACAAAACCCATGAACACCAGCGTCGCCGGATTCAGCACCGGGTTGGCAATCCAGAAGGCCAATGCCGCGCCCACCGACACCTGCTGGCGGCGCATACCGGCCGCGACGGGCGCCGCGCAGCAACTGCACATCATCCCCGGCAAGGCGAACAGCCCGCCGCGCAAGGTCGAGCCGAGGCCGGCACGGCCAAACAGGCGCAGCAACCAGTCGCGGGGGATCAGCACTTGCAGCAGCGAGCCGAGGATCACCGCCAGTACGGCAGCCTTCCAGATCGCCAGGAAATACACCTGGGCGTAGGCCAGCGCTGCTGCCAATGGCGAGCTTTGTTGATCGTTGAGGATCGAGGCGCCGATGCTGTGGTTGTCAGCGGCGACAAACGCCTTGAAGTAGTAGGGCGACCACTTCACGTAGTAGAGGCCGACGCAGGCCACCAATAGGAAGAGGGCAGGTTTCCACCAGAACGACCAGCCCCGGACGGGCTGGGTGGAGGCGAGGTTGGGCATGGGGGAGGGTCCGCAAATGAGTCAATAGCGGTGCATCATACGCCCTCAGCTATCGGCACTCACCTGTGTTGGCTGCGGGCAGGTTTCTTCACCGTCGTTCAGGCCCTGCTTGTAGTTGCGGCTGAGCAACGAGGCTTTGCCGTTGTGCCAGGTCAGCGTCAGTACGTACAGCGTGTCGTAGTCGCTGCCGGACCAGTCGTCGGTAATCGTGTGTTTTTCGCCGGAGGCCTCACTGGCCACCTTGTTGATCAGCTCCGGCAGGTAGCCGTGGGACCACGCGGTGTAGATGGTGGCATTGTGGTATTTGTCTTCCACCAGCTCGTCGGCCAGGTCGCTGGTGTCGTTGGCCGAGAACTTGATGTTCACCGGCAGGCCCAACTTGATGGCGCTGGGGCTGATGGTCATCAACGGGCGAATATAGCTGTAGGAATTGTCCAGCTCACCTTCCTCGACATTGCGCGTCGGGTTGGCGGCAAACACGAAGTTGGCCTTGCCGAATTTTTCCGGCAGCAGGGTGGCCAGGTTCATTGCTCGGTTCAACCCTTGGCAATTGAGTTGGCCCAGGCCGCCGGCCGGTTTCTCGGCGTGGCGCAGGAACACCAGGGTTTGCACGCCGTCCACCGGTTGGGCGCGGCTTTCCCGGGCGTCGAGGGCGGCAACCATGGCGCCGCTCACCAGCAAAAGGGGCAACATGATGTAGGCGTAGTGTTTCAGTCGTTGCACAAGGCGCAGAGGCTTGATCGTCATTATGGGTTCGAGTCTTCGTGCGTCACGTTAAGGCGGACAAGCCTGGCCCCAATGACGCCTGGGGCGTCCTGCGGGTATTCCGTGTCGGTACAGCGAGGTGCCTCCATTCACCGTTTGAGCGCACTTAAGAGTGCACGCGGGCGTATTGGTTCGCCCACGGGGGATAATAGCCCGCTGATGTTGCGCATTGATGACCCATGCAGGACGTGGGACAGATGATTATCATGGGGGCTTTCCGCCAGGGAGTTTCCCGATGAACCCGATCGCCGCGTTCCCGATCAACAGCAAATGGCCCGCCCGGCAGCCGGAGCGCCTGCAACTGTACTCGTTGCCCACGCCCAACGGGGTAAAAGTCTCGATCATGCTCGAAGAGCTGGGCCTGCCTTATGAGGCGCACAAGGTCAGTTTCGAGACCCAGGACCAGTTTTCCCCCGAGTTCCTGTCCCTGAACCCCAACAACAAAATCCCCGCGATCATCGACCCCGACGGCCCGGCGGGGCAGCCGTTGGCGCTGTTCGAGTCAGGCGCAATCCTGATCTACCTGGCGGAAAAATCCAGCCAGTTGCTTTCCGAAGATCCGGCGACACGTTATGAAACGATTCAATGGCTGATGTTCCAGATGGGGGGCATCGGTCCGATGTTTGGCCAACTGGGCTTCTTCAATAAGTTCGCCGGCAAGGACTACGAAGACAAGCGCCCCCGCGACCGTTACGCCGCGGAATCCCGTCGCCTGCTGGACGTGCTGGAAAAGCGCCTGCTCGGCCGCACCTGGATCATGGGCGACGACTACAGCATCGCCGACATCGCCACCTTCCCCTGGATTCGCAACCTGATCGGTTTCTATGAATCGGGCGATCTGGTGGGCATTGCCGACTTCCCTAACGTACTGCGCGCGCTGGACGGCTTTGTCGCCCGGCCGGCGGTCATCCGTGGCTTGAATATTCCGAGCTGAAGCATGCCGACTTTCGATTTCAAACAACTGGATGTATTCAGCAGCGTGTCGCTCAAGGGCAATCCGCTGGCCGTCGTGCTGGGTGCTGACAGCCTCAGCGACCAACAGATGGCTGACTTCGCCAAATGGACAAACCTCAGTGAAACCACGTTTTTGCTGACACCGCGCGATGCTCGGGCGGACTACCGGGTGAGGATCTTTACCACCTTGCAGGAGCTGCCGTTCGCCGGGCACCCGACGCTGGGCAGTTGCCATGCGTGGCTCAAGGCGGGTGGGGTACCCCAAGGCGAGGAGATTATCCAGGAGTGTGGAATCGGCCTGGTGCGTATTCGGCGTCAAGGCGATGAACTGGCGTTTATTGCACCGCCGTTGATGCGCTCCGGCCCTGTGGACTCCGCGCTGCTGGAGCGCGTTCGCCTGGGATTGGGCCTGGCGCCGGGGGCCATTGTGCGCAGCCAGTGGGTCGACAATGGCGCGGGGTGGCTCGCGGTGATGCTGGCTGACCGTGATCAGGTCCTGGCCTTGCAGTCGGACTATTCGCAGCTGCTTGGGCTGGCCGTCGGGGTGATTGCTCCTTGCAACCCGGCTGACGACGTGGACGCGCAGTTTGAGGTGCGTGCCTTTGTCGCAGGCGACGGGGCCCAGGAAGACCCGGCCACCGGCAGCCTGAATGCCGGCGTCGCGCAATGGCTGCTCAGCGAAGGACTCGCACCTGAGTGCTACGTGGTCAGCCAGGGCACGGCCATGGGGCGTGCGGGGCGTATTCGCGTTGAGCGCCAGGGTGATGAAATCTGGGTCGGCGGCGCCGTTGCGGTGTGTATCGAAGGTCGTCTACAGCTCTAGATCAATACATTATTACGGCCCCCGCAATACACTGTTGGCCCCTGGGCATTTGTGCTGTCGGGGCCTTGGGGCATAAGCTTTCGCCCCAAAGATTTCCCGCCACTTTTTCAGGACAGCCATGACCAGCCAGTTCCCCCAAGCCCGTCCACGCCGCCTGCGCCGCTCCCCGGAGCTGCGTGGCTTGTTCCAGGAAACCGAGTTCACCCTCAACGACCTGGTGCTGCCGATTTTCGTCGAAGAAGAAATCGACGACTTCGTGCCGATCACCAGCATGCCCGGCGTGCAACGCATCCCGGAAAAGAAGCTGGCTGCCGAGATCGAGCGCTATGCCCGTGCCGGTATCAAGTCGGTGATGACCTTCGGCGTGTCCCACCACCTGGACGCCAACGGCAGCGACACCTGGAAGGAACGCGGCCTGGTCTCGCGGATGTCCTCGATCATCAAGGACGCGGTGCCGGACATGATCGTAATGTCCGACACGTGCTTCTGCGAATACACCGACCACGGCCACTGCGGCGTGATGCACGGTGCCCATGTCGACAACGACGCGACCCTGGTCAACCTCGGCAAGCAAGCCGTTGCCGCCGCCCGCGCCGGGGCCGACGTGATCGCCCCCTCGGCCGCCATGGACGGCCAGGTCCAGGCCATCCGCCGTGCGCTGGATGAAGCCGGCTTCACCCATATCCCGATCATGGCCTACTCCACCAAATTCGCCTCGGCCCTCTACGGCCCCTTCCGCGAAGCCGGCGGCAGCGCGCTCAAGGGCGACCGCAAAAGCTACCAGATGAACCCGATGAACCGCCGCGAAGCCGTGCGCGAATCGCTGCTGGACGAACAGGAAGGCGCGGACGCACTGATGGTCAAGCCGGCCGGCGCCTACCTCGACATCATCCGCGACATCCGCGAAGCTTCGCGCCTGCCGGTGGCGGCGTACCAGGTCAGCGGCGAATACGCGATGATCAAATTCGGTGCCCAGGCGGGAGCGATCGATGAGGACCGGGTTGTGCGGGAAACGTTGGGATCGATCAAGCGGGCGGGTGCGGATTTGATCTTTACCTACTTCGCGATGGACTTGGCGTTGGCTGGGATCTAAGGGCAACGTAACCCACCCTTGGTGAGCGAACACTTGTGGTGAGCGAGCTTGCTCGCGTTGGGCTGCGTAGCAGCCCCATGCCCACGATCTACCTTAAATACTTCATCTGCCTGACTAACTACATTCTGTGAAGTTTGAATTGTTTGATTGGATGAAGGGGAGGTAATCGCTGGTCTGAATTTTATATATTTTTCCTGGCTTTTGAATAGAAGGCTGCGGAGGATTGAAAGTTTAGGTTGATGTTTCGTTTCAGTAGTCCGTGCAGGCGGTGATTGGGTTTCCGTCTGTATCTAGTATTGTTGTTGATTTTCTTTATGTTGCATATTCAAAAATGTGTATTTTTTATAGCTCTCTCCGATTGATTTCCGCTGGTTGAGCATTTTTTTATATGTAATTTACGGCTGTGAGTAAGTGAACTTATGCTCAAACATTTGTTGGGTGAAGAAGAATGTCATTTGTTATCACTTCAACAAAGCTGGGCTTGCCGGTGATTGGCTTGTCAATTTCAATCAAAATTACTGAATCGCCGATTTTTAGTATTGAGCAACTTTGGTCTGCATCTTGGATAAGCTCGCCGATAATTTTATGAGCCCCATTCGCAGAAGCGATCTGTGGTGTTTTTACAGATGAGGACATGATGTTTTGTCCCCATGAAAATATTTCATCAAGTTCTAACTCTACATCCAGAATTTCACCAGTTTTTAACTTGGTTCCGTTCCATAAAGCTGTGGCATTTCCAAAAGGTGAGTTGAATTTTACTCTCACAGTGCCTTTGTCAGAAAAAATATCAGTTATTTGTATCTTCATTTCACTTCTTCGTCAGGGGAACGCGTACAACAGTATTGTCAACGTTCATGGTGTTGGTTTTTATCTCGAACGTCCATGTCTCCTCATGATAGTGATGCTTGCTTGGCTTGCTATTCATTTCATGGGCCCCGTAACGAATACTTCTTTTTGCGTCGCTGGAAACAATTCTGTCGCGGTCGGGCTTCCCAGTTCGTGGGTTGGTGTTTGTGTGAGGGCCAGGTCCTAGAAATTCATCCCATTTCTGAATGGTTTCTTCCGGCTTTACAGGTTTATTGGCAAAGGTCTCCTTATGGTAGCCCAGTGTAGGTGGAGAGTTGGAGCTTGTGGGACTGAGTGGGCTGCCTTCATTAACCTGTGCTTTTCCCGCTGGATCTTCAGCACTGGGGTTCGACTTGCATTTATCCCCGCCTGGACAGGTACTCAGACCTAACGGATCCACCCAACCCATAGGGTTCGGCACGTACTGATACGCGTTGATCCCACCCGCCAGCTTCACCGGATCAGGCGTCAGGTAACACCCAATATCCGGATTGTAGTAGCGATGGCGGTTGTAGTGCAGTCCGCTTTCCTGATCAAAGTACTGACCCTGAAAACGTAGCGGGTTGTCGATTGTGCCTTTGTCGAGTCGGCTGATCTGGCCGTAGGCGCGGTAATGCGCGGACCAGACGATGTCGCCGTCTGGAGAGGTGAGTTCCTGCGGTGTGCCGAGGTGGTCGAGTTGGTAGTGATAGGGCTTGGTATCTATTGGGCCGAAGCCTTCCAACAGAACCAGCGGGCGAAAGCTGTCGGGCTCATAGAGATAGCTGCGATGGCGATCCGCATGGTGCTCGGCAATCAGCCTGTCGCCTTGCCAGAAAAACTCCGTCGTTAGGCCGTCCACGGTTTTGCTGATGCGTCGCCCAAACGGGTCATAGCGATAGCTGGCGGTTTGGCCGTTGGGTTGGGTGAGGCCTATCAGCCGATGCTGGCAGTCGTAGCGGTATTCGGTGACGAGTTGATGGCCTTTGCCACGTCGCTCGCGGATGAGGTTGCCGAAGGCGTCATAGTCGTAGTGGCGGTCGCCCTGGATCATCAGGCGGTTGCCGGCGACGATGTCGGGGCCGG
>NZ_QGAA01000023.1:0-90132 GCF_005233485.1 Pseudomonas sp. CFBP13509
GCGTAGCAGCTGTCGAGCCTTGGCGAGGCTGCGTTTGCGGCGCGTCTGACACACCGCCGACGCAGCCTCGCCAAGGCTCGACAGCTGCTACGCAGGGGGCTCGGCTCAAGATGTGTAGATACCTATGCCCCGATGAGGCCCTGATAGTCACTCAATGCTTAAGCTGACACCCCCGCATCCGCCCTCAACCCCAGCCCCTCGATCGCCGTGATCGCACACTGCTCATCAATATCCGACGTATCCCCGCTGATCCCGATCGCCCCCAGTACCGCCCCCGCCTGATCCCGAATCAACACCCCACCCGGCGCCGGCACCACGCTGCCCTGCCCCAGGCTGTTCAACGCTGCGATAAACGCCGGCCGTTGCTGTGCGTCCAGCGCCAGCAAGCGCGAGCCCTTGCCCAGCGCAATCGCACCCCAGGCCTTGCCGATGGCGATCTGCGGGCGCAGCAGGCTGGCGCCGTCTTCGCGCTGCAGAGTGATCAAGTGGCCGCCGCAGTCGAGGACCGCAACGGTCAGCGGTGCGGCTGAGATCGTGCGCCCTGCGCTGAGGGCCTGGCCGGCCAGGTGGGTGGCAATCTTCAAGGTTAAAGCGCTCATGGTGCCGTCCTTCTTTTGTTATTGGGAAAGCGGTGGAAGTCTGTTTGATCAGATGCTCGACCAAACAAATAGAACACAATGACATTTATTTTTGTATACAATATTTTCAAACAAAGACTCCATACGTCGAAAAAAGCCGTTCCGACGAACGCAAAGACCAATCAATAAAATGGATTGACCTGCGCAGCCCGCCGTGAATACACTTTGGACAGACACCACTTGTATACAATTACAAAACGCAAGAGGCACCAAAATCATGAGCAAAATGAGAGCAATCGAAGCCGCCGTCCTCGTCATGCGCCGTGAAGGCGTGGACACCGCCTTCGGTATCCCAGGCGCTGCGATCAACCCGCTGTACTCAGCCTTGCAGAAGGTGGGTGGCATCGATCACGTCCTTGCTCGCCACGTTGAAGGCGCCTCGCACATGGCCGAGGGTTACACCCGCACCAAGGCCGGCAATATCGGCGTGTGCATCGGCACCTCGGGCCCGGCGGGCACCGACATGGTCACCGGCCTCTACAGCGCCTCGGCCGACTCGATCCCGATCCTGTGCATCACCGGCCAGGCGCCACGGGCCCGCATGCACAAGGAAGACTTCCAGGCCGTGGACATCACCAGCATCGTCAAGCCGGTGACCAAGTGGGCGACCACCGTCCTCGAGCCGGGCCAAGTGCCGTACGCGTTCCAGAAAGCTTTCTATGAAATGCGCTCCGGCCGCCCTGGCCCGGTGCTGATCGACCTGCCGTTCGATGTGCAGATGGCCGAGATCGAATTCGACATCGACGCCTACCAGCCGCTGCCACTGGCCAAGCCACTGGCCACGCGCATCCAGGTCGAAAAGGCCCTGGCCCTGCTGGATCAGGCGGAACGCCCGTTGCTGGTGAGCGGCGGTGGCGTGATCAACGCCGATGCCAGCGAGCTGCTGGTGGAGTTCGTCGAACTGACCGGCATCCCGGTGATCCCGACGCTGATGGGCTGGGGCACCATTCCCGACGATCACCCCCAGATGGTCGGCATGGTCGGCCTGCAGACGTCCCACCGCTACGGCAACGCAACGCTGCTCAAGTCCGACGTGGTGCTGGGGATCGGTAACCGTTGGGCCAACCGCCACACCGGTTCAGTGGAGGTATACACCGAAGGGCGTAAATTCATTCACGTCGACATCGAACCAACCCAGATTGGTCGCGTATTCACCCCGGACCTGGGCATCGTGTCCGACGCCGGCTCCGCGCTGACGATGTTCATTGAAGTGGCCCGCGAGTGGAAAGCCGCCGGCAAGCTCAAGGACCGCAGTGCCTGGCTGCATGACTGCCAGCAGCGCAAGGCGACCCTGCAGCGCAAGACTCACTTCGACAACGTGCCGGTCAAGCCGCAACGGGTGTACGAAGAGATGAACCAGGTGTTCGGCAAAGACACCTGCTACGTCAGCACCATCGGCCTGTCGCAGATTGCCGGCGCGCAGTTCCTGCATGTGTACAAGCCCCGCCACTGGATCAACTGCGGCCAGGCCGGCCCGTTGGGCTGGACCATTCCGGCGGCGCTGGGCGTGGTCAAGGCCGACCCGAGCCGCAAGGTGGTGGCGCTGTCCGGCGACTATGACTTCCAGTTCATGATCGAAGAGCTGGCGGTGGGCGCACAGTTCAAGCTGCCGTACATCCATGTAGTGGTGAACAACTCCTACCTGGGGCTGATCCGCCAGGCCCAGCGCGGGTTTGAAATGGACTACTGCGTGCAGTTGTCTTTCGACAACCTCAACGCTCCCGAGCTGAACGGCTATGGCGTCGACCACGTCGCAGTTGCCGAAGGCCTGGGTTGCAAGGCCCTGCGCGTGTTCGAACCGGGACAGATCGCGCCGGCGTTGCGCAAGGCCGAACAAATGATCGAGGAGTTCAAGGTACCGGTGATCGTCGAGATCATTCTGGAGCGCGTGACCAATATTTCCATGGGCACCGAAATCAACGCCGTCAACGAATTCGAAGACCTGGCCCTGGTCGGCAACGATGCACCGACTGCCATTTCCCTGCTCGATTAAGGAGAACCCTATGCCGCGCTTTGCCGCCAACCTGTCCATGCTGTTTACCGAGCAGGACTTTCTCGCTCGCTTCAAAGCCGCTGCCGATGCCGGTTTCCAGGGTGTCGAGTACCTGTTCCCCTACGAATTCAGCTCGGCTGACATCAAGGCCCAGCTCGACGCCCACGGCCTGACCCAGGTGCTGTTCAACCTGCCGGCCGGTGACTGGGCCAAGGGCGAACGCGGCCTGGCGTGCCACCCGGACCGGGTCGAGGAATTCCGTGCTGGGGTCACGCTGGCCATCGCCTACGCCCAGGTGCTGGGCAATACCCAGATCAACTGCCTGGCGGGGATTCGGCCCCAGGGTGTGGATGATGAAACCGTGGAAAAGACCTTTGTCGCCAACCTCAAGTACGCCGCCGACAAGCTGCAGGCGGCGGGCATCAAGCTGGTGATGGAAGCGATCAACACCCGCGACATTCCGGGTTTCTACCTCAACAACACTGCACAGGCCCTGTCGATTCGCGAACAGGTGGGCAGTGACAACCTGTTCCTGCAGTACGACATCTACCACATGCAAATCATGGAAGGCGACCTGGCCCGGACCATGGCGGCGCACCTGGAGGAGATCAATCACATCCAGCTGGCGGACAACCCTGGGCGCAATGAGCCGGGAACCGGGGAGATCAACTACCGCTTCCTGTTCGAACATCTGGACCGCATCGGGTACGCGGGTTGGGTCGGCTGTGAATACAAGCCGCTGACCACCACCGAAGCGGGTTTGGGCTGGCTTAAAGCCCACAACGCCATCTAACCGACACCACACAAAACCTTGTGGGAGGGGGCTTGCTGTGGTGAGGGGGGCTTTACCACTGACCCCATGGGGCTGCTACGCAGCCAGCGCGGGACAAGCCCGCTCACCACAGCAAGCCCAGCGCCCACAGAGAATAAAAAGAGGACTTCATCATGGCTAAAATCGGATTTATCGGCACCGGCATCATGGGCCAGCCCATGGCCACGAACCTGCAGAAAGCCGGTCATCAACTGTTTCTTTCCGAACACCACGGCAAGGCGCCGGCCGAGCTGATCAGCGCCGGCGCCGTGGCCCTGGCCACCCCGCAGCAAGTGGCCCAGGAAGCCGAGTTCATTATCGTCATGGTCCCCGACACGCCGCAGGTCGACGACGTGCTGTTCCGTGCCGACGGTGTGGCGGCGGGCCTGTCGCCGAACAAGGTGGTGATCGACATGAGTTCGATATCTCCCACGGCCACCAAGGCGTTTGCGGCGAAGATCAACGAGCACGGCGCGCAGTACCTCGACGCCCCGGTGTCCGGCGGTGAAGTCGGCGCCAAGGCCGGGACCTTGAGCATCATGGTCGGTGGCGAACCACAGGCCTTCGAACGCGCCCTGCCGCTGTTCCAGAGCATGGGCAAGAACATCACCCTGGTGGGCGGCAATGGCGATGGCCAGACCGCCAAAGTGGCCAACCAGATCATCGTCGCGCTGAATATCCAGGCGGTGGCCGAAGCGCTGCTGTTCGCCGCCAGGAACGGCGCCGACCCGGCCAAGGTGCGTGAAGCGCTGATGGGCGGCTTTGCCTCGTCGAAGATCCTCGAAGTGCATGGCGAACGCATGATCAAGGGCACCTTCGATCCGGGTTTCCGCATCAACCTGCACCAGAAGGACCTGAACCTGGCCCTGGCCGGTGCCAGGGAACTGGGGATCAACCTGCCGAACACCGCCGGCACCCAGCAGGTGTTCAGCACCTGCGCGGCGCTTGGTGGCGGGAATTGGGACCACTCGGCGCTGATCAAGGGATTGGAGCATATGGCGAACTTCTCGATTCGCGATAAGTAACCCCCCTTTGAAAGGGCTGCACCTCTAATAACAAAAATCCCCCGGGAGCCCGCTTATGTCGGTCGATCCGCAACACCTGCTTCGCGAGCTGTTTGCCACAGCCATCGACGCCGCCCACCCCCGGCACGTCCTCGAACCCTGCCTGCCCGCCGACCGCAGCGGCCGCGTGATCGTGATCGGCGCCGGCAAGGCGGCCGCCGCCATGGCGCTGGTCGTCGAGAATTGCTGGCAAGGCGAAGTCTCGGGCCTGGTGGTGACCCGCTACGGCCACGGCGCCCCTTGCCAGAAAATCGAAGTGGTCGAAGCCGCCCACCCGGTGCCCGATGCCGCCGGCCTGGCGGTGGCCAAGCGCGTGCTGGAATTGATCAGCAACCTGGGCGAAGACGACCGGGTGATCTTCCTGCTCTCCGGCGGCGGCTCGGCACTCCTGGCACTGCCTGCCGAAGGCATCAGCCTGGCCGACAAGCAGGCCATCAACAAAGCCCTGCTCAAATCCGGCGCCACCATTGGCGAGATGAATTGCGTACGCAAGCACCTCTCGGCAATCAAGGGCGGTCGGCTGGCAAAGGCGGCCTGGCCGGCCACGGTCTACACCTACGCGATTTCCGATGTGCCGGGCGACCAGGCCACGGTCATCGCCTCCGGCCCCACGGTCGGCGACCCCAGCACTTCGCAACAGGCCCTGGCGATCCTCAAGCGCTATGGCATCGACGCACCGGCCGCCGTGCGCAGCTGGTTGCAGAATCCAGCCTCGGAAACCGTCAAGCCCGGCGACCCGGTACTCGCCCGCAGCCACTTCCAACTGATCGCGCGCCCGCAACAATCCCTGGAAGCGGTGGCGGTGAAAGCGCGCCAGGCCGGTTTCAGCCCACTGATCCTCGGCGACCTGGAAGGCGAGGCGCGGGACGTGGCCAAAGTGCACGCCGGCATCGCGCGGCAAATCGTGCAGCACGGCCAGCCGCTGGCGGCGCCGTGCGTGATCCTTTCCGGCGGTGAAACCACCGTCACCGTGCGCGGCAACGGCCGTGGCGGGCGCAACGCCGAATTCCTGTTGAGCCTGACCGACAGCCTCAAAGGCCTGCCGGGCGTGTACGCCCTGGCCGGCGACACCGACGGCATCGACGGCTCGGAAGACAACGCCGGCGCAATCATGACCCCGTGCAGCTATGCGCGCGCCGAAGCTCTGGGCCTGTCGGCCAGCGACGAGCTGGATAACAACAACGGTTATGGCTACTTCGCCGCCCTCGACGGCTTGATCGTTACCGAGCCGACCCGCACCAATGTCAATGACGTGCGCGCCATCCTGATCCTTGAGACTGCCCGCCATGACGCCTGACAAGAAGGTCAAGATCCTCGCCACCCTGGGCCCGGCCACCGACGGTATCGACGACATCCGCGAGCTGGTGCAAGCCGGGGTGAATATCTTCCGCCTCAACTTCAGCCACGGTGAGCATGCCGATCACGCCCGGCGTTACCACTGGATTCGCCAGGTGGATGAAGTGTGTTCCACGGCGCTGGAGATTGCCCAGGCCCAGGGCATGGCGCAGCGCGGGCAGACGGGGTCGACCAACTCCTTGCGTATAGAGACGCTGATCTAGCGCCTGTAGAGGCCCCATCGGGGGCAAGCCCCCGATGGGAACAACTCGGTCTCACTGAATACCCATCATGCACACCCCAACCTGCCCCGACTGGGCCGAAGCCCTGCTCAACGGCTTCAGCCAGATCTTCCTGCAACGCCATCCGTTGTGCGGCCTGCTGTGCCTGTTGGCGATCCTGATCGGCGCCCCGGCCTTGCTCGGCGGTGCGCTGCTGGGTGGGGTCGCCGGGTTGCTCACGGCCCAGCGTCGCGACTATCCCAAGGCCGGGCGCCAGGCTGGACTCTATAGCTACAACGGCGTGCTGCTTGGTTTGCTGATCAGCCAGCATTTCGCCTGGTCGGCCTTGTTGCCACCGCTGATCCTCGCGTGCGGCGGCTTGAGCGCGATTCTCACGCGGCAGTGGCTGAAACACGCCAGTCGGCCGCACGACCTGCCCGCCTACACCGCGCCCTTTGTCGGCCTGGGCTGGCTGCTGCTGGGCAGCGTCCCACACAGTGCCTTCGCCCTCGGCGAGCCCGATACCCTGGCGGTGCTCAGCGCGCCGTTCACCGGCCTCGCGCAAATCATGCTGCTGGACCAGCCGCTGGCGGGCGCGCTGATTGCCCTCGGCCTGTGGCTGGCGAACCGGCGTGCCGCGGTCTGGGCCGTGATCGGCGCCAGCAGCGGCGTAATGATCGCCTTGCTGCTGGACGACACCAGCGCCGCCCTCCTCGGCCTGCACAGCTACAACCCGGCTCTCGCGGCCCTGGCGCTGAGCCAGGCACGGCGCCAACCCTGGCTGCCGCTGCTCGGCATCCTGCTGGCGATCCTTCTCACACCGGGCTTTGCTGCCCTGCATCTGCCGGCACTCACCGCGCCGTTTGTCCTTGCCTGCTGGCTGGTACTCGCCGGCGCCCGAATACTCAGGAAACCCTGCATGGACAGCCCCTTCGAATCCCCCTAGGCTTGCTCGATATTCGATTCAGGCGGGCTTTATGGACAGCAACAACGACTGGCGTCAGCGGCTCTACGTCATGGTTTTTCAAAGCGACACCGTCGCCGGGCGGCGCTTTGACGGCATCCTGCTGTTGATCATCCTCGCCAGCCTGGTGATCGTGATGCTCGACAGCATCGACCAGGTCCACCAGAACTACGCCGATGTGCTGGCCTACATTGAATGGGGCTTCACCCTGATCTTCCTGATCGAGTACGGGTTGCGCCTGTACTGCTCGCCCAAGCCGTTGCGCTACGCCTTCAGCTTTTACGGGCTGGTGGATCTGCTCGCCATCGTGCCCGGCATCCTTGCGCTGTACTACAGCGACGCGCAGTACCTGCTGATCATCCGCATCATCCGGATGCTGCGGATTTTCCGCGTGCTCAAGCTCAGCCCGTACCTCAAGCAGGCCAACTACCTGATGGCGGCGCTGCGCGGCAGCAAGCAGAAGATCGTGGTGTTCCTGGTGAGCGTGTGCACCCTGGTCACGGTGTTCGGTACCTTGATGTATGTGATCGAAGGCCCGGAGCACGGCTTCACCAGTATCCCCAAGGGCATCTATTGGGCGATCGTGACGCTGACCACCGTGGGCTTTGGCGATATCGTGCCCAAGACGCCGTTGGGCCAGGTGATTTCGTCGCTGGTGATGATCACCGGTTACTCGATCATCGCCGTGCCCACGGGGATTTTTACTGCCGAGCTGGCCAGTGCCATGCGCGGTGAGCAACTGCAACACGACTGCCCGGTGTGCAGGAAAAACAGCCACGAGCCCAACGCGGCGTTCTGTTCGCGCTGCGGCAGCAATCTTTTTAAGAAAGTGGAATAAGCAAAGTTCTTTTTAATCTTTAAGCGACTAAGTGCCCCCGGCTATAGTCGCTGGCAATGTGCCTCCCCTCTTCTCCCGAACAACAAGGAATGAGCAGTGAAAAAACTCGTAAGCGCCTCTCTCCTGGCCGCCGGCCTTGCCCTGGCGGGCGCCGTCCAGGCCGCCCCGGTCACTCTGCTCAACGTCTCCTACGACGTGATGCGCGATTTCTACAAGGACTACAACGCCGCCTTCCAGAAGCACTGGGAGGCCGAGCACCCGAACGACAAGCTGACCCTGCAGATGTCCTTCGGCGGTTCCAGCAAACAAGCGCGCTCGGTGATCGACGGCCTGCCGGCTGACGTGATTACCATGAACATGGCCACCGACATCAACGCTCTGGTCGACAACGGCAAACTGGTGCCGGACGACTGGGTCACCCGCCTGCCGAACAACAGCGCGCCGTTTACCTCGGCCACCGTGTTCATCGTGCGCAAGGGCAACCCGAAAGCCCTGAAAGACTGGCCTGACCTGTTGAAAGATGGCGTGCAGGTGATCGTGCCCAACCCGAAAACCTCGGGTAACGGCCGCTACACCTACCTGTCGGCCTGGGGTTATGTGCTCAAGAACGGCGGCGATGAAGACAAGGCCAAGGCCTTTGTCGGCAAGCTGTTCAAACAGGCGCCCGTGCTGGACACCGGTGGCCGCGCCGCCACCACCACGTTCATGACCAACCAGATCGGCGACGTGCTGGTGACCTTCGAGAACGAAGCGGAAATGATCGCGCGTGAATTCGGCCGTGACCAGTTCGAAGTGATCTACCCAAGCGTCTCCGCCGAAGCCGAGCCGCCGGTGTCGGTGGTGGATAAAGTGGTCGAGAAGAAAGGCACCCGCGTGGCGGCTGAAGACTACCTGAAGTACCTGTGGTCGCCGCAAGGCCAGGAAATCGCCGCCAACAACTACCTGCGCCCGCGTGACCCGAAGGTGCTGGCCAAGTACACCGACCGCTTCCCGAAAGTCGACTTCCTGTCGGTGGAGAAGACCTTTGGTGACTGGCGCACCGTGCAGAAAACCCACTTCAATGATGGTGGGGTTTTCGACCAGATCTACTCCGGTCAGTAACTGACAAATGTGGGAGGAGGCTCGCCCCTCCCACATTTAGATCTGGGTTTTGCAGCTACATCGGCGGTGTCACGCCATCCTTGCCGGCTGAGATGGCTTGGGCCGTGATTTTCCCATCCGCCCCCTGCGCGGCAAACAACACCACCTTCACCCCCGGCTTGAGCAAGCTGCGGTCCCCCGGTTCCAGGTTGACGATCGGCACATCCTCCGGCACCACGATCTTCTGTTCGCCGCCTTTGTATTTCACGGTCAACGTCCGCCCTTTGCTGACCACCAGGTCGCCGACGGTGCCGTTGGTCATGCTGCTGCCTTCCTTCAGGTCAAACGCCCGATGCCCGTCCCCCGTGCCAGCCATGGCTGGCGGGAACACATGCACTTCCAGCGCCGTGAGAGTACCGTCGGCGTTGGGCATGGCGGCAGAGCCGATGTAGCTGCCGGGTTTTATTTCGTCGATCCTGGCCAGGGTAACGGCGCGCACCTGGGTATCCTTGGTCAGGTGCACGGTGACGTCTTCACCGCTGTTGACCTTGACCTGCATCGCATCCCCGTCCATCGCGGTGATTGCCCCGCGTACGCCTACGCGCGGGGCATCGGCGGCATTGGCCAGGCCCAGGGCCATTGCAGCAGCGAGGCTTGAAGCCAGGAGTATCTTGTTGAACGTGATTTTCATGGCGCTGGATTTCCTGTTTCAGCAGTTGTTTCTGAATGTATCATCACCCGGCATAAGTGATATCACCACAAACGGCCTACTCGCCGTTGAGCCTTGTCTTTACTCTCGCTCGCCATCTACCTTCGCTTTTATGAGAACACCATGAATGCTACCCCACACGCTACGAGCACCATGACCCGCGCAATGGTGATGCTGTTTGCGTTTTGCTGCGGCGCCATCGTCGCCAACATCTACTACGCCCAGCCGATCATCGAACTGATCGCCCCCGACATCGGCCTCACCCCCGCGATGGCCAGCCTGATTGTGTCCCTGACGCAGATCGGCTATGCCCTCGGCCTGTTTTTCCTGGTCCCCCTGGGCGACCTGCTGGAAAACCGCAAGCTGATGATCATGACGACCGTGGTGGCGATTGCCAGCCTGTTGGGCGCGGCCTTTACCGAACAACCGAACCTGTTCCTGCTGGTGTCGTTGCTGATCGGCTTCAGTTCGGTGTCGGTACAGATCCTGATCCCCCTGGCCGCACACCTGGCGCCTGCCGAGTCTCGGGGCCGGGTGGTCGGCAGCATCATGGGTGGCCTGCTGCTGGGCATCCTGCTGGCGCGGCCAGTGTCCAGCGTCGTGGCTGACCATTTTGGCTGGCGCGCGATGTTCATGGCCGCCGCCGCGTTAATGGCGTTTATCAGCGTGGTGCTGATGCTGACCATCCCCAAGCGCCAGCCTGACCACAGCGCCAGCTACGGCCAATTGCTACGTTCTTTGGGCACCCTGCTGCGTGAACAACCGCTGCTGCGCCAACGCGCGTTTTACCAAGGTTGCATGTTCGCCACGTTCAGCTTGTTCTGGACCGCCGCCCCGCTGGAGCTGGTGCGCAACCACGGCCTGAGCCAGACCCAGATCGCGATCTTCGCCCTGGTCGGTGCCATCGGCGCCATTGCCGCCCCCATCGCCGGGCGCCTGGCCGATGCCGGCCACACCCACCGCGCGTCGCTGCTGGCCATGGTCTTTGCGGTGTTGAGCTTCCTGCCGGCCTTCGTGCACCCGCTGTACAGCGTCATCGGCCTGGCGGTGACCGGCGTGGTCCTGGACTTCTGCGTGCAGATGAACATGGTCCTCGGCCAACGCGCCATCTACGCCCTCGACGCCAACAGCCGCAGCCGTTTGAACGCGCTGTACATGACCAGCATCTTCATCGGCGGTGCCTTCGGCTCGGCGATTGCCAGCAGCGTGTACGAACACGCTGGCTGGCTGGGTGTGATGCTGGTGGGCAGTGCGTTCCCACTGGTGGCGTTGTTGCGGTTCCTCAGTGCGTCGCGGCAAACGGCTGTCGCCACCGCCTAGGAACGCACCAACTTCTCCAAAGCCGCATCCGCCAGAAATGACGAGCGGCTTTTGACCTTGTGCTCGCGCACATACCGGTCGATTCGCTGGATGACATAGCCGGGCAAGGTCACATTGACCTTCTCGGTCTTGCCCAGATACGGCGAGATGTCCAGTTCCAGCATGCCCCAGCCCATCCCGGCGTAATCTTCGTGGGTGTGATGATCGGCCACCGACGTTGGCATCGGAATCACCCCGCCCTCTGCGGCGATCTCCTGCAGCAGGATGTGCGCGACTTCTACCGCGGCGTTGTAGGCCTCTTCGAAACTGTCCCCGGCGGTGACTGCGCCTGGAATATCGGGGATCTGGATTCCGGTGGCGGTGAAGTCATCGCCCCATTCGATACAGATTGGGTATTGCATGAATGCTCTCCTTAAAACTGAAACAGCCCGGCACGTTTCCTGATGCTTCTGATGGTGCCCAGCGGCAGATCCTTCTTCGGATGCGGCACCGGGATCGTGTACGGGTTATAGCGGTGGGTAAAAATAGGATGACTGCCCGTGACCCGATCCAGCACCCAACCCGCCTCTTGCAGCTCCTTGATCAATAGCCTGCTTTGCACACCAGCCTCCTTGGCTCGGCCCAAATAAAAGTAACCCTAGAGTTATCTTTACTCAAGCACAAAATAGGTCAGGCTGACTGATGGTTGTTTTGCGCGATGTTGAAAACCGCCAACCGAGTGACATGCCATGGGCATTCCCCACAGGCTTGTCTGTGCGTTGCAAGGGCCAAGGCGCTGGCGTTTGCCGACCATGGCAGGCGCTGATCAAGGCTTGAGCCTGTCAGCGCCTCGTCATGGCAGTGTTATCTGCGGGCATCCGACGGCTGGACGATGTTTTGTATCCACTGCAACAAGGCTGAGAACGCCTTGATCATTACCTCGCGTAACGCTGCAAGCGGGTCCGTGCTGCTATCCGGCGGGGGCGCCGGCGGCGGCGCAGGGGCCGGTGTGGGGACAACCTTCGGTGCGGGTTTAACCTCCGGCTTTTGCCCCTGCCACTGCACATCGCCGGGTTTGATCTGGCCAATGCTCTTGACCACCAGGTCGGCGCTGCCGCTCCCCTTCAGATCTATCTCCAGGCTTGAACGCCCGGTGGCCGCGTCGTGCCTGAGCAATGCCTCGCCGGCGCGACCAGAGAATCGATCAGTGAACGTCAGGGCACCGACGCGCGCCTCTTTCAATGCACCCGAGACGTCAATCTTGTCCGTCCCGCTGGTAAAGTCCTCGATCAGGTCAGGCTGCTGCGGTGTGGAGTCGCTGGCCTTGTCGTAGTCAAAAATATCCGCCCCGCCGCCGCCCCGCAGCCTGTCTGCACCCAAGCCGCCCTTGAGCCGATTGTCCGCCTCATTCCCCGTCAAGACATCACGTCCGGCCCCACCGATGGCGTTTTCAACCACGCAGCCCTTGGCGATGGAAACATTGCCCTTCAAGCCGCCCACATCGGAAAACGACTCGGCGTTCAAATTGATGTTCTGGTTCTGGGAAAACCCGGAACAATCCAGGGTGTCGTTACCGCCCCCATCCCATATGCAAAAGATAGCTTTATCCCTGGCACTGGTGAGGGTCATGGCGTCGCGGCCGGTATTGGAATTGAAACCGTAGGTGGTGTCGGTGTTGCGGGTTTTGTGATTGGCCCCATAGAGCCGCTGAACGGCTGCGATGTCATCCATCATCGGGGCAGAGGGATTCGAATACCGAAAATCATGGCCGGCCTGGTTCGTCTCCGACCAGTAGCTCATCACACTGCGTGCCTTTGTATCGCCGGCATACCTGGCACCATTGTTGTAATCAGCACCGCCGCCATTGTAGTCACCCGGATGCTGCAGGCCGATGGCGTGGCCGATTTCATGCACGGTAGTGACTGAAAAGTGACTGCCCTGCGCCGGCGAACTACTTTCTCGCAGTGTGCCGACCGTGGCCGTGGTGGTGGTAATGCCGCGCGAGGGTGAGCTGGCGACGCCACGGTCACCGCGCGGGTTGTTTTTGATGTGGACCGTGCCGTCGGCGCCGGCTGCCCGTTCCTTGAAACTGATGTTGGCCACGTCCTCCCAATATTGCACCGCCTGGCGCACTCGGCGTTGCTGCGCGACGCTGAACGTCGGGTCTACGGTATAGGAGAGGTCGATCCGCTTGTCGCCATTACGGTCGTGGAAATGCAGATTATTGCGGGTGATGTACTTTCCGGCCTGTTCCGTCGTGAAGGTTGGTTTGCGACCGGCGCCCACACCATAGGGGCCAGGATCGGAAGGCGGCAGGTTTTCAAGTGAGAAGTTGAGCCGAGAACGTTCAGAGCAAATCATGGGCAGTGCGCTCCCTATAGTAAGTTAATGAGTCGAGTCAATCAGAATCGACGCAATAAACTCCCATGCAGAAAACGCTCAGGACAGCGCTGATTTAGTTCGTACTGAAACACACTAAGGCGGCGCAACATGCGCTAAGACAGGCACTAAACCACTTGCAATTTAAACAACTGAACACACACTTTCGCGCAAAAAAACTTATTGGATTTTCAGGAAAAAAACATAATCCTACAAAACCGTGCTGATTTGACTACACCAAATCCGGCCTCACCCAGATACATGCACTTAAGGTTTTCCGCCGAATTCGCTGCATGTCAGGATCTCGCCGCTTGACATGCCCCGCACGTCACCGGTGCAGGCAGGGTCAGGCCCATACGCAATGCCCCTGGTTCAGGCAACACAGCAGGCGCTCGACCGTGTGTTCCAGTGGCCCGGAGTTATCCAGCACAAACAACCCCGAGCCATTGCCGGCGATCAGTTCGGCGGTGAACCGTGCATTGCGCGCCAGACGCTCCTCGATATCCGCCTGGGCCTCACGCCCCCGCGCCACCAGGCGCTGGCGCAATACGGCTTGATCCACCGCCAGCAACAGCACCCACACATCCGGGTAGCGCTCGCGGGTCTGCGCCAGGTGCGCGCGAGAACCATTGACCAGCACGTCCTCCCCCGCTGCCAGCCATTCGTCGATGACCTTGGGGATGCCGTAGGACAACCCGTTGGCGTGCCAGCTGAGGGCAAACGCACCCTCGGCCTGCATCACGGCGAATTGCTCCGGGCTGACGCCCTGGGCCGCCTCGCCCACCGCTTCCGCCGAGCGCGTGATCACGCGGCGCACAATCCGGCAACCGCGCTCGGCCAACCGCGGGCGTGCAGCCTCCAGCAGGCTGTCCTTGCCCGAACCCGATGGCCCGATGAGATAGATCAACCTGCCCGCCATCAAAACACCCTCTTCGCTTGTCGCCAGACGTGTTGCACCACGGGAAGCCCTGCGCGACTCCTGGCTTGGGCCAGGTCGGCGCGCAGGCCAATGGCGATTTGGCCCCACACTGGAAAGTATATCCAGCAATCCCTCGGCAGCGGCCACATTACCGAAGTGCGCGCCGCCTCAATATTTTCTGGGCGTAGTGCTTACTCAACCCTGACGGGTTGGTGAGGTTTTTTGAAAGTCGCGTGTTGCGGTGATTCAGTCCGTTTCAAAGGGCGAGATAGCCGGAAGTATCTTCAATTCAAAATCTTCCAGAGCCAACATCGCCCCATTTGAAGATGATTCAAGCCGCAAGCAGGTGCTAGCGGTGGTACGGATGGTTGAGATTGCGCAGTTGTTAGGGGGTGCGGCACTGGAGCGGGAGTGTACTGTGGCTTGATGGCCGAGGAGATCTCCTGTGGGAGGGGGCTTGCTCCCGATAGCGGGAGGTCAGTCAGGCATTAATCAACTGAAAGACCGCTATCGGGGGCAAGCCCCCCTCCTACATTTGCCCTCCAGTGTCTGGAAGAATGGGTTTCACAGGCATGAAGAAGGCGACTCGAAGATCGCCTTTTGTCATTGCGCGTACTGCTTGCTCAATCCCGGCGGCACGCCTTGCACGTCGGTGTCTTCCCAGGGTCCGTTGGGGCTGATGGAGCGGCTCCAGCCGTTGCTCCAGCGGTAGTAGGTGCGCTGGCGGTAGAAGGTGTCGGGCTGGTCGTCGAGCACGTACACCTGCATCTTGCCGTCCCAGTGGCTGGCGGCGCCCGGTGGTGGGGCGAAGGTGGGCGATTTGGTCGGCAGTGGCTTCGGCGGCGGGGTCACCGGGCCAGAGGGCTTGGTGCTCGGCTGGGTCGAAGGGCCTGACGGCGGGATGGTCGGGCCGGTCGGCGCAGGCGGTGGGCGGTGGACCGCACAGGCGCTCAGGCCCAGTACCAGGCTGAGCAGGGTGATGCGTGCAAATGCGGTCATGGGCGTTTCCTCGAAATTACTTGTCCGGACTGTCGATGGTCAGCTGCTGCAGTGCAGTGGTGGTGCTGGCCAAGGGTTGGCTGCGGCCGATCCACTCGCCGGTGGTCGGTTGACCGGCCCGGGATATGCGCGCAACCAGTTGGACTTCGGGGAAGTTGGACAGTTTCAACTGCGGCATCATCGCGTCGGCATCGCCGAGTTCGACGGTGACAGGCAACTCGGCAACGGTGACGCGCTTGGCCGCCAAGGGTGCCGGCGGGCCGCTGACGGCGCGGGCGAAGATAAATACGCTGTCGGTAGGCAGGGATTTGGCCTTAACATCCGCGGACAAATCCACGCGCACTTTAAGAACCGCTCCAGGCGCCGGGGCGACGGTGCCGCCGCTCTCTTTCAACTTCTCGGCTGCGCGGTCGATGCCACCTTGCAACGCGACACGGGAACTGTCTTGCGGCGGCAACTGGGCCAGCAGACGCTTCCAGTAGTCGATTGCCTCTTGATAACGCTGGCCTTCGAACGCGGCGATACCGAGCAGGCCGAGGCTGGTGACTTCCTTCGGGTCAAGCTTCAAGGCTTCGTCGGTCAGCGCCTGGACCTTGGGCGACCACTGTTTGTTGTCGGCAAAGTACTGCGCCTGGGCCCACTGGCCGAGCAGTTCCGGCTGGCGCCCGGCCAGCGCCACGGTACGCTCGAAGACCTTGGCGGCATCGGCGGAACGATCCTGGGCCATATAGGCGCGACCGAGGAAGTACAGGCCTTCCGCCGAGTCCGGTTGGGCGGCGGCGGCGCGTTCCAGGCGCTGGGTCATGTCTTCCATGGACACCGGCGGTTGGGAAAACTCGCGGGTCAGTTCAACCTTGTCGCTGGCACCGAAATGCATATACAGGCCAAGGCCGAGCACCGGCACAAGGATGGCGGCGAGCAACGGCAGCGGCTTGCCCAGGCGCGATTCGCGGGGCTTTTCCACGCCTTCGGTGTCGGCCAGCAGCTCGCGGGCGGCTTCGGCGCGGCCGCTGTCGAGCTGCGCGGCGTCGAGCACACCTTCGTCCTGCTGCACTTGCAGCTCGGCCACACGTTCTTGGTAAAGCGCCACGTTCAGCGCGGTGCGATCCTCTTCACGCTGGGCGCGGCGGCCACGCAACACAGGGATCAACAGGAAACTCAGGGCAATCAGAAGCAGCAAGCCGGCTGCGAGCCAGAAATCAATCATCAGTCTTGGTGTCCAGCAATTGGTCGAGGCGTTTACGCTCTTCGGGGGATAGCGCGTCGGAACCATCGGTAGGCGCGGCGCGGCGACGGCGGACGATCACGGCCATCACCACCACGCCGGCCAGCAGCAGCCCGGCGGGGCCGAACCAGAGCAACGCGGTCTTGCCGGTGAGGGCCGGTTTGTAGCGCACGAAATCACCGTAGCGGTCGACCATGAAGTCGATGATCTGCTGGTTGTCCTTGCCCTCCCCCAGCATGCGGAAGATTTCCTTGCGCAGGTCGGCGGCGATGGGCGCGTTGGAGTCGGCGATGTCCTGGTTCTGGCACTTGGGGCAGCGCAGCTCCTTGGTCAGTTCGCGGAAACGCTCGCGGTCACTGTCCTTGGCGAATTCGTAAGTGTCGATGGCAGCGTGGGCCACCCCGGCCAAGCCCAGCGCCAGCACGGCAGCGGCTAACAGGCGCTTCATGGCTTGGCCTCGTCGACCAGCGCCTGATACTTGGCGGCCAGTTGCTCGCGCCACACCACTTCGTCGATCACGCCGACGTATTTGTCGCGGATCACACCCTTGGCATCGATGAAGAAGGTTTCCGGGGCGCCATACACGCCGAGGTTCAAACCAAGGTTGCCGTCTTCATCACGGATATCCAGCTGGTAGGGATTGTGGAACTCCGCCAGCCACTTCAAGGCCGCCGCGTTGTCGTCCTTGTAGTTGATGCCGTAGATCACCACGCCCTTCTCGGCCAGCTTGTTCAGCACCGGGTGCTCGACGCGGCAGGAGATGCACCAGGTGCCCCACACGTTGACCAGCGCCGGTTTGCCGAGCAGGTCGGCCTGGGTCAGGGTCTTGTCACCCTGCACGGTCGGCAGGCTGAACGCGGGGAACGGCTTGCCGATCATCGCCGAGGGCAGCTCGGCCGGGTCCAGGTACAAGCCGCGATACAGGAATACCGCCACTACCAGAAACAGGGCCAGCGGCACGACCATCAACCAACGCTTCATACCGCCGCTCCTTGCAGGCCCAGCGCTTCACGCACCCGGCTCTTGACCTTGACCCGATACCGGCGATCCAGTGCCGCGAGCAAACCACCAAAGCCGGTGAGCAAACCACCGAACCAGATCCAGCGCACGAACGGTTTCACATGCACGCGCACGGCCCAGGCGCCCTCGCCCAGGGGTTCACCCAGGGCCACGTAGAGGTCACGGGTGAAACCGGCGTCGATACCGGCTTCGGTCATCATCGAACTCTGCACGGTGTACAGGCGTTTTTCCGGGTGCAGCACGGCGATCTCTTTACCGTTACGCACTACGCGCACGGTGCCTTTGTCTGACGTGAAGTTCGGCCCTTCGAAGTGCTTGGCGCCTTCGAAGATGAACTGGTAACCGGCCAGGTCCATGGACTCGCCCGGCGCCAGGCGCAGGTCGCGCTCGGCGCTGTTCTGGCTGGAGAGCACCACGCCGAGGGCGCACACGGCGATGCCGATGTGGGCGATCTGCATGCCCCAGTAGCTGCGGGTGAGGGTCGGCAGGCCTTTGACCAGGCCTTTGTGGCGGGTCTTGTCGACGATGTCACGCACACCGGCCAGCAGTACCCAGGCGGCGAGCAGGAAGGTGGCGAGCACCGCCCAGTTGAAGTCGCCATAGGCGATACCGGCGACCACGGCCAGGGCCACGCTGCCGAGCAGCACCGGCATCAACATGCCGGCCAGCCATTTGACCGGGGTGTCCTTCCAGCGCACCAGCACACCGACCGCCATCACCCCCATCAACAGGCCCATCAACGGAATAAACAACGCGTTGAAGTACGGCGGGCCGACGGACAGCTTGGCGCCGCTCAGGGCATCCAGCACCAAGGGGTACAAGGTGCCGAGCAGGATCATCGACGCGGCCACCACCAGCACCAGGTTATTGCCCAGCAGCAGGGTTTCCCGCGACCACAGGTTGAAGCCGACCTGGCTCTTGACCACCGGTGCGCGCAGGGCGAACAGGGTGAGGGAGCCGCCGACCACAAACAGCAGGAAGATCAGGATGAACACACCGCGCTCCGGGTCGGAGGCAAACGCATGCACCGAGGTCAACACGCCCGAACGCACGAGGAAGGTGCCGAGCAGGCTGAGGGAAAATGCCGCGATGGCCAGCAACACGGTCCAGCTCTTGAACACGCCGCGTTTTTCGGTGACGGCCAGGGAGTGAATCAGTGCAGTGCCGACCAGCCATGGCATGAAGGACGCGTTTTCCACCGGGTCCCAGAACCACCAGCCGCCCCAGCCGAGTTCGTAGTAGGCCCACCACGAACCAAGGGTGATGCCGATGCCGAGGAACGCCCAGGCGACGATGGTCCACGGCCGCGACCAGCGCGCCCAGGCCGCATCAAGGCGCCCGCCGAGCAAGGCGGCGATGGCGAAGGCAAAGGCTACGGAAAAACCCACGTAGCCCATGTAGAGCATCGGCGGGTGCACGATCAGGCCGATGTCCTGCAGCAGCGGGTTGAGGTCGTGACCGTCCGCCGGGATCTGCGGCAGGATGCGGGTGAACGGGTTGGAGGTCATGATCAGGAACAGCAGGAAGCCGATGCTGATCATGCCCATCACCGCCAGCACCCGTGCGAGCATGACTTGCGGCAACTGGCGCGAGAACACCGACACCGCGAAGGTCCAGCCGCCGAGGATCAACGCCCACAGCAGCAGCGAACCTTCATGGGCGCCCCACACCGCGCTGAACTTGTAGTACCAGGGCAAGGCGCTGTTGGAGTTATTCGCTACATAGGCGACGGAAAAGTCGTCGGTCATAAAGGCGTAGGTCAGGCAGCCGAACGCGAACACCAGGAACGCACACTGGCCCCAGGCCGCCGGCTGCGCCAGGCTCATCCACAGGCGGTCACCGCGCCAGGCACCGAGCAACGGCACCACCGCCTGGACGATGGCAAAGCACAGGGCGAGGATCATCGCCAACTGGCCCAGTTCCGGAATAAACAATGCAGACGTCATCACTTAGCCCTCCTTGGCGGGGGTGGGTGCGGACTGGCCGCTGTCTTTCAAGGCCTTGGTGACTTCCGGCGGCATGTATTTCTCATCGTGCTTGGCCAGCACTTCATCGGCCACCACCACGCCGTCGGCGTTGAGCTTGCCCAGGGCGACGATGCCCTGGCCTTCGCGGAACAGGTCCGGGAGGATGCCGCGGTAGGTGATGGTCACGGCCTTGTTGAAATCGGTAACCACGAAGGTGACGTCGAGGGAGTCGCCGGAACGCTTCAGCGAGCCCTTCTCCACCATGCCGCCGGCACGGATGCGCGTGTCCAGCGGCGCTTCGCCGTTGGCGATCTGGGTCGGGGTGTAGAACAGGTTGATGTTCTCCCGCAGGGCGCTCATCGCAAGGCCCACGGCAATACTGACGCCGGCCAGGATGGCAAGGATGATCAACAGACGCTTTCTACGCAGCGGATTCACTTTTCGGTCTCCCGGCGCAGACGACGCGCCTCTTGTTGCAGGTAACGCTTGCGGGCCAGGATCGGCGCGACGACGTTGAGGGCCAGCACGGCCAGGCAGATGCCATAGGCCGTCCAGACATACAGGCCGTGGTGGCCCATGGCGAGAAAATCACTGAAAGAAGCAAAACTCATCCGCGCGCTCCCAGGCAGCTTTGCACTTCGGCCTTGACCCAGCTGGCGCGGGCTTCACGCTTGAGCACTTCGAGGCGCATGCGCATCAGCAGCACGGCGCCGAAGAAGCAGTAGAACCCCAGCACCATCAGCAGCAACGGTGCCCACATTTCCACGGGCATTGCCGGTTTTTCGGTGAGGGTGAAGGTGGCGCCCTGGTGCAGGGTGTTCCACCACTCCACCGAGTACTTGATGATCGGGATGTTGATCACGCCGACAATCGCCAGCACCGCGCAGGCCTTGGCGGCGCTGTCACGATTGCTGATCGCGTTGCCCAGGGCAATAAGACCGAAGTACAGGAACAGCAGGATCAGCATCGACGTTAGTCGCGCATCCCACACCCACCACGAGCCCCAGGTGGGTTTGCCCCAGATCGCACCGGTGACCAGCGCCACGGCGGTCATCCACGCCCCGATGGGCGCGGCGCATTGCAGGGCGACGTCCGCGAGTTTCATCTTCCACACCAGGCCGACGACGCCGCACACCGCCAGCATCACGTAGCAGGACTGGGCCAGCATCGCGGCAGGCACGTGGATGTAGATGATGCGAAAGCTGTTGCCTTGCTGGTAGTCCGGCGGTGCAAAGGCCAGGCCCCAGACCAGGCCGATGCCGATCAGCAACACGGCGGCGATGCTGAACCAGGGCAGCAGTCTGCCACTGATGCCGTAGAACCATTTGGGCGAGCCGAGCTTGTGAAACCAGGTCCAGTTCATTGCTGTTTCCATCACGGTTGCTTCTTGTCTTGGCAAGAAGCGTAGGGTCTTTACTGACTATGCGTATACCGCCCAGTCAGACCTCATTATTCACCGACGCTGATCTTCAGGCCGGCGGCTATAGCAAAGGGTGTCAGGGTTACCGCCAGGGCGGTCAGGCTGCCAAGCCACAGGAGGTAACCGGTCGCCGGCATGCCCATGAGCGCGGCTTGCAACGCGCCGCTGCCCAGGATCAGTACCGGGATGTACAAAGGCAGAATCAACAGGGCCAGTAACAGGCCACCCCGTTTCAAGCCGACGGTCAACGCGGCACCCACCGCCCCCAACAGGCTGAGTACCGGGGTGCCGAGCAGCAGGCTCAGCAGCAGGATCGGCAGGCATTCGCCGGGCAATCCGAGCATCATCGCCAGCAGTGGCGAGAGCAAGACTAGCGCCAGGCCGGAAAAAGCCCAGTGTGCCAGTACCTTGGCCAGGACCAGAAGTGGCAGGGGGTGCGACGAAAGGACCCACTGCTCGAGGGAACCGTCTTCGAAATCACTGCGAAACAGCCCGTCCAGCGAGAGCAGGACGGACAAAAGCGCCGCGACCCACACCAGTCCCGGCGACAAGGTTTGCAACAGTTTAGTCTCCGGGCCGACCGCCAACGGGAACAATGCGATCACGATGGCAAAGAACACCAGCGGGTTGGCCAGTTCGGCCGGGCGACGGCACAGCAACCGCGCTTCGCGGGCGACCAACAGGGCAAACACACTCATACCGACCACCGCCCCAGGTCGAGGTCGCGGTAACCGACGGGCATGCGCGCCAGGGTGTGGTGGGTGGTGAGCACCACCTGGCCGCCCTGCTCGCAGTGCTGCGCCAGGTGCTGTTCCAATTGGGTGACGCCTTGTTTGTCGAGGGCGGTGAAGGGTTCGTCGAGAATCCACAGCGGCGGGCCAGGCAGGTACAGGCGCGCCAGGGCCACGCGGCGCTGCTGGCCGGCGGACAGGGTGTGGCAGGGCACGTCTTCGAACCCCTTGAGGCCGACGGCGGCCAGGGCCTGCCAGATGGCGTCGCGGGTCGCGGGATGATGCAGGGCGCTGAGCCAGCTGAGGTTTTCTTCGGCGGTGAGCACGTCCTTGATGCCGGCGGCGTGGCCGATCCAGATCAGGTTGCGTGCCAGTTCGGTGCGTTGTTCGTTGAGCGGCCTGCCGTTCAGTCGGACTTCACCGACAGTGGGCTGCATCAAGCCGGCCAGCAGGCGCAGCAAACTGGTCTTGCCGCTGCCGTTGGGGCCGCTGATCTGCACCATGTCGCCGCCCGCCACCCGCAGGTCGAGGTGCTCGAACAGCAGGCGCAGGTCGCGTTCACAGGAGAGCGCTACGGCTTCAAGAAGAGGGCTGGTCAAGAGATCGCGGGCCTTTACGGTTCAAGTCGGCGGTGCAGCGGCCGTTATAGAAAGAAGCACAATAACGGCTTTGGCGACCGATTTTAGAGAGCTGGATCAAATAGTTGTGAGGTTTTTACCGCTCTCTTTGCAGACGCGCGGCATTATACATGCGATGCCCTACGCTAAAGAGGGCTATTTCCCAGAGACGATGCGCACGATGACCGGCGAGATCAACCTTCCTACGCTTCCTCCCACCCCGGCAACCGGGCAAAGCCCTGCGCCTGCGCCCGGGGCGCTGCTGAAACTGCTGGAGCCGCAGATCGGGCTGATCGACCCGGGCAAAACCGTGAATGCCGAGGTGCTCGCCCTGAAACAAGGCGGCGAGGCGTTTCAGCTGTTGCTCAAGCTGACCCTTGAAGGCGGCCGCCAGACGCTGGTGCAAGCCAGCAGCCCACAACCCTTGCCGTTGGGCAGCAATGTGGCTGTGAGCCAGACGCCCGCAGGCAACCTGGCCATCAGCCTGCAACAAGCCCTGAGCGCCAACGTTGCCGCCCTCACCCGTATCGATACGGCCAGGATGCCGGAAGGCACCCTGCTGCAGGCCAAGGTGCTGACCACCCAGGCCCTGCCCCAAGGCACCGCGCAGCCGGCGATCTACCGTTCGTTGGTGACCGTACTCAATAGCGCCCTGGCCGGCGCGACCCTGACACTGGAAAGCCCGCAACCGTTGCGCGTGGGCAGCTTGCTCAGCGCCGTGGTGCAGAACGCGCAAACCCTGAATTTTGTGCCGTTGAGCGGGCTCAAGGATCAACTGGCCGTCACCCAGCAATTGTCGACCCAGCAAAGTCGCCAGGGCTCCCTGGATGCGGTGTTCAAGGCGTTGCAAAATCTGCCCCGCGGCGACAGCACCTCCGCCGACCTGCGCGCCGCCGCCGACCGTTTGCTGGCGGCCTTGCCCGACCTGGCACAGGTGAGCAACCCCAAGGTGCTGGCCCAGGTGATCCAGAACAGCGGCGCCTTTCTTGAAGCCAAGTTACTCGCCGGGCAAAACCCGCAGGTGCCACCGCTGGATATGAAGGGCGCGCTGCTGCGCCTGGTCGCCGACCTGCTGCCTGCCTTGCCCGCCAGCACCAACCTGAATGCCATTCTTGCCGCCAACACCCTGGCCCAGGTGCTGCCCAACTTCGTGCGCAGCCCGTTGGGCACCCTCGGCCAGGTCGGCGCGCGGCAAGCACCGGTCAGCTTCCCACTGCCGGAGCGGCTGATGGCAAAACTGGAGGGCGAAGGCGACCTGGAAAACCTGCTGCGCCTGGCCGCCGGGGCCATTTCCCGCTTGCAGAGCCACCAGCTGTCGAGCCTGGAGCAAACCGGCACCACCGCCGATGGCCGCCTGCAAACCACCTGGCAGTTGGAGATCCCCATGCGCACCCTGCAGGACATCGTGCCGTTGCAGGTCAAGTTCCAGCGCGAAGAGCCGGCGCCGGACAAGGACCAGCCCGAACGCAAGGATTCCAAGGAGCCCAAACAGATGCTCTGGCGCGTCGAACTGGCCTTCGACATGGAGCCCCTGGGGCCGTTGCAGGTCCAGGCGCAGCTGACTCAGGGCAAGCTGTCCAGCCAACTGTGGGCAACCCGACCTTTCACTGCCAGCCTGATCGAAAGCCATTTGGGCAGCCTGCGCGAGCGCCTGGTGTCGTCAGGGCTGAATGTCGGCGACCTGGACTGCCACCTCGGCACCCCGCCACGCGGGCCGAAAACCGGACTGGAACAACGCTGGGTGGATGAAACCGCATGAACAACGCCAACCCGCCGCGCCAGGCGATTGCCCTCAAGTACGACGGCCAGCAAGCGCCGACCCTGACCGCCAAGGGCGACGATGCCCTGGCCGAAGCCATCCTCAAGTTGGCACGGGAAAATGAAGTGCCGATCTATGAAAATGCCGAGCTGGTGAAACTGCTGGCACGCATGGAACTGGGCGACAGTATCCCGGAGGAGTTGTACCGCACCATCGCCGAGATCATTGCGTTTGCCTGGACGTTGAAGGGCAAGTTCCCGGTGGGCTATGACCCGGATGCGCGGCCGGTGGAGCGGGATGTCACGGAGCGTGGCGACGATTACTGAATAGCCACAGGCATATACAGGTTCAAATGTGGGAGGGGGCTTGCCCTAAGGCTTTTTGTAGGAGCGAGCTTGCTCGCGAAAAACTCACAGGCGCCGCGTTCATTCAGGAAGAACGCGTTATCGTTGACGTTTTTCGCGAGCAAGCTCGCTCCTACAGGAGGCGATGTACGCTTAACTGACTGGCATCAGGGCAAGCCCCCTTCCACATTTGGATTGGGGGTCAATTCAAGACTTCACTCAGAGGGATGAAATTGACTCGATCGCCGATGTCCAGCGTCGTCCCTTCCAACACCTCCACAAACCCCTCCGCCCACGCCGCGCTGCGCAGCACGCCGGAGCTCTGGTTGCGGTAGATGATCGCCTTGCCCTGTTCGATGCGCCCGCGCAGATACTCGCGGCGGTTGCCCGGCTTGGGCCAGGTGAACCCCACCGGCACGTCGAAACGCAGCGGTTCCACGTCCGCCACACCCTGGCGGCGCAGCAAGTAGGGGCGCGCCAACAGCGCAAAGGTCACCAGGGTCGAGGCCGGATTGCCCGGCAGGCCGATCACCGGCACGCCACGGAAATGACCAAAAGTCAGGGGTTTGCCCGGCTTGATCGCCAGCTTCCATAACGCCAGCTCACCCTCTTCGCGCAGGGCAATACCAAGGAAATCCGCCTCGCCCACCGACACACCGCCCGTGGACAAAATCAGATCAACCGCCCTCAAGCCTGCCAGGCGCGAACGGGTCTGCTCCAGGTCGTCCGGCAGGATGCCTGCGTCGATGACTTCGCAACCCATGCGCTCAAGCCAGGAACACAACACGCGGCGATTGCTGTTGTAGATCTGGCCCGGACCGAGGGGCAAACCGGGCTCGATCAGTTCATCGCCGGTGGACAACACCGCGACACGCGGGCGGCGGATCACGTCCAGCCGATCACGGCCAAGGGAAGCCGCCAGGCCCAGCTCGATCGGGCCCAGGCGCGTACCGGCCGTGAGCACCCGCTCGCCGACGGTGGTTTCCTGGCCTTGGGGGCGGATGTTCTGGTTGGGCTGCAACGGTTCGCTGAAGCTCACGCGCTCATCGGCGTGGACCACGGCGTTTTCCTGCATTTCCACGCAGTCCGCGCCTTCCGGTACCGGCGCCCCGGTGAAGATGCGCGCACAGGTGCCGGCCGCCAGCGGCTGCGGCGCCTGGCCAGCGAAAATACGCTGGCTGACGGGCAAGGGTTCACCGGTCCAATCCGCCAGGCGCACGGCGTAACCGTCCATGGCGCTGTTGGGCCAGGGCGGCAGGTCGAGGGTGGAGACCAGATCCTGGGCCAATACACGGCCGTCGCACTCGGCCAGGGGCAGCACGTGCTGCTCGCGGATCGGCGCGGCTTCGGCCATCGCCAGCAGCTGTTGCAGGGCGTGTTCTACCGGCATCAGGGCGCCGGTCTTGCCGGGCTTACCCACGGGATTCACAGGGTTCGGCCAGCTTCAGGTGCGGCACGAAGTTGCAGGGGCGATGACGGTTATCCAGTTGTTCGGCGAGGATGCCATCCCAACCGGTGCGCACGGCATTGGTGGAGCCCGGCAGGCAGCACACCAGGGTGCCGTTGGCCAGGCCGGCCAGGGCGCGGGATTGCACGGTGGAGGTGCCGATGTCGGCCACGGAGATCTGGCGGAACAGTTCGCCAAAGCCGTCGACCTGTTTGTCGAGCAGGCAGCCGACCGCTTCGGGGGTGCTGTCGCGGCCGGTGAAGCCGGTGCCGCCGGTGATCAACACCACTTGCACCACGTCTTCGGCAATCCAGTGGGCGACCTGGGCGCGGATCTTGTAGAGGTCGTCCTTGAGCAGCACGCGCTCGGCCAGGTGGTGGCCGGCGGCGGTGAGGCGGTCGACGAAGACCTGGCCCGAGGTGTCGGTGTCCAGGGTGCGGGTGTCGCTGACGGTCAATACCGCGATATTCAGGGGTACGAAGGGTGCATCGGCCTTGGCTTTCATGGCACGGTCCGGTTGTCGAAGGAACGGCCCGATGTTATATCACAGGCCCCTGTTCAGCTGCCTGCGCGGAACCCACATGCCACTCGACTCAATCCCCCTGCCCTGTTCGATCCTGCTGTTGGCCGGTGGCCGCGGCCAGCGCATGGGCGGCCAGGACAAAGGCCTGCTGGATTGGCACGGCCTGCCCTTGATCGCACACGTGCAGCGCCTGGTACGGCCACTGACCGATGACCTGATCATCTCGTGCAACCGCAACCAGGCGCAGTACGCCGCCTATGCCGACCAGTTGGTAAGCGACGACAGCCCGGATTTTCCCGGGCCGCTGGCAGGTATCCGCGCAGGACTGGCCGCCGCGCGCCATGGGCACCTGCTGATCCTGCCGTGCGATGTGCCCCATATCGACGCTCGACTCCTCGCCGACCTGCGTGAAACCGCACAACGCCATCCCTTGTTGCCGGTGATGGTGCGCCACGGTGAATTCTGGGAACCCTTGATCTGCATCCTCCCCATCGGCCTGCGAACCGAGGTAGAACAGGCCTGGCATGCCGGTGAACGCAGCCCGCGAAAGATCCTCCTGCAATTGGGCGGCGTGGGCGTGGAATGCCCAACCGATGACCCGCGCCTGGCCAACCTGAATACACCAGAGCTGTTGCGCCCAAGGTCTGACGTGTCAGAATGAACCTTCGCACAAGGAACTTTGGCGACGTCTCACACGTCTCAAGGTCAGCAATCAAAAAGTATTCTCTTGGAGACAACACCCATGACTCAACGGACCATCGCCGCTCTCATGCTTGCACTGGGCCTGGCTACCCTCGCCGGTTGCGCCTCGCCGACAGTGATCACCCTGAATGACGGTCGCGAAATCCAGGCCGTCGACACCCCGAAATACAACGAAGATTCGGGTTTCTACGAATTCGAACAGCTTGATGGCAAGCGAACCCGCATCAACAAAGATCAGGTTCGCACCGTTAAAGACCTGTAAGCCTCAGCGCTTGCACACAAGGCCCGCCTCGCGCGGGCCTTGTCGTTTCCGGGGGTTACCAGTCGAGGGTGATGAGGCTTCGAAACCGGCGTTCTTCAGCGGTGACCGGGTCGATAAACCGCACGCCCTGGGCCAGCAGCTTGAGGGGATTGGCGTAATCATCGACCGCATCCTTGATCACGTCCGGATAGAACGGATCGTTGCAGATGCTCGCCCCCAGCGCGGTCATGTGTACACGCAGCTGGTGTTTCTTGCCGGTCACGGGAAACAGGCCGTAGCGCCATAAGTCGCCGTTCTTTTCCCGCACCTCCACCGCTGTTTCGGTGTTGCTGGCACCGGGGCCTTCCTGCATGCGGAAGAAAGGTTCGCCATCCACCAGGCGGCTTTTGTGTACCAACGGGAACGTCAGGCCAGGCAAAGCCGGGGCGATGGCTTCGTAGAATTTATCGATCCGGCGCGTGGGAAACAGCCGCTGATAGGCCGAACGGCTGGCCGGGTTGGCCGAGAACAGCACCAGCCCGGCGGTGTGTCGGTCGATGCGGTGCAGGGGCACCAGCGCCGGGTTGTCCAGGCGGCGAATCAGGCGGCGCAGCAGGGTTTGCTCGACGTACTCGCCGGCCGGGGTCACGGGCAGGAAGTGCGGTTTGTCCGCCACCACCAGGTGCTCATCGGCGTAGAGGATGCTTTCCTGCACCGGGATGACTTTTTCGTTGGGGACTTCACGGAAGTAATAGATGCACAGGCCTTCCCTGTAGGCCAGGTCCAGGGGGATCGGGGTGCCAGTGACATCCAGCACCCGCCCACGGGCGATGCGGTCCAGCCACTGTTCGCGACTGATCGCCGCAAAGTGCTCGCACAGGCACTCCAGCACCGTAGCCCAGCGGCCAGGTGGCAGGTACAGGGTGCTGGCTTGGTGCTGGGACGCGGAAAAAGCGGATGTGGACATGCTCGAAGCCTTGAAAAAACAGGCGGGCATTATCCCGCATCAAGCGGGATGAAACCTAGGGCGGATCTCAGGCCTTGGCCAATTCCGCGCGCAGGATCGGCGAAGCACTCGCCGCCTCGGTGAACTCCTTGAGCCAGCGCAGCACGTCCACCGCTTCCCAGCGGCCGGGATCGTAAAGCGCGTACAACAGGCCCTGGTAACCCACCACATCGAGCTGCTTGTGATAACCGGCGCGCTGGAACAACGCCTCGATCTCGGCAAAGCAGGTATTGAAATGCACTTTGTTAAACGGCGTCTTGCCTTCCGTGACCAGGCCGTCGAGGCGCAGCTCGTTCACCGCGTCGCGCACGACATCGGCAGACATGCGATTGACGCTGCTTTTCAGTTGTTCAACATTCACCACGGGCGTTCCCTCTATTCAATCGCTGTACAAACATACAGTAACGTAATATTCGGAAACCCGCCATCGCATAAACGTCAGCGCAGGAAGGCGACAACCTGATCCGCATCGAAGGGCCAATCCAGTTCAGCCCCCGTGTCCACCCGCCGAAGCACCGGAATCCTTAGGCCATAGGCGTCGGTCAGGTCGTCGGGGTCGGTGATATCAACCAACTCGACCAGCAACCCGCGTTCGACGAGCGGCATGATTTCGGCTTCGGCAATTTCACAAAGATGGCAACCCAGGGTGCCGAACAACTGGCATTCAGGAAGCATGACGAATGGCCCTGATCAGTAAGTAGACAAGCATTCTAATCCTCACAAAAACCTGTGGCGAGCGGGCTTGCCCCGCGTTGGGGCGCGAAGCGGCCCCGGTAGTGCCACCGCGCTCCTTCAGACAGAAATACGGTGCTTGTTTTGGGGCCGCTTCGCAGCCCAACGCGGGGCAAGCCCGCTCGCCACAGGTACAGCGTTCGCTCCCCGGAAACCTGCCGGCCACAATAAACCCTGACCCAGATCACCATGGCCTATAACTGATTCAGCGATTCTCGCGGCTTTTTGCCCGCTCACCCTGCAACGGAGATGCTTGTGTTCGCCAACCTGCTGATCATTCTGGCCTCATCCCTGGTGGTGATTGCGCTGTTTCGCCGGCTGCAACTACCGCCCGTGCTGGGCTACCTGTGCGTGGGCCTGGCCGTAGGGCCGACTGCCCTGGACTGGGTGAATGACAGCGAAGAGCTGCCCGACCTTGCCGAACTGGGCGTGGTGTTCCTGCTGTTTTCCCTGGGCCTGGAGTTTTCCCTGACCAGGATGCTCGCCCTGCGCCGCGTGGTGTTTGGCCTCGGCAGCTTGCAGGTGCTGGGGTGCAGCGTGCTGCTGGGGGGCCTGTTGATGGCCTTCGGTGTGGCACCGGGCATCGCCTTGTTGCTGGGTGCGGGGCTGGCGCTGTCGTCCACGGCGATCGTCAGCAAGGAACTGACCAGCCTCGGCGAAATCTTCAGCAGCCATGGCCAGAACGCGATCGGTGTGTTGCTGTTCCAGGATGTGGTGGCGGTGTTGCTGCTGACGCTGGTGCCGGTGTTCGCCGGCAGCAGCGAACAGGCCTGGTACTGGGCGTTGCCGCTGACGCTGGGCAAAACCGTGGTGTTGTTCGTGGGCCTGTTGCTCGCCAGCCGCTGGTTATTGCCGCGCTTGTTTCATGAGGTCGCCGCTTCCCATTCGGCGGAGCTGTTTGTGCTGCTGGCGCTGGTGATCGTCTTGCTGACCGCCTGGCTCACGCATCTGCTGGGCCTCTCCCCTGCCCTCGGTGCCTTCCTGGCCGGCATGCTGCTGGGCGAAAGCCATTACCGCCATCAGATCGAAGCGGATATCCGGCCCTTCCGCGACATCCTGCTGGGGCTGTTTTTCGTCAGCATCGGCATGCTTATCGACCTGCAGTTGTTCGTCAGCCACAGTCTGTTGATCCTCGGCATGACCCTCGCGCTGATGCTGATCAAAGGCAGTGTGGTGGCTGCGCTGGTCAAGCTGCGCGGCAGCGACAGTGAAACCGCCTGGCGCAGCGGCCTGGCCCTGGCCCAGGGCGGTGAGTTCTGTTTTGCGCTGATGGCGCAGATGCAACAGAGCCGGCTGATACCCGATGAATTCAACGGTCTGCTGCTCGCCGCCACGTTCTGTTCGATGCTGTTGACGCCACTGCTGTTGCGCGCCGCGCCGGCGATTGCCCTGCGCCTGCATCGTAAGCCCAACCAACAGGTACAACTTGAAGAAATTGCCGCCCTCAACGCCCAATTACACGGGCATGCGGTCATCTGCGGCTATGGCCGGGTCGGGCAATCCATCGGGCGCTTTCTGCGCAATGAGCAACAGGCGTTTATCGCCCTGGATGACGACCCGGAACGGGTCCAGGAAGCCGCCACCGAAGACAGCAGCGTGCATTACGGCGACTGTCGCCGTGGCGCCTTGCTCAGTGCCGTGGGCCTGGAACGGGCGCGCCTGGTGGTGATTGCCGTGGACAACAGTGATGTGGCCCTGGCGGTGCTCAAGGAAGCCCGCCATATCAACCCCGACGTGCCGATCCTGGTGCGCACCCGCGATGACAGCCAGTGGGCTGAATTGAAAGCCGCGGGCGCCAGCGAAGTGGTGCCCGAGCTGCTGGAGTCAAGCCTGATGCTCGCCTCCCACGCCTTGATCCTGCTGGGCCTGCCGGACCAACAGGTGCAGGCGCGGGTCGATGAAGTCCGGCATAACCGCTATCGCCTGCTGCACGGTTTCTACACGCACCCGAGCACCGACGAAGAGGCGCCTATCAATCCTGACTGACCGCACCGATCTTGTGGATCGACAGATCTGCGCCGTAATACTCCTCCTCCTGGCTCAGGCGCAGCCCGTGTACGCGCTTGATCACGCCATACACCAGCAGGCCGCCGCCGAACGCGACGACCACACCGAGCCCCGTACCGATCAATTGGCTGATCAGACTCACGCCGCCCAATCCCCCCAGCGCCTTTTGCCCAAAGATGCCGCAGGCAATCCCGCCCCATACACCGCACAGGCCATGCAGTGGCCACACCCCCAGCACATCGTCGATCTTCCAGCGGTCCTGGGCGGCGATAAAGCACCACACAAACAGCCCGCCCGCAACCACACCGGTGACCAGCGCGCCCACCGGATGCATCAGGTCGGAACCCGCGCAGATCGCCACCAGCCCGGCCAACGGACCGTTATGCAGGAAGCCTGGGTCGTTGCGGCCGATCACCAGGGCGGCGACGGTGCCGCCGACCATGGCCATCAGCGAGTTCACCGCCACCAGGCCGCTGACGCCGTCCAGGGTCTGCGCGCTCATCACGTTAAAGCCGAACCAGCCGACAATCAGGATCCACGAGCCCAACGCAAGGAACGGAATGCTCGACGGCGCAAACGCCACCAGGCGCCCTTCCCGGTAGCGCCCATTGCGCGGGCCCAGCAGCAGCACCGCCGCCAGCGCCAGCCAGCCGCCCATGGCATGCACCACCACCGAGCCGGCAAAGTCATGGAAGCTGGCGCCGAACGTCTTGAGCAACCAGGCCTGCAAACCGAAATTGCCGTTCCACACCATGCCTTCGAAAAACGGATAGATAAACGCCACGATCAACGCGGTGGCGCACAACTGCGGAGCGAACTTTGCACGCTCCGCAATACCGCCGGAGATGATCGCCGGGATCGCTGCCGCAAACGTCAGCAGGAAGAAGAACTTCACCAGGCCATAACCATGGTCGGCGCTGATCACGGCCGCCGGTTGCATGAAGCTCACCCCGTAGGAGATCCAATAGCCTATAAAGAAATAGGCCAGGGTGGAGATGGCGAAGTCGCTGAGGATCTTCGACAGGGCGTTGACCTGGTTTTTCTGGCGCACCGTCCCGACTTCCAGAAACGCGAAGCCGGCGTGCATGGCCAGGACCATGACCGCACCGATCAGGATAAACAGGGTATTGGAGCTGTGGACCAGAGTGTCCACCGCACTTTGCAGATTTTCCATTGAAGTTGGCAGGCCTGTGTAAGGCAAAAAGCACCAAAGCGGTTCAAGCCAGGGGTTGCGCGCACTAAATTGGCACCTCCGGCACCGCCCCTCTTCAGAGGGCGTGAACCGCTTTAGCGCAGCGTTCAACACAACCGGCCGTTGCCGACAGGGTTTTTCCGCGAGTTTGAGTTATTTAGGGTAAGGTTTTTCGAGACCTGAGCCCCGACCGCCCGGATTCAGCGCAAGCCACGGGGCGTGCGCACCAAGGCAAAGCAAAAGCTGTACCAGACAATTGCACTGAACCTTCACCGATACCGGTGACTCGAAACCACACGTACCGATCAGCCAATCACGGAGATAACCATGGCCAGAAGAACTGCAAAGACTGCTCAAGAAATACTGATGGCGGATTTTCAAACCCTGGTGACTGACACCGAAAGGTTGCTGGACGACACCAAGGTGCTTGCGGGCGACCAGGCCGATGAGCTGCGCGCCAAGATTCATGACACGCTGTTGCAGGCCCGCGAAACCCTCAAGCAAACCGAAGACTCCCTGCGCGAACGCGGCCAGGCGGCGGTCACCGCGACCGAAGATTACGTGCAGGCCAACCCTTGGCAGTCGGTAGGCATTGCCGCCGGCGTGGGCTTTCTGATCGGCCTGCTGGCCACAAGGCGCTAATCATGTCTATCGGCGAAACTGGCTCGTCCACGGGTACCACCTCACGACGCCTGGGCGCGGCCGTTCTTGGCTTGCTGCACAGCCACGTCGAACTGTTTGGCATCGAATTGCAGGAGCAGAAGGCCCGTACCGTCAGCCTGCTGCTGTTTGCCGGCCTGGCGCTGGTATTTGCCCTGTTGTTGCTGGTGGGGTTGTCGACACTGGTGATGATCCTGGTATGGGACACCGGCTACCGCCTGACCGGGATCATCTGCCTCTGCGTGTTCTACAGCCTGGCCGCTGCCTTCTGCGGAGTGCGCTTGAAAGCGGCGGTGTTCGATGAGTCCACGCCGTTCCACGCCACCCTTGAAGAGCTGGCCAATGATCGGGAGCGCCTGCTGCCATGAGCTCGAATGAAATCCAGCAAACCTCCCGCCGGGAAATGCGCAAGGCCTTGATCCGCCTGCGCATGGAGATGCACCGCCAGGAGATACGCCACGAATCCCAGCAATTGATGGCGCCGCTGAACAAGGTGCGCAACCTGGGCCAAAACTTTCAGGGCGGCATGGGCATCAAGCACGCGCCGCTGTGGGGCGTGGCCGCTGTAACCCTGATCGGTTTCTTCACCGGCAAGGGCGCCAAGGGCGGCGGTATCAGCAGTGTGACGCGCCTGGTGCGCCTCGGTGCCGGCCTGATCCCGCTGATCAAACTGGCCATGCAGGGCAATTCACGCAAAGGTTGAGCCTGCTGGCTGCATTCTTGCTAACAGAATGGCCCGGTCCTCGTTTCGAGGGCCGGGTCTTTTTTCGCCAGTGTTTTTAAGGAGGCCCCGTGATCGACGGGCAACCGCTCGCCTGCTTCCAACCGTTTATCGATACCGCCACCGGGCGCATTGCCGGCGTCGAGGCCTTGGGGCGTCTACGCCAGGCTGATGGCCGCCTGCAGTCCGTTGGCCCGCTGTTCGCCGACCCACGCACGCCAGGCGCGAGCTTGCGCCGTCTCGACCGGCAGATTCGCGACAACGCGTTAAGCCGCCTGCATGAAGCCCCCGAAGACTGGTTCCTCAGCCTGAATATCTCGCCGCGCTGGATCAACCAATTGCGTCCGGGCCAGGCGCTGCCAAGCCTCAAACAGATCCACAGCCATGGCGTCGACCCGCAGCGCATCGTGTTCGAGATCACCGAACTGGGCGGCGACATCCAGCGCCTGGCCGAGGTGGTGGCACGTTATCGCGAGGCCGGTGCGCGCATCGCCATCGATGATTTCGGCGCCGGCTATTCCCAGCTTGACCGGGTATTGGCGCTGCAGCCGGACATCCTCAAGCTGGACATGCGCCTGTTCCAGCAAGCCGCCAGGGGCGGACCGAGCAGTGACGTCGTGCGGGCGCTGGCGCAGATGGCGGAAAAGACCGGCTGCTGGATCATTGCCGAAGGCGTGGAAACCGAGGCGCAGCTGAGCTTCGCCCTGGAATGCGGTTCGCGCTACGTGCAGGGCTATCTGTTTGCCCAGGCGCAATTGGACTGGTTCGCCACCGACGCCTTCGTGCCGCGCTTTGACCAACTGCGCGCGGCGTATGTCCAGCAGAAGCTGGCCGAACGCGGGCGCATCATGCAACTGCGCCAGCAATTGACCGAACTGATGAAGATCCTGCAATCCTGGGCACAGGCACAAGCCCCGCTGGATCACTTGCCCCAACTGCCGGCCTTCCCCTGGCTGCTGCGTTTTTACCAATGCGACCGGCATGGCACCCAGTTGACCCCCAACTTCGAATGGCGCCAGGACGCCTGGCAGGCCGACAGCCGCTACCTGGGCCACAACTGGTCATGGCGCCCGTACTTCTATCACCTGCTGGCCGAAGGTTGGGAGGAGCGTCGCCTGACGCTGTCCTCGACCTACCGCGATGCCACCACCAACCAGTACTGCCTCACCGCCGGACAATTCTTCGATAACGGTCAGCGCTTGCTGTTAATCGATATCGACGCGGCCGGCCTGTAGATTTTCGCTTGCCCCGCCAAGGCGGAACCGGGAAGCTGGGCGGGTCATTCACCGTACGGAGAGTACCCGCCTTGGATTGGCCCACCCTGCTTACCCGCGAACGCCTTGGAAAACCCCTGCACAGCCCGGAAGAACTAGGCCGCAGCCCGTTTCACAAAGACCATGACCGCATTATCTTCTCCGGCGCGTTTCGCCGCCTGGGCCGCAAGACCCAAGTGCACCCGGTGTCCAGCAACGACCATATCCACACACGCCTGACCCACTCCCTGGAAGTCAGTTGCGTAGGCCGCTCCCTCGGCATGCGCGTGGGCGAAACCCTGCGCAGCGCCCTGCCCGACTGGTGTGACCCGAGCGACCTGGGCATGGTGGTGCAATCGGCCTGCCTGGCCCATGACATCGGCAACCCGCCGTTCGGGCATTCAGGCGAAGACGCCATCCGCCACTGGTTCCAACAGGCAGCGGGGCGCGGCTGGCTGGACGACATGAGCAGCGCCGAGCGCAATGACTTCCTCAACTTCGAAGGCAATGCCCAAGGCTTCCGGGTACTGACCCAACTGGAATACCACCAGTTCGACGGCGGCACGCGCCTGACCTACGCGACCTTGGGCACGTACCTCAAGTACCCCTGGACCGCCCGCCACGCCGATTCCCTGGGTTACAAGAAACACAAGTTCGGCTGCTACCAGAGCGAACTGCCGATCCTCGAACAGATCGCCAGCAAGCTCGGCCTGCCGCAACTCGAGGAACAACGCTGGGCTCGCCACCCACTGGTCTATCTGATGGAGGCGGCAGACGACATCTGCTACGCCTTGATCGACCTGGAGGACGGCCTGGAAATGGACCTGCTGGAGTACACCGAAGTCGAGTCACTGCTGCTCGACCTGGTGGGCGACGACCTGCCGCAGACCTACCGGCAACTGGGCGCCCAGGACTCGCGCCGACGCAAGCTGGCGATCCTGCGCGGCAAGGCCATCGAGCACTTGACCAACGCCGCGGCGCGCGCCTTCGTCGAACAACAGGAGGCCTTGCTTGCCGGCACCCTGCCCGGCGACCTGGTGGAGCACATGCACGGCCCCGCCAAACGCTGCGTGCTGGATGCCAAGGACATGGCGCGCAAGAAAATCTTCCAGGACAAGCGCAAGACCCTCCACGAGATCGGCGCCTACACCACCCTGGAAATCCTGTTGAACGCCTTCTGCGGCGCGGCCCTGGAGCAGCACGGCGGACGCACGCCGTCGTTCAAGAACCGGCGCATTCTCGACCTGTTGGGCAACAACGCGCCGGACCCTGCATGGCCGCTGCACAGGTCGTTCCTGCGGATGATCGACTTCATCGCCGGCATGACCGACAGCTACGCCACCGAGATGGCACGGGAGATGACCGGGCGCTCCAGCCCTCAATAACCTGGCTGATCACGCCGCCTGTTCACTGAACAGAATCTGCCTACGATGGGAACAGAGCGGCCTGATCGAATTCGCACAAGCGCCCGAAGAATAATCGCGCACGCTCCGGGCAGGTCTGGCGAACAGTTCCTACGTGCCCCCTATCGACGCTTGACTCACCGTGTGCCTTCTATGCCCCACTACCCCTTTCGGATCCTGTTGGTGGAGGACCATCCCTTTCAGCTCCTCGCCACCCAATGCCTGCTGAGAAGCTTCGGCTTCGAGCACCTGGCCCCGGCCGAAAACGCCGAGCAGGCAATCCGTTTGATGACCCAGGCCGAGGCTCCCTTCGACATCATCCTCTGTGACCAGTGCCTGCCCGACCTGCCCGGTCTTGAGTTGATTGAAATCGCCAGTCGCCAATGCTTTATCAAGGCCGCCATCTTGCTCAGCGGACTTCCCGAGGCAGAACTTTCAGCGTTGCAAACCCAAGCCCTCAAACGTGGCCTGCCATTGCTCGGTTACTTGCCAAAGCCGTTGAATAAAGATGAGCTTGCACGTTTGACCCATACATTACTCACGTTATAAATGTAGGACTTTAAACAGATCGACCGGTCGGAAAAATCGCGCATAACCACCGTTAAGTCCTTGCCATGTTCCTTCGGCCCATGCCCCTGCGGAACCTTGGCCTCTTGCGTTACAGCTCCTTAGAGACAGGTAGGCTTTTACCTTTTTTAATGTAGGAACTTTCCTGTTTTATACCTGCCACCCCCCAAGTTCATGCTTATCCATCGGCTTCTGAGCTAATGTGCCCGCTTTATTTGTACTTGCATGGAATATGATCATGAATACAGTTTTTATTATTGACGACCATCCGGTTATAAGACTTGCCATACGAATGTTGTTGGAACACGAAGAAAATTTCAAAGTAGTCGGCGAAACGGATAACGGATGCGACGCCATCCAAATGGTCCGCGAATGCATGCCGGACCTGATCATCCTCGACATCAGCATTCCAAAACTCGACGGGCTGGAAGTGCTTTGCCGATTCAACGCCATGAACGCGTCGATGAAAACCCTGGTGCTGACGGCTCAATCCCCCACCCTGTTTGCCACGCGTTGCATGCGTTCGGGAGCCGATGGCTACGTGTGCAAGGAAGGTGACCTGAGCGAGCTGATGAGCGCCATCCGCGCTGTACTGTCCGGTTATAACTACTTCCCCAGCCAAGCCTTGAACACCAACGATGAGGCCTGCAAGGAACTTGAACTGTTCAAGGCGGTTAACGATCGGGAGTTGATGGTATTGCAACTTTTCGCACAAGGCCGCACCAACAAGGAAATAGCCAAAGGTATGTTCTTGAGCAACAAAACAGTAAGCACTTATAAAAAGAGGCTGATGCAGAAACTTCAAGCCAAGTCCTTGGTAGAACTTATCGAGATGGCAAAACGGAACGCGCTAGTGTGAGAAACAGGATGCCCAGGCGTATAAAGGACTATTTGATTATATTGAGTGCCGGTTTGTGCTTCAGCACCGCCGTGCCTGCCACCCCTCCAGCGAGCCCGGAGCATTTCAACCTTTTGAGTCGTGCGAGCTCCGTGCAGCTGGAACCCTACCTGAACAAGGCCCAGCGCCAATGGCTCCAGAACAAACGCGAACTGGTACTGGGCGCGGCGTTTCCTGACTACCCGCCTTTTGACCTCACCTCCAGCGGGCGTGACTATGAGGGACTCACCGCCGACTACGCCGGCTTGCTGGCAATGGCGCTGGACGTGCCGGTAAAAGTGTTGCGCTACCCCTCCCGAGAGGCCGCCATTCATGCCCTCGAAGCGGGTGAAATCGATTTACTGGGTTCCTCCAACAGCTTTGAAGCGGCAAATCCCAACCTGACCCTGTCGGAGCCGTACGCCGTGGACCGGCCAGTGCTGGTGACCCGCGAAGGCGAAACCCGCAGCCTGGCTGATGGGCTGGCCGGCATGCGCCTGGCACTGGTCTATCACTATCTGCCACTGCACGAAGTGGAAAGGCTCTACCCCAAGGCAATCATCCGTGCCTACCCTTCTTATCAAAACGCCTTGAATGCAGTGGCCTTCGACCAGGCAGACGTCTTTCTCGGCGATACCATTTCCACCCACTACATGATCAACAAGGGTTACCTGAAAAACATTCGCATGGCGAACTTCGGCAAACATGAAGCCTATGGATTCAGCTTTGCCATGCCCCAGGAACAGCAGACGCTGTTGAGCATCGTCGACGCCGTCCTGAGGGCCGTGCCCGCTGCCGAACGGGAAACCATTGCCAAACGCTGGAGTGCCGGCAGCGACATCCTCCTGACCGACCAAAAGCTGCAACTGACCCTTCGCGAAGAACGTTGGCTGAGGGAGAACCCGGTCGTCAAAGTGATCGTGAACCCTACCTTTGCGCCGCTGACCTTCTTCGACGCCGATGGCAATTTTCGCGGCATTACCGCCGACCTGCTGGAACTGATTCGCCTACGCACCGGGCTGCGCTTCGAGATCCAGCGCGGGCGTGATGTGAACACCATGATCGAGCATGTAGAGAGCGGCAAAGCGGACATCGTCGGCGCAATCATCCCCAGCGTCGAGCGAGAAGCCCAACTGAACTTCAGTCGTCCCTACCTGGAAAACTCCTACGTGATGCTGACACGCAAGGACGGCCAGGCCCCTACGGGCCTGGAGGAAATGGAGGGCAAGCGCCTGGCAATCACGCAGGGCAGTCCGCTGAAAAAATTCCTGCGTGAGCACTTCCCAAAGATTCAGCTGGTAGATACCGGCGACACGTTCAAGTCAGCCGAACTGCTGGTACAAGGCCATGTAGAGGGCGCGGTGAATACCCTGGTGGTCGCCAATTACTTCCTGTCCTCGCAGATACTCCAGGACAAGATCCAAATCAGCTTCAGCATTGGCACGATGCCGGCCACCTTCGGGCTGGCGACATCCCGCAGCGCCACCGAACTCAGCTCGATTCTCGACAAGGCGTTGCTCAGCATCGCCCCGGACGAACTGGGCGTGATCAACAGTCGTTGGCGCGGTTATACCGCGGCCTCGGACAGTTACTGGCGCGACTATCACCAACTGATTGCGCGCATCGTCATCGGGACCGGCCTGCTGCTGCTGATTTCCCTGAGCTGGAACGCGTACATGCGCCGCCAGATCAAGCACCGCAAAATGGCCGAGCGCGCCCTCAATGATCAGTTCGAGTTCATGCGCGCCCTGGTCAATGAAACCCCACACCCGATCTACGTGCGTGACAACAAGGGGCTGCTGCAGACCTGCAACGACAGTTACCTGCAGGCGTTCGACGTCAAGCGCGAGGACGTGATAGGTAAAAGCGCGGTCCAGATCAGCACAGCCCTCGCAGTCGAGGCGGCGCAATACCATGCCGACTATCAGCGCGTGGTGGCCGAGGGCAACCCGTTGATCCTGGACCGCACCCTGCATATTCGCGGAAAAAAACTGACGATCTACCACTGGATCCTGCCGTACCGCGACTCCGTCGGTGAAGTCCAGGGCATCATCGGTGGCTGGATCGATATCAGTGAGCGACGCCAGTTGTTCGACGAACTCCGCACCGCCAAGGAGCGAGCCGACGAAGCCAATCGGGCCAAGAGCACGTTCCTCGCCACCATGAGCCACGAAATCCGCACACCGATGAACGCGGTGATCGGCATGCTCGAGCTGACCCTCAAGCGGGCGGACCAGGGCCACCTCGACCGCCCGGCCATCGAAGTCGCCTACAACTCGGCCAAGGATCTGCTGGAGCTTATCGGCGACATCCTGGACATCGCGCGGATTGAATCCGGTCGCCTCAGCCTGGCACCGGAACGCGTCAACCTGAGGGAGGTGATCGAGTCGGTGGTGCGTGTCTTCGACGGCCTGGCACGCCAGAAGACCCTTAGCCTGTTGCTGGAGTTCACGCCTGATCTGGAACACACCGAAGTGCTGATCGACCCGCTGCGCTTCAAGCAGGTGCTGTCCAACCTGATCAGCAACGCCATCAAGTTCACCGAACGTGGCCAGGTAAAGATCAAGGTGGAAGTATCGGCCACCGAACTGCCGCAGCAGGTCGAGATGAAACTGGTGGTGGAGGACACCGGCATCGGTATCAGCCGGGACGACCAGATGCGCCTGTTCGAACCCTTTGCCCAGGCGGACAACTCAGGACAGCTGGCCAGGAGCGGTGCGGGCCTCGGGCTGGTGATCTGTCGCAGCCTGTGCGCGATGATGGGCGGGCAACTGAGCCTGAGCAGCGTGCCCATGGTGGGCACCCAGGTGCATGTGAGCCTGAAGATGAATCGCCTGCAGGCGCTGCAGGTGGCCGAAGAACTCAAGCCCGCCGAGACCTCGAACGTGCCGGTGCTCAACGTGCTGGTGGTGGACGATCATCCGGCGAATCGCCTGTTGATGTGCCAGCAGCTCGGCTACCTGGGCCATCAGTACACCGCCGCCCGGAACGGCGCCTCCGGCTTCCAGGCCTGGCGCCAGGAGCACTTTGACCTGGTGATCGCCGATTGCAACATGCCGATCATGAATGGCTACGAACTGAGTCGTTCGATCCGCGAATACGAGGAGCGCGAACAACTGACGCCTTGCGTGGTACTGGGTTTTACCGCCAATGCCCAGCCCGAAGAGAAACAACGCTGTGCGCAGGCGGGCATGAATGACTGCCTGTTCAAACCCATCAACCTTACGGCGCTGGAGCTGCAACTGGCGAAAATCAGTCCTCAACCCAGCGGCATGACCCTGGACATCGGCAACTTCGAGGCCCTCACCGGTGGCGATCCGCACATGAGCCGTCTCTTGCTGGAGGAGTTGCTGAGCAGCAGTCGCCAGGATCGCCAGGAGTTGGTTGCACTGATCGCTGCGCAGGCCTTGCCCGAAGAAATCATCGAACAGGCTCACAAGATCAAGGGGGCCGCGCGCATCGTTCAAGCCTCTGCGCTGGCCTCGCAATGCGAAGCCGTCGAACAGGCCTGTGCCCGGGGCGATGATCGGCCCCTGATCGAAGCGGGGGTGAAATCCCTGGAGAAGCTGATGCTGGAGTTGGAGAGGATGCTGCAAGTGCGGCTTGACGAACTGGATGGCCGATAAGGGGCGGGGCTGCGCCCCTATTTCGATCAGCAGTCGGTCAAACGCAGGAAAATCGCCGCCAGCTGTTCGATACCGGCCTGATCCTGGGGGGTAAAGCGGGCCAACGACGGGCTATCGAGGTCAAGGACACCAATCAATGTGCCGTCCTTGACCAGTGGCACCACCAGTTCGCTGTTGGACGCGCTGTCACAGGCGATATGCCCGGGGAACGCGTGCACATCGTCTACTCGCTGGGTTTGCCGCGAGGCCGCGGCCGCGCCGCACACCCCACGGCCGAACGGAATACGCACACAGGCGATCTGCCCCTGGAACGGGCCAAGCACCAGCTCTTCATTGCGGTTGAGGTAAAAGCCCGCCCAGTTCAGGTCATCCAGCTGGCTGAACAGGAAAGCCGAAAACTGGGCGCTGTTGGCGATGAAATCACGCTCATCGGCCAGCAGCGACTCCAGCTGGGCACTCAGCAAGGCATAGCCACCGAGGCCGGTGCCGGCCTGTTGTAAATCGATCATGGTTGACGCTCCAGCAATTTGAGACCCACCCAGTAACGGGCGAATTGATACGCGCAACGACCGTTGCGGTTGCCGCGCCCGGTGGCCCAGCGCACGGCGAGAATGTCGAGGTCCTCATCACGCTGCCACTGCAAACCCGCCTTGTTCGCCAGCTCGCCGATCCAGTGCTCGACCACGTCCAGGAAATGTTCCTGGGTGAACGGGTAGAACGACAGCCACAAGCCAAAGCGGTCGGACAAGGCAATCTTGTCTTCCACCGCCTCGCTCGGGTGCAACTCACCGTCCACGCGCTTCCAGTTATCGTTGTCGCTCTGGTTTTCCGGCACCAGGTGGCGGCGGTTGGACGTGGCATACAGCAGCACGTTTTCAGGGGCCTGTTCCAGGGAGCCATCCAGCACGCTCTTGAGCACCCGATAGTCGCCTTCGCCGGCTTCGAACGACAAGTCGTCGCAGAACAGGATGAAACGTTGCGGCAACTTGAGCAGTTGCTCGACCACCCGCGGCAGGTCGGCCAAGTGGTCACGCTCGATTTCGATCAGGCGCAGACCGGCCTTGGCGTGTTGAGCGAGCAAAGCGCGCACCATGGACGATTTACCGGTGCCCCGCGACCCCCACAGCAACGCATGGTTGGCAGGCAGGCCATCCAGGAACTGCTGGGTGTTGCGCGCCAGGGTTTCACGTTGCTTGTCCACGCCGATCAGGTCGGACAAGCGCATGTCCAGGCTCACGTCCAGCGGCAACAGGAAGCCACTGCGGCCCTCACGCTGCCAGCGGGCGGCCAGGCACTGGTTCCAGTCGATGGTTTGGCGCGGCGCGGGCAACAAGGGTTCCAGGCGGGCGAGCACGGCATCGGCTCGCTCCAGAAAGGCACTCAATCGAGAATCCACGATTATTCCTCTGGCAAGTTCTTGCAAAAGATGGCGTATTGGCAACCCTGCGACAGACCGCTTGGGGCTGCGTAAAAACGTTTCATGCCGGGCAGGCCTGGGCGTGTGGATGTTCAGCTATGCTTGCCGGGCGAAGGGAAACGTGAAGTGGTTCAACACTCAATGGATATCAAGTTCGCCCACCGCTTGTCTTATAAACAAGCCAGATTGACGGTGCTGGTCGGTTTCGTCTTGGGAACCTTGCTCAGCCTGATCCAAATCGGCATTGATTATGCCAGCGAAGACGCATCCATCAACCGCGAAATACGTTCGCTGATCGAAATCAGCCATAACCCCGCGTCACGTATCGCCTACAACATCGATGCCGAACTGGCCCAGGAACTGACCCTGGGCCTGCTGCACTCCCCCGCCATCATTCGCGCGCAGTTGATCGACAACAACGGCGTGGTGCTGGCCGATGTCGACCGGCCACGCAAGGAAAGCACCTACCGGCCTATCAGTGACTTCATGTTTGGCGCCAACCGCCAGTTCGAAGACCAACTGTTCCTGAGCCACATGCCCAACGAGTCACTTGGCGTACTGCGCCTGGACGTCGACACCTACGCCTTTGGCAGCCGGTTCCTGCGCCGCGCCGAGATCACCCTGCTCAACGGGTTCGCGCGTAGCCTGCTGCTGACCGGGATTCTGCTGGGCCTGTTCTACGTCATGCTGACCCAACCGCTGGTGCGCATTATTCGTGAGCTGAGTACCCGCAAGCAGGCACGCCTGGACTGCCCGCCAGGGCATGAGCACGATGAAATCGGCGTGCTGGTGGACGTCGCCAACCAGCAATTCGAAAACATGGAAACCGAAATCCAGCAGCGCCGCCACGCCGAGGATCGGCTGACCGAATACCTGGGGCAACTGGAACATATCGTGTCCGCGCGCACCCTTGAACTCAAGGCCAGCAACCAGCGGCTGACCCAGTCCAACGATGAGCTGGAAGCCGCCAAGATGCATGCATTGGGCATGGCACAGGCCCGGGCGGCCTTCCTGGCGAACATGAGCCACGAAATCCGCACCCCGCTCAACGGCCTGCTGGGCATGATCGCACTGTCGCTGGACAGCCCGTTGAACGCCGAACAACGCCAGCAACTGTCTATCGCCCATGACTCCGGCAAAGTGCTGGTGGAACTGCTCAACGATATTCTCGACCTGTCCAAGTTCGACGCCGGCCAGTTGGAGCTGGAGCGCATCCCCTTCGACCTCGGCGCGCTGGTGGAAGACACCGCCAACCTGTTATCGCAGAACGCCGCACCGAGCGTGGAGCTGAGCTGCCTGATCGACCCGCAGTTCCCGGCCCAGGTGCTCGGTGACCCGACCCGTGTGCGGCAGATTGTCAGCAACTTGCTCTCCAACGCCTTGAAGTTCACCCGCTTTGGTCGGGTTGATGTGCGCCTGGGTACCCACGACGGCGGCGTACGCATTGAAGTCTGCGATACCGGCATCGGTATTGCGCAGGAAGCGCAGGTGAAAATCTTCCAACCGTTCACCCAGGCCGGCGCCGGCATCACTCGCCAGTATGGCGGGACGGGCCTGGGCCTGGCACTGACGCACAACCTGTGCGAAGCGATGAAGGGGCGCTTGAGTATCAGCTCGGAAGTGGGCTTTGGCAGCCAGTTCTGCGCAGACCTGCCACTGCCCGCCCATTTGCCCGCAGTGCAGCCAGCGCCTCTCAAAGGCGAGGTCATCGCCATCACCAACGCCGGCAGCGGCCTGACAGAGTTGCTCACGACCCTGCTGCCCTGCTGGGGACTGTCCCTGCGTTGTTTCACCATGGATGACGATTTGAGCGGGCAAACCCCCGACCTGCTGATTACCGACTGCCCGGAATGCCTGTTCCGCATACGGCCGGGCATTACCGCGCCCATCCTGCTGGTGACCGCCTATGGCAACTTCATGCCCAGCGAAGAAGTGGCGGCACTGGCGCCGTTGCACCAACAGGCACGCCCCTTGAGCCGCAACGCGCTGTACCAGATCCTGCAACGCAACTTACGCACCGACGCGCACCTGGTGCTTGACCCCGTCCAAGTGGATGCCGCACCGCTCGCACATCGGGCGCGCATCCTGCTGGTGGAGGACAACCCGGTCAACCAACTGGTGGCCAAGGGCATGCTCAGCAAACTGGGCTGCGAAGTGATCGTGGCCGCCCACGGTGGCGAAGCGCTCAAGTTTCTTGAAGAACAGCGCTTCGATATGGTGCTGATGGACTGCAACATGCCGGTGATGGATGGCTATGAGGCCAGCCGGCAGATTCGGCGCAGCGGACGCTGGCCGGACCTGCCGATTGTCGCGTTGACCGCCAATGCCCTGTCCGAAGAGCGCGAGCGCTGCCGTGCGGCGGGGATGAATGATTACCTGGCCAAGCCGTTCCGCCGCGAAGAACTCAATGCCCTGCTGGACTTGTGGGTGCCTGGGACGACAAGTCTTTAAGTTGCACAAGCAACTGGTCGAGACCATCGCGCAAGGCATCGGCTTGATTCAGGTCGATGCCGCGATCACACAACAGGCGGGTCTTCAGGCCATGGGCCTGGTCCCGCAGTTGCACACCGGCCTCGGTCAGGCTCAAGTGCACTTCACGCTCATCCCTGGCACTGCGCCGACGCGTCACTAACTCAAGCTGTTCAAGGCGCTTGAGCAGCGGCGTCAGCGTGCCTGAGTCGAGCATCAGGCGCTCCCCCAGGGCCTTGACCGTCGGCTGCAGCGCAGGCGTGGCGTGCCACTCCCACAACACCAGCATCACCACATATTGCGGGTAGGTCAGACCCAACTGGTCGAGCATCGGCTTATAAGCGCGGGTGACAGCACGTGACGCAGCGTAGAGCTTGAAACACAGCTGGTTGTCCAGGGCCAGGGACACACTGGGCAAGTCGGTCATTTGAGCAAGGCTTCGATCTCTTGGGTCAAGTCCTGCGGCTTGGTGGCAGGACCGAAGCGCTTGACCACCTGGCCGTCGCGGCCGATGAGGAACTTGGTGAAGTTCCACTTGATGCCCTTGGACCCCAGCAGCCCCGGCGCCTGTTTTTTCAGTTGCACGAACAGTGGATGGGCATCGCTGCCATTGACGTCGATCTTCTTGAACAACGGGAAGCTGACACCGAAGTTCAGCTCGCAGAATTCGGAAATCGCACCTTCGTCACCGGGCTCCTGCTTGCCGAACTGGTTGCAAGGAAAGCCCAATACCACCAGGCCCTGGTCCTTGTACTGCTGCCAGAGTTGCTCCAGGCCCTTGTACTGCGGGGTGAAGCCGCATTTGCTGGCAGTGTTGACCACGAGGACGGCCTTGCCGGCGAAATCGGCCAAGGTCTTTTGCTCACCCTTGATGGTGGTGCAAGGGATGCTCAGCAGGTTGTTGCTCATGGCAGTGCCTCGATAAGGAAGAAAGAGGATGAAACATAGTAGGCAATTCAATTGCGTGCAATTTAATTGACCACACTGATGACACCTCATCAACACTCTGTAGGAGCGAGCTTGCTCGCGAAAAACTCAAGGACACCGGGCTGAACCAGAATGCCCGTGTAATCGTTGACGACTTTCGCGAGCAAGCTCGCTCCTACAGGCGCCCGCCGTCAGTCGAGTTAACGGGGTACAAGCTCCAGGCACACCGAGTTGATGCAATACCGCAGCCCCGTCGGCGGCGGACCGTCCGGGAACACATGGCCCAGATGCGCATCGCATTTGGCGCAGGTGACTTCGGTGCGGATCATGCCGTGGCTGACGTCACGGATCTCGATCATTGCACTGTCGGCGATCGGCGCGTAGAAACTCGGCCAGCCGCAGCCGGAGTCAAACTTGGTGGTCGAATCGAACAGTGGCGCATTGCAGCAGATACAGTGATACACGCCATCGGTCCGGGTCTCATTGTACTTGCCGCTGAAAGGACGCTCGGTGCCCTTGAGACGGCACACGTTGTACTGCTCCGGATCGAGCATTGCCTTCCATTCTTCAACGGTTTTCTGCAACTTTTCCATCGGTACACCTCGGCAACTGAAAAAGCCTGATCTGTATCTTTTCCACGGATCAGGCGGCACGTATGATTGCGCCTCTTCAAAACGCCAGTCTGGCACCCGCGCTACCGGCATTCAAACGTATTTATGGGTGCGGGCCTTGCAGCATTCACAGTACGGTAGTGCCCACACCGTCTGGATCGTTCATTTTCAGGATCACATCGCCATGCAGGTCAGCAAATCGAACAAGCTCGCCAACGTCTGCTACGACATTCGCGGCCCGGTGCTCAAGCACGCCAAGCGCCTGGAAGAGGAAGGCCATCGCATCCTCAAGCTGAACATCGGCAACCCGGCGCCCTTTGGTTTCGAAGCGCCGGATGAAATCCTCCAGGATGTGATCCGCAACCTGCCCACCGCCCAGGGCTACAGCGACTCCAAGGGCCTGTTCAGCGCGCGCAAGGCCGTGATGCAGTACTACCAGCAGAAGCAGGTCGAAGGCGTCGGCATCGAAGACATCTACCTGGGTAATGGTGTGTCCGAGCTGATCGTGATGTCCATGCAGGCCCTGCTCAACAACGGCGACGAAGTGCTGGTGCCAGCACCGGACTACCCACTGTGGACCGCCGCCGTGACCCTGGCCGGCGGCCACCCGGTGCATTACCTGTGCGACGAGGGCGCCGACTGGTTCCCGGACCTGGCCGACATCAAGGCCAAGATCACGCCGAACACCAAGGCCCTGGTGATCATCAACCCGAACAACCCCACCGGTGCGGTGTACTCCAGGGAAGTGCTGCTGGGCATGCTCGAGCTGGCACGCCAGCACAACCTGGTGGTGTTCTCCGACGAGATCTACGACAAGATCCTCTACGACGATGCGGTGCATATCTGCACCGGTTCCCTGGCGCCGGACCTGCTGTGCCTGACCTTCAACGGCCTCTCCAAGTCCTACCGCGTGGCGGGCTTCCGCTCCGGCTGGATCGCGATTTCCGGGCCCAAGCACAATGCCCAGAGCTACATCGAAGGCATCGACATGCTGGCCAACATGCGCCTGTGCGCCAACGTGCCGAGCCAGCACGCAATCCAGACCGCCCTCGGCGGCTACCAGAGCATCAATGACCTGATCCTGCCCCAGGGCCGCCTGCTGGAACAGCGCAACCGTACCTGGGAGCTGCTCAATGCAATCCCGGGCGTGAGCTGCGTCAAGCCCATGGGCGCGCTGTACGCCTTCCCGAGGATCGACCCGAAGGTCTGCCCGATCCTCAACGACGAGAAATTCGTGCTCGACCTGCTGCTCTCGGAAAAGCTGCTGGTGGTCCAGGGCACGGCGTTCAACTGGCCGTGGCCGGATCACTTCCGAGTGGTGACCCTGCCCCGCGTGGATGACCTGGACATGGCCATTGGCCGTATCGGCAATTTCCTCAAGTCCTATCGCCAGTAACCGACGTGGCGCTGTACGACCGGCATTCGGTCGTACAGCGATTATCTGGCAACACTTCTCTGGCTGTGCACTTTCCCCGTACTGCATTTGCGTTTCTACATCCACAAGCCCCTGTGGTTACGGGGCCGCAAGGCAAAAAATAGCTTTTCACGGATAACATCCGTCATCGGAAAATCCCTTCAAGGCTCTACATTCAGGCTGTAGGACACAGTTTGAAATAGTCGCTCGGTTGAATCACCCCAAGCCGCACCTTATATACCCCGCAGTACGCGACATATTAAGCATGAGGAGAACTCTACAACCATGATGCGCATCCTGCTGTTCTTGGCCACCAACCTGGCGGTCGTGCTGATTGCCAGCATCACCCTGAGCCTTTTCGGCTTCAACGGGTTCATGGCGGCCAACGGGGTTGATCTGAACCTCAATCAGCTGCTGATTTTCTGTGCGGTCTTTGGTTTTGCCGGTTCGCTGTTCTCGCTGTTCATCTCCAAGTGGATGGCGAAGATGAGCACCAGCACCCAGATCATCACTCAACCACGCACCCGCCATGAACAATGGCTGATGCAGACCGTGGAGCAGTTGTCTCAAGAAGCAGGTATAAAAATGCCCGAGGTCGGGATTTTCCCTGCTTACGAGGCCAACGCCTTTGCGACGGGCTGGAACAAGAACGACGCCCTCGTGGCGGTCAGCCAAGGGCTGCTCGAGCGCTTTTCACCCGATGAGGTGAAGGCGGTCCTCGCGCACGAGATCGGCCACGTAGCCAACGGCGACATGATTACCCTTGCGCTGGTGCAGGGCGTGGTGAACACCTTCGTGATGTTCTTTGCGCGGATCATCGGCAACTTTGTCGACAAGGTGATCTTCAAAAACGAAGGCGGCCGCGGAATCGCCTACTTCGTAGCGACCATCTTTGCCGAAGTGGTACTGGGCTTCCTGGCCAGCGCGATTGTGATGTGGTTCTCGCGCAAACGAGAGTTCCGTGCAGACGAAGCCGGCGCGCGCCTGGCTGGCACCAGTGCAATGATCAGTGCGCTGCAGCGCCTGCGCTCCGAACAGGGCCTGCCGGTGCATATGCCCGACAGCCTGACCGCCTTTGGCATCAACGGTGGTGTCAAGCAGGGCCTGGCTCGCATGTTCATGAGCCACCCGCCGCTGGAAGAGCGTATCGACGCGCTGCGTCGTCGGGGCTGATACCCGGTAATGCAAAAGGGGCGATTGGATCGCCCCTTTTTTGCGCGCGGGTTTTACCCCTTGGTGAGCCGATAAACGCGCTCTTCAAGACACGTGACACCGTCCTGCACGAACTTCCAGCTCTCACCCAGGATATCCTGGGCTTCGAGCACCTCCAGGCTCCACTGCAAACCCAGCAGCACCTTCACCTCATCATCCGGCACCGCAAAGGGCGGGCCGGCTTTTTGCGTCTGGTCGTAGTCCAGGGTGATCAGTATTCCCTGGCAGCCTGGCCGCAACAGGCTGTTCAACTGCTCGGCGTACTGCGCGCGCATCAGCGGCGGCAGGGCGATCAGTGCGGCACGGTCATAGAGCGCAGTGCAGTCAGCCAGTGCCCCGGCGTCCAAGGCAAAGAAATCGCCGCACCATATTTCGATCAAATCAGCCTGGTACACCTTGAACACGCCGTGCCGAGTGATGCGCGGCGTCAGGTTCTGCTCGCTGAAAAAGGCTTCTACCGCCTGCTCCGACAGTTCAACGCCGAATACGTGATAGCCGTTGCTGGCCAGCCACATCAGGTCCAGGCTTTTACCACACAGCGGCACCAGCACCTTGGCGCCCTGGGCAAGGCCCAGCGCAGGCCAATACCGCAGCAGGTAAGGATTGACCTCGGGCAGGTGAAAGCCAATCTGATTGCGCGCCCAGCGCTCCTGCCAGAATTTGGGCTCCATGGAATCACCTCCGAAAATTCGATCAAAAAGCGCTAAAACTTATATTAGATTTAGATCAATGATCTGATTGAAGATGGGCCCATGTTAAACCTCAGGACCTTCCTTATGTTGCCCAGCCTGTTTATCTCCCACGGATCGCCCATGCTTGCCCTGCAACCCGGCGCCAGCGGCCCCGCCCTGCAGCGCCTGGCCGCTGAACTGCCGCGGCCGAAGGCAATTGTGGTGGTGTCGGCACATTGGGAAAGTCAGGAACTGCTGGTCAGCGGCAGTGCTGCGCCCGAGACCTGGCACGACTTCGGCGGTTTCCCCCGGGAGCTGTTCGCCGTGCAGTACCCGGCACCGGGCGACTTGCAATTGGCCAACGAAATTGTCGAACTGCTTCATGCCGACGGCTTGAATGCGCGGATCGATGAGCGCCGCCCTTTTGACCATGGCACCTGGGTGCCGCTCTCGCTGATGTACCCGGCAGCGGATATTCCAGTGGTGCAAGTCTCCTTGCCCAGTCACATGGGCCCTGCCCTGCAAACCAGCGTCGGGCATGCCTTGGCCAGCTTGCGCGAACAGGGCGTACTGTTGATAGGCTCCGGCAGCATCACCCATAACCTGGGCGAGCTGAACTGGCAGGCCGGACCTGAGAGTATCGAGCCTTGGGCACGCGACTTCCGTGACTGGATGGTGGAGACACTCGCCGCCAACGACGAGGCGGCCTTGCATGATTACCGTCGCCAGGCGCCCCACGCCGTGCGCAATCATCCCAGCGATGAACATTTGTTGCCGCTGTACTTTGCGCGCGGCGCAGGGGGTGACTTCAGCGTTGCACACCAGGGGTTCACCATGGGCGCGCTGGGTATGGACATCTACCGCTTCGGTTAACAGCGGACAAAAAAAATCCCCGAACCAGTCGGGGATTTTTTATGTGCGATCAATCAGCCCAAGGGCGGATCAATCTTCGCGGTAGCGACGCAGCTTCAATTGCTTGCCGGCAACGCGGGTGTCTTTCAGCTTGGTCAGCAGTTTTTCCAGACCGTCTTCCGGCAGCTCCACCAGGGAGAAGCTGTCACGGACCTGGATGCGACCGATGGCTTCACGTGCCAGGCCACCCTCGTTGAGGATAGCGCCCAGCAGGTTCTTGGCAGCGATACCATCACGTGCGCCCAGCGCGGTACGGCAACGAGCACGGCCTTCAGCCAATGGAACCGGAGCGCGACGCTCACGATCACCACGGTCCGGACGGTCGCCGGTACGCTCTGGACGATCACCGCGTGGCGCGTTGTTCGGCACCAGTGGGCGCTCTTTCTCGATGGCTGCCAGGGTCAGGGCCTGACCGTTGGTAGCCTTGCGCAGCAGGGCTGCAGCCAGGGCACGCGGGGTGCAACCGATATCGGCGGTCAGGCGGTCCAGCAGGTCGCCGTGGGTCGATTCAGCGTCAGCCACCAGCGGCGACAGGCTGTTGGTCAGTTTCTTGATGCGGGCATCGAGAACAGCCTGGGCATCCGGCAGGCGGACTTCGGCGACTTTCTGACCGGTTACACGCTCGATCACTTGCAGCATGCGGCGCTCACGTGGCGTCACCAGCAGCAGTGCACGACCTTCGCGACCGGCACGGCCGGTACGGCCGATACGGTGAACGTAGGATTCCGGATCGTAAGGCATGTCAACGTTGAACACGTGGGTGATACGCGGCACGTCGAGACCACGAGCCGCTACGTCGGTCGCCACAACGATGTCCAGGCGGCCATCCTTGAGGGAGTCGATCACGCGCTCACGTTGGTTCTGGGCGATGTCACCGTTCAGCGCAGCGGCTTTGTAGCCTTTGGCTTCCAGGGCACTGGCCAGGTCCAGGGTCGCTTGCTTGGTACGCACGAACATGATCAGGGCGTCGAAGTCTTCGACTTCCAGCAGGCTCAATACAGCCGAGGTCTTCTGGTCAGCGTGAACCAACAGGTGAGCCTGTTCGATCGCGGTAACGGTCTGGGTCTTGGTCTGGATCTTCACGTGTTGCGGATCGCGCAGATGGCGTTCGGCAATGGCACGGATCGACTGTGGCAGGGTAGCCGAGAACAGGACGGTCTGACGGGTCGGAGGCAGTGCCTTGAAGATGACTTCCAGGTCATCCATGAAGCCCAGCTTCAACATTTCGTCAGCTTCGTCCAGAACCAGGTGGTTCACGGTCGACAGGACTTTCTCGTCGCGACGCAGGTGGTCGCACAGACGGCCCGGGGTGGCAACAACAATCTGAGCGCCATTACGGATGGCTTTCAGTTGCGGGCCCATCGGCGCGCCGCCATAGACGGCAACAACGGTAACGCCTGGCATTTGCTTGGCGTAGGTTTCGAAAGCGGTTGCTACTTGCAGCGCCAACTCACGCGTTGGCGCCAGGATCAGGGCTTGCGGTTCGCGCTTGGCAGGATCGATGCAGTGTAGGATAGGCAGGGCGAACGCGGCGGTTTTACCGGTACCGGTTTGCGCCTGGCCAATCATGTCCTGGCCGGCCATGATGATCGGGATCGATTGCTGCTGAATCGCCGAAGGTTCTTCGTAGCCGGTCGCGATGACGGCAGCGAGAATGTTCGGGTTAAGATTAAAAGCGGCGAAGCCGCCGGTTTCCTGGGTCATGGGTCTGCCTCTAAGTGCATCCGCAAAGACCCATGCTCCAAAGCTGCGCATGCCGTGTTGAGACTCAAGAGTCGCCCTGGCTGCTTTGTCGGCGGGGATTTGCGAAAACGAATGAATGAAAAAGATTCGTCAAGGGAGAGTCCGCTGTGCGGACGTGCAGCCGAAGCTGACTTCGGGGAATTGCGCTACCTAAACGCGGCCCGGTTAAAGGCCGGCGCGCACTATACCGGAAATACCTGAAAAAGGGAGCTTTTTTTATCGCCAGGCGCCGATAAACCGCGCTGCATCACAGTCTTTGCAGATAAGCGCGGCAGGGTCTATTTTTCAAAGGCCCGGCCCTGCTGGTCATAACGCTTAAACGGTTCACCTTGCATCGAGACCCTTTGGTCTGAAACCCTTCATTGCGCCCGAGGGAACACCCGATGAATCAAGCCAGCAGCAGCCGCGTCAGCCGTGAACTCCAGGGCCATGTCCTGCTGTTGGGCCTGGATCGGGTCGCCAAGCGCAACGCCTTTGACCTGGACTTGCTCAATGAACTGAGCCTGGCTTATGGCGAATTTGATCGAAATGACGAAGCACGGGTGGCCGTAGTATTTGCCCACGGCGACCACTTCACCGCGGGCCTGGACCTGGCCAATGTCAGCGCTGTGATGGCTGGAGGCTGGCAACCGCCCCTGGGCGGTTGCGATCCCTGGGGCGTTTTCGCCGGCCCCAGGGTCAGCAAACCGGTGATCGTCGCGGCCCAGGGCTATTGCCTGACCATCGGTATCGAGTTGATGCTCGCGGCGGATATCAACCTGTGCGCGAGCAATACCCGCTTTGCGCAGATGGAAGTGCAACGTGGGATTTTTCCGTTTGGAGGCGCGACATTGCGCTTTCATCAGATCGCCGGCTGGGGCAACGCCATGCGCTGGCTGCTCACCGGCGATGAATTCGACGCCCATGAAGCCCTGCGCCTGGGCCTGGTGCAGGAAGTCATGGCCAGTGAAGACCTGCTGCCCCGCGCCATCGAACTCGCCAGCCGCATCGCGCGCCAGGCCCCGCTTGGCGTCCAGGCCACCTTGATGTCGGCCCGCCTGGCACACATGGAAGGCGAAACCGTTGCCGCCGCCGCGCTGCCGCCGATGGTGGATAAATTGCTGAACAGCGAGGATGCCAAGGAAGGCGTGCGGGCGATGGTCGAGAAGCGGCCGGGGGTGTTCAAGGGCATCTAGCTTATGTAGCCGGACGAATCGCCTTGATCAACGGCTGCAACGAATAACCCAGACGCGGCGCCAACAACTCAGCCCGAGTAGAAAGCGCATCCAGATCCAGCGCCTGGTCCAGCTCCGAAGGCACCAACAGGATCACATTGCCCTCCTTCACCGGCAGTTCCCAATAATGCCGGTGGTACAAACCACGAAGCAACGCCGCGCCCAAAGGTTTGCCATCATCGGTCGCCCACTGGTTGATCACCAGCCAACCGCCGGGGTTGAGTTTCTTCTGGCAGTTTTCCAGGAAGGTCCAGGCCAGGTGTCCGACGCCGGGACCGACATCCGTGTAGAGGTCGACGAAAATCAGGTCCGCCGATTCAGCGCTCTCCAACAATTCCAAGGCGTCGCCGATGCGGATATACAGGCGCGGATCATCATCCAGCCCCAGGTATTCGATGGCCAGGCGCGGCACATCGGGGCGCAGCTCGATGGCTTCGACATCCTCCAGCGGCAGGAACTTGAGGCACGCCTGGGTCAAGGTGCCAGCTCCCAGGCCGAGGAACAGTGCGCTCTCCGGCTGCTCATGGCACAACGCGCCGATCAGCATCGCGCGGGTGTAGTCGTATTCCAGCCAGCTCGGGTCAGCGGTGAACACGCAGCTTTGCTCGATGGCGTCGCCAAACTCGAGAAACCGGTAATCGGCCACCTCGAGTACACGAATCATGCCGAAATCATCATGGACTTCGGCCAGCAGGCGCTCGACACGCTCCTCGCTCATCACTACTCCTAAAGGGTCTACCCCACGGCAAAGGCGCGATTGTCGGCCAACCGGCGGCAACAGGTCACGCACTAATTGCTGATAACATTGGCGCCCGACCGTCAACCACCCAATCGAGTTCATGATGAGCCAACCCTGGAGCCCCGACAGCTGGCGCGCCCTGCCAATCCAGCAACAACCCCAGTACCCGGACGCTGCGCACTTGTTGCAAGTGGAGCAGAGCCTGGCCAGCTATCCGCCGCTGGTGTTTGCCGGGGAAGCCCGCGAGTTGCGCCGTCAGTTTGCCGAGGTGACCCAGGGTCGCGCGTTCCTGCTGCAAGGTGGCGACTGCGCCGAGAGCTTTGCCGAGTTCTCCGCCGCAAAAATCCGCGACACCTTCAAGGTGCTGCTGCAGATGGCCATCGTGATGACCTTCGCCGCCGGCTGCCCGGTGGTGAAAGTCGGGCGCATGGCCGGCCAGTTCGCCAAGCCGCGCTCGGCCAACGATGAGACCCTCGACGGCATCACCCTGCCCGCCTACCGTGGCGACATCGTCAACGGCATTGGTTTCGACGAAAAAAGCCGCGTGCCGGACCCGGACCGCCTGCTGCAGTCCTACCACCAGTCCACCGCCACCCTCAACCTGCTGCGCGCCTTTGCCCAGGGCGGTTTTGCCGACCTGCACCAGGTGCACAAGTGGAACCTGGACTTTATCGCCAACTCCGCCCTGGCGGAAAAATACAGCCAGTTGGCCGACCGCATCGACGAAACCCTGGCCTTCATGCGCGCCTGCGGCATGGACAGCTCGCCGCAGTTGCGCGAAACCAGCTTCTTCACCGCCCATGAAGCGCTGCTGCTCAACTACGAACAAGCCTTCGTGCGCCGCGACAGCCTGACCAACGACTACTACGACTGCTCGGCCCACATGCTGTGGATCGGCGACCGCACCCGTCAGTTGGATGGCGCCCATGTCGAATTCCTGCGCGGGGTGAACAACCCGATCGGCGTGAAGGTCGGCCCGAGCATGAACCCGGACGACCTGATCCGCCTGATCGACATCCTCAACCCCGACAACGACCCCGGCCGCCTCAACCTGATCGCGCGCATGGGTGCAGGCAAAGTCGGCGACCACCTGCCCAAGCTGATTCGCGCGGTGCAGCGCGAAGGCAAGCAGGTGCTGTGGAGCTCCGACCCGATGCACGGCAACACCATCAAGGCCAGCAGCGGCTACAAGACCCGCGACTTTGCGCAGATCCTCGGCGAGGTCAAGGAGTTCTTCCAGGTGCACCAGGCCGAGGGCACCTATGCCGGCGGGATTCATATCGAAATGACCGGGCAGAACGTCACCGAGTGCATCGGCGGCGCACGGCCGATCACCGAAGATGGCTTGTCGGACCGCTATCACACCCATTGCGACCCGCGGATGAACGCTGATCAGTCTCTGGAGTTGGCATTCCTGATTGCCGAGACATTGAAGCAGGTCAAACGCTGATCATCGCAGCCCGCAACCGGTCGGCACTCGGCCGCTGGCAATTGAGCTGGATATGTTCCAGCCCCAGCCAGTCGGCCATTTGCCGCAGGTTCAGGGCCAGCGCCTGCATCCCCTCATCATCCAGCCCCGACTCCTCTTCGTGCACCCCATGCACGGCCAGGCGCCCGTTGGCGCGTTCGGCCCGCAGGTCGATACGTGCAGCGATCCGCTCGTTGTGCAAAAACGGCAGCACGTAGTAGCCGTACACCCGCTTGTGTTGCGGGGTGTAGATCTCCAGGCGGTAGCGGAAATCGAACAGGCGCTCGGTGCGGCTGCGCTCCCAGACCAGCGAGTCGAAGGGCGACAGCAGTGCGCTGGCCGACACCTTGCGTGGCATTTTGGGCTCGGGCAGGCAGTAGGCTGCCTGCTTCCAGCCTTGCACCTGGCACACCTGCAATTGCCCGTCCTCGACCAATTCCGCCAGGCGACTGCGACTGTCGGCGGGGTCAAGACGGAAGTAGTCGCGCAGGTCTTTTTCGGTGCCTACACCTAAGGCGGTGGCGCTGTGCAGCAACAGGCCACGCTGGGCCTCGGCCTCGGTCAACGGCGCCTGCTGGAGGATATCGCCAGGGATGACGCGCTCGGGCAAGTCATAGAGCCGCTCGAAGCCACGCCTGCCGGCAACGGTAACCAGGCCGGCGGCGAACAGCCATTCAAGCGCATGCTTTTCATCGCTCCAGTCCCACCAGGGTCCGGCTCGCTCTTCGCGGGTCGACAAACTGCCCGCGCCCAGCGCGCCCTGCTGTTCGACAGTCTGCAAAACGCGCTGGATCGTGGCCTGTTGTTCACGACCGAAGCGCGCCATCTGCGAATAGATGCCCCGCCCCTGCTGCGCTCGCTCCATACGCCAACGCATCAAGGGATATAGCGCCATCGGCAGCAACGAGGCCTCGTGCCCCCAGTACTCAAACAGCGAACGCCGCCGGCCCTGGCTCCAGGCCGCCTGTTCAAGCATCAACGGCGAGTAACCGCCCAGGCGGGAAAACAGCGGCAAGTAATGAGAGCGCACCAGCGCATTGACCGAGTCAATCTGCAACACGCCCAAGCGCTCGATCACGCGGTTGATGTGCGCAGCTTTTATCAGTACGGGCGCCTGGCGCCCGGAAAATCCCTGGGCCGCCAGCGCCATGCGCCGAGCTTGCTTGAGGGAAAAAGACAGGTCGGCGGCCATGAGGTTCTCCATGTGGGCTCGCCAACCACCCTACTGCATCCGGCGTCATTTTCGCAGCGGGTCTTGCCAGAAATGCAGATGGCGATCCTGCTCAACGTCGCCGCGATTGAGCCCGATGTCCTTGAGCGCATCATCGCTCAAGCTGGCCAGGACCTGACGCTCCCCATGCAGCGCCTGCCAACGGGCAATCCTGTGAAACAGCCCGGAAAACGGACGTTTTGCCATCAACACAAAGCCTCTTTGACCTTTCATCTTCTCGCCCTCCAATGGGGATGACGCGAGTGTGTGCCTGGCCTTAAGATCAATCCAACGAATGTTTCTTATGCAATACATCTCGGAGATTGATCAATTGTCCGGCTACCCGAGCATCGACACTGAGGTACTGCGCACTTTCGTCGCCATCGCCGACCAAGGCGGTTTCACCCGCGCCGGTGAACGGGTCAACCGCACCCAATCGGCGGTGAGCATGCAGATGAAGCGCCTGGAAGAAGACGTGCTGCAGCGCAAACTGTTCGAGCGCGATGGCCGGCAAGTGCGGCTTACCCCCGAGGGCCAAGTGCTGCTGGGCTATGCGCGGCGTATCTTGAAATTGCACAGCGAAGTCTTCAACACCCTGCGCGAGCCGCATATGGTGGGGCTGGTACGCATCGGTACACCGGATGACTACGTGATGCGCTTCCTGCCGGGGATTCTCCAGCGGTTTTCCAAGGCATACCCGCTGATCCAGATTGAGATGCACTGCGAGGCGTCCACCGTGCTGATGCAGCGCCGGGACCTGGCCCTGACCGTGATCAGCCGAGAGCCCGGGAATGATGTCGGGGAGCTGTTGCGTTCCGAACGCATGGTATGGGCCGCAGCACCGTGCTTTTGCGTAGACGAGCACGACGCCCTGCCCCTGGCGATTTCCGGTGCTGACTGCCTTTATACCCAGTGGGCCCTTGGGGCACTGGATTCGGTCGAGCGCAGTTATCGCCTTGCCTATCACAGCACCAATGGGGCGGCGATCCAGGCAGTCGTCAGCGCGGGCTTGGCGGCCATGGTCAGCATGGAAAGCCTGGTGACTGCAGACCTGCGCATACTCGGCAGCGAGGAAGGGTTACCGCTCTTGCCGTCAATGAACCTGCGTTTGCTGCGTAACCCCCTGATGGCCTCACCGATCACCGATTGCCTGGCCGAGTACATTCTCGAAGGCTTCAGACTTTAAAGGTCAGCATTACCGCACACAGCACCAGGAAGCCGCAGAACAGGCCGCGCAACAGCCTTTCCGGCAGGGCGTGGGCGACTTTCACGCCCCAACTGATACTGAGCAGGCCACCGACGGCCAGGGGGATGCCGATCAGCCAGTCCACTTCGTGGTGCCAGGCATAGGTGACCAGGGTCACCCCGGTACTGGGCAGGGCCAAGGCCAGGGACAAGCCCTGGGCGACCACCTGGGTGGTGCCGAACACACTGGTCAGTACCGGCGTGGCCACCACCGCGCCGCCCACCCCAAACAAACCGCCCATGGAACCGGACGCCGCGCCCAACACGCCAAGCCAGGGCCAGGCATAACGCATGTGTGCCGTCGGCGGTGCATTTCGCGTGAACATGCGCAGCAGGTTGTAAGCCGAAAGCGTCAGCAGGAACACGATAAAGCCGATGCGCATGGCGCCTGCGTCCAGCCCCACGGCCCAGATCGAGCCGAGCCAGGCAAAGCTGAAGCCCATGATGCCCAACGGCAGGGCGTGGCGCAGTTCGATGCGATTGCGCTGGTGGTAACGCCACAGGGCGAGCATCACGTTGGGCACCACCATCACCAGCGCCGTGCCTTGGGCAAGTTGTTGGTCCAGGCCGAACCATACGCCGAGGACCGGGATCGCAATCAGCCCACCGCCAATACCAAACAGGCCACCGACCGTGCCGAGGGCCACGCCCAATACCAGGTAAACCGCTAAATCCAACACCGCTCGCTACTCCACATTCCCAGGCCCTGCATGCTACGCAGTCGACCCTGGCGCGGAAACGCACAGCAACGCACAATGGCTGTGCCAATCTCGCATAAGCGCGCATCGATGAATCCCAACACGCTGACCGATCAACTGAGCCTGTTTCTCGATGTACTGGAAACCGGCAGCTTTTCTGCCGCAGCCCGTCGCCATCCGCTGACCCCTTCGGCGGTGGCGCGGCGCATCGACAGCCTGGAAAGCTCCGTGGGCAGCCGCCTGTTCCAGCGCAGCACTCACGCGGTGGTGCCGACCCCGGCGGGCCTGGCCTTCGCCGAGCGGGCACGACGGATTGTCAGCGAGCTGCAACTGGCGCGGGCGGAAGCGGTCTCCTTGAGCCATGCCCCCGAAGGCTTGATCCGCGTGGACGCACCGGCAGCGTTTGGTCGACGGCATCTGGCACCCGTGATCGCCGACTTTCTGAATGTGTACCCGGGGCTGGATGTGCACCTGCATCTGATCGACAGCTTTGTCGATATGCAGGGCGCGCATCTGGGCAAGGTCGACCTGGTGCTGCGCGCCGGGCATATCGTCGATACACGGCTGATCGCCACGCCCCTGGCCAGTATCGTGCGCATCGCCTGCGCCAGTCCGGCCTACCTGAAAAGCCGTGGCACCCCGGCCCACCCTCGCGAATTGAGCGAGCATGACGGCCTGGACTGGGACGGCCTGGCGCCGATGTTCGCGTGGCGCTTCGAGTTGGACGGGCGACGTGCAACGCATCGCCCGCGGCGCATCCGCATGAGCGCCAACAACGCTGAAGCGTTGTTATCGGGCGCCCTCGCCGGGCTGGGGATCGCCCACCTCCCCACCTGGCTGGCCAGTGAGTACCTGGTGCGCGGCGAGTTACTGCCGCTGTTTTGCCAAGACGGCCTGCCCAACCCGGAGACCACCGGGATCTATGCACTGCGCCTGGAACAGCAGCCCAATGCGCGCAGCCGGTTGCTGCTGGAATACCTCAAGTCCCGATTCAGCCCCGTGCCGCCTTGGGATCTGGCCCTGCAAAGCGGACTGGTCTGACCACCCGCACAAAATTATCTGGCGCATTAAAGATTTGCCCGCTAGATTCCAGGCAGACACGCTTTTTTGAGGCACCACCATGAGCAAAAATCCCGCCCCGTGCGAATCCCTGTTGCTGGACAACCAACTGTGTTTCGCCCTGTACTCCACGTCGCTGCTGATGACCAAGGTCTACAAACCGCTGCTGCAAGCCCTCGGCCTGACCTACCCGCAGTATCTGGCCATGATGGTGCTGTGGGAAGAAGATGGTTTGACCGTCGGAGAAATCAGCAGCCGCCTGCTGACCGACCCGGGCTCCCTGACACCACTGCTCAAGCGCCTGGAAGCCGAAGGCCTGCTCAGCCGCACCCGCAGCCGTGAAGATGAGCGCGTGGTGGTGGTGGAACTGACCGGCGCCGGGCGCGCCTTGCAGGAAAAGGCCATGGGTATTCCACAGTGCATTCTCGGCGCCAGCGGTTTGGAGCTGGACCAATTGCGCAAGCTGCAGGCTGACTTGCTTGCGTTGCGGGGCAACCTGCAGAACGCGATCTGAACACGGCAAAACACTCAACCTGTGGGAGGAGGCTTGCTCCCGATGACGGTTTATCAGTCGACGAATCTTTTGACTGAAACACCGCTATCGGGAACGAGCCCCCTCCCACATTGGTTTGCAGCGACTGAAAAATATTTATACATTTATCTTGCGCGCTAAACATTAGCGCTATACATTTACCTCACCAACTACTTAGCGCGCAAAACTTTAGCGCTAAAAACCAAGAGGACGACACCATGCAAACGCTCTATACCGCAGTAGCCACCGCCACCGGCGGCCGTGATGGTCGCGCTGTTTCCAGCGACAATATCCTCGACGTCAAACTCTCCACCCCCAAGGAATTGGGCGGCGCCGGCGGCCAGGCCACCAACCCGGAACAACTGTTTGCCGCCGGTTACTCGGCCTGCTTTATCGGCGCCCTGAAATTCGTCGCCAGCCAGACCAAACGCAAAATCCCGGATGATGCCTCGATCACTGCCCACGTCGGCATCGGCCAGATCCCTGGCGGTTTCGGCCTGGATATCGACCTGCACGTCAGCCTGCCAGGCCTGGCCGAGGACGATGCGCAAAGCCTGGTCGACGCTGCGCACCAAGTCTGCCCGTACTCCAACGCCACCCGTGGCAACGTCGATGTGCGCCTGCACGTAACCGTCTAACCACTGCCGCTGTCACTGGAGAAGAACATGAACACATTTGCCAACGTGCTGACCGGCAGCCTGCTCGCCCTGTCCGTCACTCACGCGTTTGCCGCCAATGGCGACGTTGAACACAGTACCCAGGCCTTCCTGGATGTGTTGAACGCCGGCACTGGCAAACCGATGGAACAACTGACACCCACACAAGCCCGTGCCGTACTGACGGGTGCCCAGGCCGGTGTGAAGTTGACCCTGCCCAAGGCGGACGTGAGCCAGAAGACCATTCAGGTCGATGGCCAGCCGCTGGACCTGACCATCGTGCGACCAGCCGGGGTCAAGGGCACATTGCCGGTGTTCATGTTCTTCCACGGCGGCGGCTGGGTGTTGGGGGATTACCCGACTCACGAGCGCCTGGTGCGCGATCTGGTGGTGGGTTCGGGGGCCGTGGCGGTCTTCGTCAACTACACGCCTTCACCGGAAGCCCGCTATCCGGTGGCGATCAACCAAGCCTACGGCGCAACCAAGTGGGTCGCCGAGCATGGCAAGGACATCAACGTCGACGGCAAACGCCTGGCGGTCGCGGGTAATAGTGTCGGCGGCAATATGGCAGCCGTCGTCAGCCTGATGGCCAAGGACAAGGGCACACCTGCGATCAAGTTCCAACTGCTTTTATGGCCGGTGACCGATGCCAACTTCGAGACGGCGTCCTACAACCAGTACGCCGAAGGGCACTTCCTCACCAGGAACATGATGAAGTGGTTCTGGGACAACTACACCACCGACGCCAATCAGCGCGCCGAGATCTACGCCTCGCCGCTGCGGGCGACCGCGGATCAGCTCAAGGGCTTGCCGCCCGCGCTGATTCAGACCGCCGGTGCCGACGTGTTGCGTGACGAAGGCGAAGCCTATGCGCGCAAGCTGGACCAGGCCGGGGTTCCAGTGACGGCCGTGCGCTACAACGGCATGATCCACGACTACGGCTTGCTCAATGTGGTCAGCCAGGTACCAGCGGTGCGTTCGGCCTTGCTGCAGGCATCCGACGAGCTCAAGCAACACCTGAAGTAAAAAAGCAGCGCCCACGAAAAAGCCCGACGCTAGGTCGGGCTTTTTTCGTATCGGCGGGGCCAGAATTACTTCTTGGCGCGACCTTTGTACGAACCACCTTCGCGGGTGTCGATCTCGATCAGGTCGTCGATTTCGATGAAATCGGCTACTTGCAGTTCGGTACCGTTGCTCAGCTTGGCAGGCTTCATTACTTTGCCCGAAGTGTCACCGCGAGCGGAACCTTCGGTGTAGGCAACCTTACGCACGATAGTGGTCGGCAGCTCTACGGAAACCAGGCGCTCTTCGAAGAAAATAGCTTCGCAGACGTCTTCCATGCCTTCTTCGATGAACGGCAGAACAGCTTCGATATCTTCAGCGTTCAGCTCGTACATGGTGTAGTCGGTGGTGTCCATGAACGTGTAGGTGTCGCCGCTGATGAAGGACAGGGTCGCTTCCTTGCGGTCGAGGATCACGTCGTCCAGTTTGTCATCGGCGCTGTAGACGATCTCGGTCTTGTAACCGGTCAGCAGGTTCTTCAGCTTGGTCTTCATGATTGCGCTGTTACGACCAGACTTGGTGAACTCAGCTTTCTGAACCAGCCAAGGGTCGTTTTCGAGACGGATCACTGTACCGGGTTTCAGTTCTTTACCAGTTTTCATTGCGTATATCCGAAATTTGGATGGGATTACAAAAATCAAGGTCGCGTATCATATCCAACTTTCATAAAACTGTACCAGCGCCGTCGCAAGATCGGCCTGCAAGCCTTGTTCCAGACACCACGTCTGCGCGTGCTGGCTTAACTCAGGCCAGTGCGCCAGCAGCATTTTCCACGCTTGTGCCATATCGCCATCAGTGTTCCAGGCTTGCCAGAGCTCGACCAGGGCAGCCTTTGCGGCCGGTGACAGCGCGGCGGTGTACAGGTCCAGGAAGGCGTCGAGCTTGTCCAGGTGGATGTCTTCGTCCTGGCGATAGATGTGCCACAGCAGCGGCCGCCCGGCCCATTGGGCGCGCACGAACGAGTCTTCGCCGCGCACGGCGTTGAAGTCGCAACACCACAGCAGGCGGTCATATTGCTCCTGGCGCACAAACGGCAGCACCTGCACGGTCAGGGCGTTGCGTTGATGGACGTCCCCCACCGCCAGGCCTTCGACACCGAGCCAATGCTGTACATCACCGAGGATGCGCCCTTCCGGCACCAAGAGATGAGTGGTGTGCCCGTCGGTCGAAAGTGCATCCAGCCAACTGGCCAGCCCGGCGTTTTCGTAGGCGAACAACGAGATCAGCCGCGCACCAGCTGCCGGAAACACACCCAAGGCTTGCAGGAATTGCCGCTGCGCAGCGGCATCCTGCTGAAACGCCTGACGCTGCTCCAGCAACCCTGCCTCGCGTAACAGCCCCCCGGTGCCGGGTCGGAAACCCGGAAAAAAGAAGTACTTCTGCACACCCTTGAACTTCACCGACGGCAACCGATGGCACCCCACTACCCAGTCTTCGGCACTGAGGTAATCCAGGTTCATCCACAACGGCGTGCGTTCACGCGCGGCCATGGCTTCCATGTAGTCAGGCGGCAACTGGCAGGCGAAGGCGGCGATCACCACATCGGCTGCCGGGGCGCTCGACCACACGGCCGGCCAATGGCGCACATCGACACCCTCTTGCCATTGCTGGTCCAGGCGCACATCAATCTCCGGACACATACGCTCGAAGGCGCGCAGGTCGTCGACCCACAAGCGCACCTCGCAGCCCTGCTCCGCCACCAATTGCCGGGCCAGGCGCCAGGTCACGCCGATGTCGCCATAGTTATCGACGACGCTGCAAAAAATATCCCAGCGGGCTTTCATTCCGCGCTCCAACGCTCAAAGGCTCGATTGTCCGCATAAATGCGCCAATGCAGAAGGCTTGATCGCGATTATTCTGCACAGTGGCTGTGCGACAATCGCCATCAACACCCCCGGATTTGCGTGGGGGTGGATAAGACGGTACCTACGTTGTCCTTCAAGGAGCTCATCATGTCCTCTAGCGCGCCTATGTCGCTGCCCAAGCTCACGCTCGCCGTTGCCCTGGGGCTGTGGCTGGGATTTATCGCCATTGCGCTGACCAGTTGGCTGGCGTCGCGCTATCTGTTCCCGCAGAGCCTGGCGCCTGTAGCCCAGGCCGTTCAGCAACTGGGCAAACCTGCAGCGGTTGCGCCGGAGCCGCCGAACCGTATGTTCGAGCAGTACCAACAGAACCTGCAGAAGCAGGAACAACAGCAGGCCCTGGACCAGGCCCGCAATAACGCACGCAACCTGTCCAACCCAAAATGCCAGTTCTGGCTGCAGCAGGACCAGAACGCACCGAATGAAAAGACCCGGGCCAATGTCCTGCAATTCTGCGATTGATGACCATGAATAAACACGCCGTTCACCAGTTGATCCTGGAAAAACTCACGGTCGACCTCGACATCGCCCAGCGCGCCGCGCAGACCGCCTACGAAACCGCGACCCACGAAGAAAATATCGCCGAAAACAAATACGACACCCTCGGACTGGAGGCGTCTTACCTGGCAGCCGGGCAAGCCAGGCGCGTCGAGGAAATCAAGCAGGCGCTGGCGCTGTGCCAGAACCTGCCACTGCGTGCGTACGATGATCAACGTGGCATAGAAGTCGGCACATTGCTGGGCCTGGAAGACGAGAACGGCCGCCAGCAGTGGCTGTTCCTGGCACCGGATGCGGCGGGTTTGAAGGTGGACGTGGTCGGGCAACCGGTGACCGTCATCACCCCGCGTTCACCCTTGGGCAAAAGCCTGCTGGGCAAGTACGAAGGTGATGAGGTGGAGATTCTGGTGGCAGGCGCCCGGCAACACTTTACGGTTACCGAGGCCAAATAACCCCCTTAATGGACGGGCAATTCCACGCCGTCGAACAGCTCTTCCAGTTCCTGCTTGTTGTGGCACTGGATCGCCTTGGCCATGACTTCGCGGGTCAGGTGCGGGGCGAACTTCTCGATAAAGTCGCACATGAAGCCCCGCAGGAAGGTGCCACGGCGGAAGCCGATCTTGGTCACACTGGACTCAAACAGCTCGCTGGCATCCAGCACCACCAGGTCTTTATCGAGGTTGGTATCGACGGCCATCTTGGCGACGATGCCCACGCCCAGGCCCAGGCGCACATAGGTCTTGATGACGTCGGCGTCGGCGGCGGTGAACACCACTTTCGGCGTGAGGCCACGATGGCTGAAGGCTTCGTCGAGCTTGGAGCGGCCGGTGAAACCGAAGACGTAGGTGACGATCGGGTATTCGGCCAGGGCTTCCAGGGTCAGCTTCGGCAACTTGGCCAATGGGTGGCCCTGGGGCACGACGACGCAACGGTTCCAGCGGTAGCACGGCATCATCACCAGGTCACCGAACAGCTCCAGGGCTTCAGTGGCGATGGCAAAGTCGACGGTGCCATCGGCGGCCATCTCGGCGATCTGCATCGGCGAGCCTTGATGCATGTGCAGCGCCACGTCCGGGTATTGCTTGATGAAATCGCGGATCACCGGCGGCAATGCGTAACGCGCCTGGGTGTGGGTCGTGGCAATCGACAAGGTGCCTTTCTTCTCGTTGGAGAATTCCTGGGCGATCTGCTTGATGCTCTCGACTTTGCGCAGGATCTCGCCGGCGGTAGTGATGATGCGTTCACCGGCCGGGGTGACACGGGTGAGGTGCTTGCCGCTGCGCGCGAACACTTCGACGCCCAGCTCGTCTTCGAGCAGGCGGATCTGCTTGCTGATACCGGGTTGGGAGGTGTAAAGGCTTTGAGCGGTAGCGGAAACGTTGAGGTCGTGGTGCGCCACTTCCCAGATGTAGCGCAGTTGTTGAAGCTTCATATGTGTCCCTCAAAGCAGATAGACGCCACGGGTATCAGCGACGGTATATAACTATATTAAAGGTTTGACGGATAAATCTAGAACTTTTTATCGTTTTTTACCCATCACACGTCATCACTGCGTCGACGCTGTAACGCAGGCACCAGGTAAACCGGCACGCTAGACAACTGCAGCACCCGTGCGGCGGTACGCCCAAGCGGTGTGGCGGCCGCCGTGGCATGGCTGTGGCTGCCGACGACCAACAGGTCTACGGACAGTTTGCGCAACTGCTCGAGTATCACTTCGCACGGGTCGCCCTGGATCACCCGTACCGAGCGAATCAGTTCCAGGTCTTGCCCCCCGTCCCCCAACTCTTCGCGAAAACTGTCCAGCACCCGCTGCTCGATGGTCGCCATGACAGTGCTCAGCCCCTGGCTCTGCCATTCACTCAAGGCCTTCTCATCAAGGTAGCTCTGCAACACCGATTCGGCGAACAACCCGATGGGCTCGACCACATGAATCACATCCAGGTCAGCCTTGAACGTCCGCGCCAGCGCCAGTGCATGTTGCATCACATACGGCGCGTACAGACCAAGGTCCGTGGCGTACAGCATCGAACGAATCATAAAACCTCCCGGACGGCCAGGATGGAGGAGATTGAATGAGCTTAGCAGCGCCCCTAAGTCTCGGCCTGAATCCTCACCTCGTTACTGATGCCATGGGGCACATGCCCGGTGGCCACCACCTCCCTGGCTTTCTCGCAGTGACCGGCCTGGTCATCGAAAAACACATCCGCGGCAAACGCCTCCAGGAATGCGGACTTTTCCAGGCCGCCGAGAAACAGTGACTCATCCAGGCGGATGTCCCACTCACGCAAGGTCCGGATCACCCGCTCGTGGGAAGGCGCCGAACGGGCGGTGACCAAGGCTGTGCGGATCGGGCAGGCCTCGTCTGGAAACTCACGCTGCAACAAGTTGAGTGCCGCCAGGAAACCCTTGAAGGGGCCACCGTGCAAAGGCTGGCGTGCCGACTCGCGCTCGCTGGCCTGGAACGCCTCCAGCCCGCCGGCCTGGTACACGCGCTCCGATTCATCGGAGAACAGCACCGCGTCACCGTCAAAGGCAATCCGCAGCTCTTCGCTGGACGCCCGGCGCGGACCGCCCGACAGAATCGTCGCGGCGGCAAAGCCGGCATCGAGGGCACTGCGTACATCTTCAGCATGGGTGGAAAGAAACAGGTGACAGCCAAACGCCGCCAAATAGGGATAAGGACTACGCCCACCGACAAAGGCTGCGCGGGAAATATCCAGGCCGTAATGCTGGATGGAGTTGAACACGCGCAAGCCGGTGTCGGCACTGTTGCGCGATACCAGTACCACCTCGACCCGAGCACGGCCCAGGCTGGCATTGAGGCTCAGCAGCTTCTTGACCAGCGGAAAGGCGTCACCGGGCTCGAGGATCTCTTCCTCGTGTTCGATCTGGTATTTACGGTAGGCCTCCACCCCTTGGGCCAGGTAGACCTTGTGGCTGTCGCTCAGGTCGAACAGTGCCCGCGAGGAAATCGCCAGCACCAGTTTGTCGCCCAATCCCTTTGCCATGGTACGTCCCCCGAATCAGCGGTTATGCCGATCAATAAAGCTCAAGGCCTGGTACAGCGCCTGCATTCGTGGCAATTCGCAACCCGCGGCCTTGGCGGCAGCAAGCGGTCGCCCATAGATCGCCGCCAGTTCCAGCGGGCGTTTATGTATATGGTCGTGGTACATGCTGGGCAGGTAATCGTCCATGGTTTCCGTCATGGCGAACATCTGCTCGGCGTAACTGGCGGGGATTTCATGGCCGCAGGCATGGGCGCCCTGCACCACTTCGGCCATCAGCGCCTGGATCAGCTCGCGGCTGGATTCGTCCGCCATCATTGCCGTGGTACCCGTTCCCAACAGTACGGAGAGGCCATTGTAAGGCACGTTCCACACCAGCTTGTGCCAGCGGGCCTGATGCACATTGGCCATGGCCTGGGACTCGATGCCGGCCTTATGAAACAACGCGGCACCGGCTTCGACAATAGCCTTCTGGCGGGCCTCATCGTTGGCGGCCATGCCGCTGTGGTAGCCCAGGTTGACCCGGCCCAACGCCTGATGCTCGACGACGCCAGGCGCGGAGCGGTGTACGCCGATGTAGCACAGCCCGCCCAGTAGATGCAGGGATGGCGGCAGGTGTTCACGCAGACTGTCTTCGACATCCAGGCCGTTTTGCAGCAACACCACCTTGGCGTCCGGCGCCGCGACCTGGGCGAGGGTCGGGGCCAGCTCGACATTGCCGGTGGACTTGGTGCCCACCAGCAACCAATCGCACGGCGGCATGTCCGCGGCATGGGCGTAGGCCTGCACCGGGCGCAGTTGCAGGTTGCCATGCACACTGCTATTGACGCGCAGGCCGTGCTCGCTGACCGCCGCGTATTCGCTGCGCAGCAGGAAGTGCACGTCGAAGCCCGCGCGTGCCAGCATCACGCCATAGAAGCCACCGATGGCGCCGGTGCCGATAATGCCGATACGTGGCGACTGTACTGTCATGGCAGTTCCTCCGGAGTGCGGCTAAGTGCTTGGTCAATGGTTTCGGTCAGGTCAGAAAGCGTAAGACGTGTCTGTATTTGCCCGAGGAACTGACCCTCGCACACCACGAACAACGCCGGCAAATGAAAGATCTGGTAGCGTTCGACCGCACCGCCATTGTGCCCGGCATCCACCCAGCACACGCGGTCCACCGGCAAACGCCAGCCCGGCAACTGCTGGCGTGCCCAACGGCAACTGGAACACCCCACGCTGGTGAACACCACCAGCGAAATACCTGGCAATCCCAGCAATTGCTGGTCAATATCCAGGTCGGTCAATTCCAGTTCCTTCACTATACTGCTGCCACCGCCGTCAACTGGACGGTGCTCGGAGTCCGTGTACATGGGTCGTTTTTTACCTCACCCTGATGATGTCGCTGTCGAGTTAATCCAACGCCCCTCTCCCGCCATCCCCCGCCAACGCCTGCACACTATCGGCCTGGGCGGCGTTGCCTGCAATTGGCCCCGCGCATGGCGCCAGGGCACGGCCGTTGACCTGCACATTCCCTCCCTGGGCGCCACGGCCCGATATCCGGGGTATGTGGCGTGGTGTCGCAAGGTGGAAAACGGCTACCGCGTGGGCATTTCGTTTACCGATGAACATGCGTTGTTCGGTGCGCGAATGGGTGAGCAAGCATGCCGGATAGAGCGCTACTGCCGCCAGCACGAAGATGCCGAGCCGACCCCGCAGCAACTCGAAGCCCTGGCCCGTGAGTGGGTGGCGCGCCATGCCGGCGAGTTCGCCCATGAGACGTTTGTGCGGCCAGCGCTGGATTAAAGCGGGCTTTGCCCATTGTCGCGGGCCCGTGTTACGCGCTAAGGTTCCTCCCCCCTGCATTCAAATCATGCTGTGCCCGCCGCACGGGGATGGCTGGCGGCCGGCACCCGTGACCCTGGCGAGTAACACGATGGCTGATTTACCGATCAATGACCTAAACGTCGAATCCAACGAGACCCTGATCACACCCGATCAGCTCAAGCGCGAAATCCCTCTGAGCGACGCTGCCCTGCAGACCGTCACCAAAGGCCGCGAAGTCATCCGTGACATTCTCGATGGCACCGACCACCGCCTCTTCGTCGTGATCGGGCCTTGCTCGATCCACGACCTCAAGGCTGCCCACGAATACGCCGAGCGCCTCAAAGTGCTGGCGGCAGAAGTGTCCGACACCTTGTACCTGGTGATGCGCGTGTATTTCGAGAAGCCGCGTACCACCGTGGGCTGGAAAGGCTTGATCAACGACCCGTACCTGGACGACTCGTTCAAGATCCAGGACGGTTTGCACATCGGTCGTAAATTGCTGCTGGACCTGGCCGAAATGGGCCTGCCCACCGCCACCGAAGCCCTCGACCCGATCTCCCCGCAGTACCTGCAGGACCTGATCAGCTGGTCGGCCATCGGCGCGCGCACCACCGAGTCGCAGACCCACCGCGAAATGGCATCCGGCCTGTCTTCGGCCGTAGGCTTCAAGAACGGCACCGACGGCGGCCTGACCGTGGCGATCAACGCGCTGCAATCGGTCTCCAGTCCTCACCGTTTCCTGGGTATCAACCAGGAAGGCGGCGTCTCCATCGTCACCACCAAGGGCAATGCCTACGGTCACGTGGTGTTGCGCGGCGGCAATGGCAAGCCCAACTATGACTCGGTCAGCGTTGCGCTCTGCGAGCAGGCGCTGAACAAGGCCAGGATCAAGCCGAACATCATGGTCGACTGCAGCCACGCCAACTCCAACAAGGACCCGGCGCTGCAGCCGCTGGTGATGGAAAACGTCGCCAACCAGATCCTCGAAGGCAACCAGTCGATTATCGGCCTGATGGTCGAGAGCCACCTGAACTGGGGCTGCCAGGCGATTCCAAAGGACCTGGCCGACTTGCAGTACGGCGTGTCGATCACCGATGCCTGCATCGACTGGTCCGCCACCGAGAACACCCTGCGCAGCATGCACGCCAAGCTCAAGGACGTATTGCCGAAACGCAAACGCAGCTGAACCTGTATTTGAAAGATGCGCACACAAAAACGCCGGGCTGAGCCCGGCGTTTTTCATGCTGCGTTTTATGTTGTGCGTTATAGCTTCGCGGCATGGCGCTGGTGGCGCTCCATGTAGCGTTCGACATAAGAGCATGACGGGATCACCGTGTAGCCTTGCTCTTCGGCAAACTTCAACGCTTCCTCGGTCAACGCAGCTGCAATGCCACGGCCGCGCAGTGCGTTGGGCACGAAGGTCCGATAGATGTCCAGGGTCTGCTTCCCGAGGTCCATATAGGTCAGATAGGCACGATGACCGTCCACATTGGTCTCGAACTGATGACCAGCCTGGTCATGGTGGATGGACAACGCCTCGCTCATCACTACTCCTCGCGGGTCTTGGATTCTGACCCCTACCTTACCGATGTTTTTCCGGCGAAGGAACATCTACGCCACCCCGTGCCGGTTTCGACAACGAGAAAACCTTGAGCGCTCACAACCAGCACGTAGGGAATAGTAGGCACCAATCCTGTAATTGCTCAAGGCGCGCCCGTCATCCCTGCCGCTGGCGGATATAGAAAGGGCCTCGATCAACCGGTGATCGAAGGCCTGAACATTGCCGGCAGTTGAACCTTGAGACGAACAGACGCTCTTAAAGTCACCTCTACATGCACAAAAGATGCGGGGCGTGGTAAAGGCCAGCCAAACGAAAGTGTCAGCCTCGATATATAAAATTTCATCTATTTACAAGGCTTAACACATGCGGGCCGGCCTTCTCAGCCTGGATCCAATCTCCATCAGACTGCAAAAAACTGTACGGTTTTTATACGAATGTCCAAAAGATTAGCCAAAATAGATTCGGCACAAGAATTTTTTTTGCTTCTTGCGCTACGTCAGTTTACTTACTACAAGTAATGGGTAGTATGTACGCCGGCTATTAGCTCACTCTGAGAAAGTAGCCATTTAATAGAAAGTCCTTGAAGGGGAACACGATGAACAACGTTCTGAAATTCTCTGCTCTGGCTCTGGCCGCAGTTCTGGCTACCGGTTGCAGCAGCGTCTCCAAAGAAACCGAAGCTCGTCTGACTGCAACTGAAGACGCAGCAGCTCGCTCCCAGGCCCGTGCAGACGAAGCCTACCGTAAAGCTGATGAAGCTCTGGCTGCTGCCCAAAAAGCACAACAGACTGCTGACGAAGCTAACGAGCGCGCTCTGCGTATGCTTGAGAAAGCTAGCCGCAAGTAATAATCCCTCGGGATTGTTATCAAGCCGATCCATTCTTGGATCGGCTTTTTATTGCCTGCGATTCAGCCCAGAACCCCGCGCAATAAAAAGCCCGCCGCAGCGCAAGGCCGTGGCGGGCTCAGCAGCGGACCGGACGCTTATTGCTGCAGGTCGATCGGCGCGCTGAAAGCTATCGGTGCACCACCTGGCACACCGATCTCGGTGGGCAGGCCATCTTCGGCCGCGACGACATCACGCACCTGATCCCAGTTCACCCGCAGGTTATTGGCCAGGTCTTCACGCTTGAGCAAGGCATTGATCACCGCTGTGTGCTTATCGACCACCGACGGCGTGCCATCGTCGTTCAAGGGCGTATGCGCCTCGAGATAGACCTTGCCGCCGCTGCTGCCGAACTTGTAGGCATCGTTGATGATGCGCACCGACGTCCCCACCGGGACCATGCCGGCCATTTCCAGTACGTTGTTGTTGAACATGCGGAAGCAACCGTGGCTGGTACGGGTACCGATGCCGAACTTCATGTTGGAACCGTGGATGAGGTAACCCGGCGTCCCCAGGGTGAACTTGAACGGCCCCAGGGGATTGTCCGGGCCGGCCGGCACCACATTGGGCAACGGGTCGCCGTTGGCGGCGTGCTCGGCCTTGATCGAGGCCGGCGGCGTCCAGGTCGGATTCGGCGTCTTGGCGATGATGCTGGTGTGCGCAATGGGCGAGCCCCAGCCTTCACGGCCAATCCCAAGCGGGAAGGTGTAGACCACATCCTGCCCCTTGGGGAAGTAGTAGAGCCGGTATTCCGCCAGGTTGATCACGATGCCCTCACGGGGGCCCGGCGGCAGGATGAAGCGTGTCGGCAGGACGATCTCGGTCCCCGCCCCCGGCAACCAGGCATCGACGCCCGGATTGGCCGCGACCATTTCCGAATAGCCCAGGTCGTAGGTGGTACCCAGGTCGGCAAAGGTGTCTTCGTACTTGGCCTTGATCACCTGGACCTGCCCGACGATGTCTTCGCCGGGTGGCGGCAGGGGCAACTGCAAGGCGGCGGCAGGACCGGCCGCACACAAGGCAGCAAGAGACAGGCAGCAGGTGACGACGGAAAGGCGCGACAACATCCGGAAAATCCTTCGCAGAACGACGGGTAGGTAAAAATCGATTGTATACGTGAAGCGGACTTCTAGCTGCCCCCTACAACTCGAAACGCAACTCGGGCCAGATTGGCGGCGTGCCACGCTTCTGCGACTCCAGGATCGCCCGGCACAAAGGGCACAGGCGCTGGTCCTGGAAAATCGAACGGTCGACCAGGGACCAACGCGGCTGCGCCGGCAATAACGTACCGCACAGGGTGCGATCGATGGAGCCGCCCAGTTCCAATTGACGCGTCACCAGATGCACCCGCACTTCCTGGCAGGCGAACAGATCCAGCTGCTCGTCCGGCTCGATCAGTTGGTAGTTAAACAGGGACCAGGCAGGACGCGACATCGGGGGCTCCAGATCGGGGGGGCGCCACCTTAGCCGAAAGCCTGCCGGTAGAAAAGCGTCATAGCAGCGGTTTTAGCGTCGGCCAGACATTTTCCAGCAATTTGCCCTGGGCGCCGACAGCCGGGTGCAGTCCATCAGCCTGCATCAACGCCGGGTTGCCACCGATACCCTCCAGGAAAAATGGCACCAACGGCACCTTTTTAGCCGTTGCGACGTCATTGAATACCTTGGCGAATGCATCGACATAGCGCTTCCCGTAATTGGGCGGAATCTGCATGCCCAGCAACAGTACCTTCGCACCGCTGGCCTGGGACTGCTCGATCATCGACGCAAGATTTTGTTGCAATTGCGCCGGCGGCTGCCCGCGCAAGCCGTCGTTACCACCCAATTCGATCACCACCACGTCCGGCTTATGCGCTGCGAGCGCCGCCGGCAGGCGCGCGAGGCCTCCGGCACTGGTGTCGCCGCTGATGGAGGCATTGACCACTTTATCGTCGAAACCTTCCTTCTTGAGCCGTTGCTGCAGCAATGCGACCCACCCTTTGCTGGTATCCAGGCCGAAACCGGCACTGATACTATCGCCAACGATCAGGACTGTACCCGCCGCTGCGTTCTGGGCCATGCACATCAAGGCCAGGCCAGCACTCAAAAACCACATTCGCATCGGATTCTCCATGGGCGCAAGCATTCTCACCGCGCGGAACCTCAGCAAAGTGGTTCCCAGCGCGGAAGGTGAACTGACTATCCTGCACGAACTGAGCCTGGAACTGAACAAGGGCGATAGCCTGGCTATCGTCGGCAGCTCCGGTTCCGGTAAATCCACCCTCCTCGGTCTGCTCGCCGGCCTCGACCTGCCCAGCAGCGGTGAAGTCACCCTCGCCGGCCAGGCGCTCAGCACCCTCGACGAAGACCAGCGCGCGCGCATCCGTGCCGAACACGTGGGCTTTGTGTTCCAGTCGTTCCAACTGCTCGACAGCCTCAATGCGCTGGAGAACGTCATGCTGCCGCTGGAGCTGGATGGCCGCAAGGACGCCCGCGAACGCGCCAGACACCTGCTGGAGCGCGTGGGCCTCGGCCAACGCCTGACCCACTCACCACGCCAGCTTTCCGGGGGCGAGCAGCAACGGGTGGCGATTGCCCGCGCCTTTGCCGCCGAACCGGACGTGCTGTTTGCCGATGAACCTACCGGCAACCTCGACAGCCACACCGGCGAGCGCATCAGCGACCTGCTGTTCGAGCTCAATAAAGAAAGCGGCACGACCCTGGTGCTGGTTACCCATGACGAGCGCCTGGCTCATCGTTGCCGACGCCTGATCCGCCTTGAAGCCGGCCTGATGGTCGCCCCCCTGGAGCCTTGATGGCACGTTTGCCGCTGTTGCGCCTGTTCAGCCTTGCCCTGCGCCAATTACTGCGTGATGCCCGCGCCGGCGAATTGCGTGTGTTGTTCTTCGCCCTGTTGGTGGCCGTGGCCGCCAGCACCGCCATCGGTTATTTCGGCGCCCGCCTCAACGGCGCCATGCTGTTGCGCGCCACGGAGTTCCTCGGCGCCGACCTGGTACTCGAAGGCAGCTCACCAGCACGCCCCGAACAAATCAGATCCGGGACCGAACTGGGCCTGGATCACGCCCGTGTGGTTGAGTTTTCCAGCGTCATTGCCACCGATAATGGTATCCAGCTCTCCAGCATCAAGGCGGTCAACGAGCAGTATCCGCTACGCGGTCAACTCAAGAGCGCAGCAGCCCCCTTTGGGGACGAAACCCCGGGCGGCGGGCCGAAACCCGGTGAAGCCTGGGTCGAGTCGCGGCTGCTGACGGCACTGGACCTGAACGTCGGCGACACTATCGATGTGGGTATGAAGACCTTGCGCCTGGCACGCGTACTGACCTACGAGCCGGATCGCGCCGGCAACTTCTATAGCCTGACGCCCAGGGTGATGATCAACCTGGCGGACCTGGACGCCACCGGCGTAGTCCAGCCAGGCAGTCGCGTCAGCTACCGCGAGTTGTGGCGTGGCCCGCAGGCCAGCACCGCGCTGCAAACCTATCGTGACCTGATCAAGCCGGGGCTCGCTGCCAACCAGCGTCTTCAGGATTCACGGGACGGCAACCAGCAGATCGGCGGCGCCCTGGGCAAAGCCGAGCGCTACCTGAACATGGCCAGCCTGGTGGCCGTGCTGTTGGCCGGCGTCGCCGTGGCCCTGTCGGCCAACCGCTTTGCCACCCGCCGTTTCGACGCCAGTGCGTTGCTACGTTGCCTTGGGTTATCGCGACTCGAGGCCATGTTGCTGTTCAGCCTGCAATTGAGCGTACTGGGGTTGCTGGCGAGCCTGGCCGGCGCCCTGCTCGGTTGGCTGGCACAGTTTGGCCTGTTCTATTTCCTGCACGACCTGTTGCCGGCGGATGTTCCGCCTGGTGGACTGTTGCCGGCCATTGCCGGGATCGGCACCGGGCTGGTTGCTCTCGCGGGATTCGCGCTGCCACCGTTGGCCGCCCTCGGTCGCGTACCGCCGCTGCGAGTGCTGAGGCGCGACCTGCTGCCTATCCCGTCCAGCACCTGGATGGTCTACGGCGCCGCGTTGTTCGCCCTGGGCCTGATCATGTGGCGCCTGAGCCTCGACCTGGTGCTGACCTTCGCCCTGCTGGGCGGCGGCGTGGTCGCCGCGCTGGTTCTGGGGGGCTTGCTTCTGCTGCTGTTGCAAAGCCTGCGACGTCTGTTGGCCCGGGCGTCCCTGCCGTGGCGCCTGGGCCTGGGCCAATTGCTGCGCCACCCACTGGCGGCGGCGGGCCAGTCCCTGGCGTTCGGCCTGATCCTGTTGTCCATGGGCTTGATCGCCCTGCTGCGTGGCGAATTGCTGGACACCTGGCAAAACCAGCTGCCCAAGGACGCCCCCAACTATTTCGCCCTGAATATCCTGCCGGCCGATAAGGACGCCTTTGGTGCCCGCCTGCTGGAAGTGCAGGCGCAATCCGCGCCGCTGTACCCGGTCGTGCCAGGTCGGTTGATCAGTATCAATGGCGAGCCGGTACAGGAAATAGTCAGCAAGGACTCCAGCGGTGACCGCGCCGTACAACGCGACTTGAGCCTGACCTGGGCCGCCGACCTGCCGCCGGGCAATACCCTGACCGAAGGCTCATGGTGGTCGCAACAACCCCCCGATGGAATGCCCGGAGTCTCGGTAGAAGCCAAGGTCGCGCAGAGCCTCAAGCTCAAGTTGAACGATCACCTGGTGTTCACCATCGCCGGGGAAAACCGTGAGGCGCGGGTTGCCAGCCTGCGAACCATCAACTGGGATAACTTCCAGCCGAACTTCTTCATGATTTTCCAACCGGGAACCTTGACGGACCTGCCGGCCACCTACCTGACCAGCTTCTACCTCGCGCCAGGGCATGATCAGCAGATCGTTGATCTGTCCCGCGCCTTCCCGGCGGTGACCATCCTGCAGGTCGAGGCGCTGCTGGAGCAACTGCGCAGCATCCTCGCCCAAGTGACACTGGCGGTGGAGTACGTGTTGTTGTTTGTGCTGGCCGCTGGGATGGCGGTGCTGTTCTCCGGCCTGCAAGCCACCTTGGATGAGCGTATTCGCCAAGGTGCACTGCTCCGGGCACTGGGCGCGGAGCGCAAGCTGCTGGTCAAGGCGCGGCGCATCGAGTTTGGCTTGCTGGGCGCAGTCAGCGGCTTGCTGGCGGCACTGGGTACCGAGTTGGTGACGTGGGTGCTGTACCGCTATGCCTTCGACCTGGCCTGGCAACCGCACCCCTGGCTGTTGCTGCTGCCTGTGATCGGCGCCGCATTGATCGGCGGTGCCGGGGTGTTCGGCACGCGCCGTGCGCTGAATGCCAGCCCGCTGACGGTTTTGCGCGAGGGCTGAGCGGTCCATCACCCGCCTGCCTCACGGGGGGCGGGTCAATGTCGCTTACTTCACGTACTCGATAGCGGTGATCCACCAGCACACCTCACCTCCCGGGGTCTGCACAATGGCCTCATCGTCGACTTCCTTGCGCAGCAGCGCACGGGCCATTGGTGAATCGATGGAGATATAGTCCATCCGATCATAAATCTCGTCATAGCCGACGATACGAAAACGCTTGGTCTCGCCCTGTTCGTTTTCAATCTCGACCCAGGCGCCGAAAAACACCTTCCCTTCCTGCTCGGGCATGTACTCCACCACACGCATGTCTTCCAGGCGCTTGCGCAAGTAACGCACCCGCCGGTCGATTTCGCGCAGCAGCTTCTTGTTGTACTGGTAGTCGGCGTTCTCGCTGCGATCCCCCAGGGAAGCAGCCCATGTCACCTTGCGCGTGGTATCCGGGCGCTTTTCGCGCCACAGGTAATCCAACTCTTTCTTCAGCGCTTCATGACCTTCTTTGGTTATCAGCTTGGTACTCAAACGCATGCATCCCCAGGCAATGTCCATAGGTACCGATAAGGCAGGAAATCACATCCAGGCGTCGGTTCGCTGGCGCTGATGATAAATGAACCCAGGAAAGTAGCCAGGCCTGTCTAGCTATCCAACGTCTGATCCAGTTCAAGCAGCACGCCCCGCAAGCTCTGGCGTAAACTCGAGACTTGCGAGGTCATCACCTTCAGGGCTTCGGTCCGCTGACTGACTGCCAGGGACTGGTCATGCAGTTGAGCGGTGCGCTGCTCCAGATCCCGGACCCTTTCATCCAACTGGGTTTGCTCCTGCTGCAAGCGGGCCTGCCATTGATCAAGCGCGGTTTCCCTCTCCGACGCAGCGAGTTTCTGTTGGGCCAGCTCCTGAGCAACACGAGCCAGGTTGGTCAGCGTACTGCCTACTTCAAACAAGTGGTCGTCGTCCGCGGGCGCCGAAAGCTTCGGCTGCGCCGGGGCGCTTGGCTCATTCAGGACAACAGGTACATCCTGGACAATGGCCACAGGCGCGTCGACCAACATCTGCCGGGGCTCTTCTACGACAGGTTCAGGTACGGGAAGCGGAGTAGGCTCGGGTGGATTCGCCCCCCTGACAGATGAACTCATTTTCGATGAGAAACGAATGGAAGGCACAATTAATGAAGCACTTTCGATTGCCGGCAGCACCGGCGCAGACATTCCCAGGGAGATCACTTTCATCACCAGGGCCTTCTTGATGATCACCGAATGATGCTCTTCGGGCCTCGCAGGCGGCAGCTTGCAGCCTTTTAAATCGATAAAATGATAAGGCACCTGAGTTTCGGTAACACCCGCTTTAGTGCCTGCCGCCGCCGAGGTGAGAATTTGCTTGAAAACATGCATTGCCACATGCAGGTCCTCCTTGGACTCCACTCCCCCCAGAAAATACCGATCAAGTTTTTTGCGCAAGGCGGCGACATACACCCTGGAACTCGCCGGCTCAACCTCTTCATCCAAGCTATAAACAAGAAAGTTGGAGGCAATCTGGCCTACAGCAAACCCACAGAGCAATGCACCGTTAACCGGAGCATCTTGACCATCGCGTTCAAGAACAAGGGTACGTAGAAGCATCATGGTGATCGGGCCTCATTACAAAATTCGAAAAGTCTCTATAACCTTCAGACCATCACTCAATAATTAAAGGTTAAAAACACAAAACAATTGTTTCAGCGACGTGCCTAGCGCGCACGTAGGACTTTTCCTATTAATGCTGAGCGGCGTTCCCAAAAACAGATATTGCTCGTACCCTTTTCAAACTCTCCCTCCACGACCACACCACGCTAAATGATCGAAATCATCAACCTGACAAAACATTTAAACAATAAGAAAATAATCAGCGATTTTTCATTCAGCGCAAACAAACAGGAATGCCTGGGACTATTCGGAGAAAATCCTACAGTTAAAACGGCCCTTCTCGACGTAATATCGGGCTCGACCACGCCTTCCAGCGGGCATATAAACATCCAAGGCTTCAATACTAAAGCCCATCCATTAAGAGCAAAAAAACTTATCGGCTACCAACTTCACAGATGCGTCAGTCATCCTACGATGTCGGTTAAAGAATTCCTTGACTACATCGCGGCCATTCGCGGACTGCGCGGCACCGAAAAACGCGCACAGGTGGACTATGCCGCTACGCAACTGGAGTTGTTGCCGGTGCTCAACGCTCCCCTCGAGGCTCTCTCCATCGGTTTGAAGCGCAAAGTCACCATTGCCCAGGCCATCCTGCACACCCCTGCCTTGCTATTACTGGATGAACCGACCGAGGGGCTGGCACCTGATCAGAAATACAAATTCAGGAGCCTCATCCAGTCATTGACGCAAGACATGACCGTGATCGTCGCTTCCCGACACTGCGATGAATTATCCGAACTCTGTACGCGCGCCCTGGTTATCGCAGGTGATCGCCTGGTGGCCGATACGCCCATGCCAGATCTGCAACGCGACTCTCGCCATTTCCAGGCGGTCACCCTCGCCGCAGATGCCCCCTTGGACCTGCTGGCTCTCGCCGTACTGCCGGGGGTAGCAGGCATCGAAGAACATCGGCATGCACCCGGCACGGTGACCGTCCTGGCCATGCCGGGGCACACCATCTACCCCCATATCAATACGCTCATTGCCAATCGTCGCTGGAAAATCAACTCACTGAGCCTGGAGCCTGGTCGCCTCAGCGACGTAGTTCATTATCTGAGCCGAGAGACCCCCCTTTGAAACTGCTGCCCGTCATATTCAAGCGTCAACTCGTCCACTATGCCGGTACACCCGGCACCTATCTGAGCATTGCCATTTTTTCAGTACTGTCCGTGGCATTGGGGTTGCACATGAGCGCCTGGCCAGAACAGGACAGCAGTCACTTGCAGGTTTTCTTCCAGCTACACCCCTGGCTCTATTTATTGCTGATTCCAGTACTGGCGGCACAACTCTGGTCGGACGAGTCCAATGCCGGTTTTCTCGACCTGATGAAAACATTACCCATCACCACGTTTGAATGGGTTATCGGCAAATTTCTAGCAGCCTGGGTCGTGGCGGCCACAGCCCTGATATTGACCTTCCCTCTCGTGATCATTGCCAACTACCTGGGAGTGGCGGACAACAGCGTTATTGCCTCGCAATTTATATCGAGCTGGCTGCTGGCGGGTAGTTATCTAGCCGTCGGCTGTTTTATTTTCACACTGGTGCGGCAACGCACTGCCCTTTTCATACTGACTGTGGGCTTTATGCTTATCGTCAGCGCACTCTCTTATTTACTCGATGCACTTGAACATCAAGCCCCCACCTGGGCGGTGGACAGTCTGGTCTCCCTCAGCCCTTTTTCGAGGTACAGCGCTATCGACAATGGAAAGTTCACGCTTCGTGACATGCTTTACTTCATCAGCATGATCTTGGCCTTTCTCGCAGCGACGACCGTCACTCTCAACTATAGACACAGCTGAGAAGGAAAGCCCTCCATGCGACCTACTCTGCGCACCGGCATGACACTCACTGTTATCCTGTTACTATTCCTGGCGTTTAACTTAGTTTGGGTAGGAAAAATTCCAAATATCCGATGGGACTTCTCACAAGGAAAAACGCATACCCTATCGCCTCAAGTACGACAGTTACTCGCGTCATTGGAAAACCCTGTGGATTTGTATTATTTCAATGCCCATGACAGCCCTGGACGAAGCTACACCTTGAAACGCTATGGCAAGCGCATCGAAGACCGGTTGATGGAGTACGAAAAAGCAGCAAAAGGCATGATCAACCTGCACCTTATTGATCCCATACCTTTTTCAGAGGACGCCTACAAAGCCAGATTGTTTGGCCTCGACGACAATGCGGGATTCATGGGCCTGATCGGCACCCGAGCCGGCTATGGAGCGCAACGCATCGAATCATTCAGCCTGGATCGTGAGCCATTGCTCGAATATGAAATCAGTCATTTGATCTACAAGTTGCAGCATCCGGAGCGCCCCGCTATCGGACTGCTGTCAGGGCTGGCGATGGGAGAATCCGCGGACCGATTGTTGAAGGCACTGCAGCGACATTTCAATCTGGTCAATCTGGGAGCAACCACCGAGCGCGTGCCGGAACAGGTCAAGACGCTCATGGTCGTGCATCCACAGGCGCTGCCTGAGCAATCGTTATATGCGGTTGAACAATTTGTCTTAAAGGGCGGTAAATTGATGGCATTTATCGACCCGTTTAGCGAGCAAAGCTCGAACACCCCATCCGCCAATACCCGACTGACTGATTTGCTTGCCGCTTGGGGAATACAGATGCCGGCGAACAAGTTTCTGCTCGATCACCGCTACGCGGCGTCGCACACACCAGTGAAAGGGAAGTTCACAGTGCAGCATCCGGGCAGGTTGATCCTGCCCCGGCAGGCAATGAACACAGGCGATCCGAGCACCTGGAAATTGAATAACGTGACGGTATCAAGCAGCGGCGTGCTGTTTCGCCGCCAGAAAGGCCGCACGACCCTGACCCCTCTCCTGCAAAGCTCCCTGCAATCCGAGTTGCAGGAAACCGACCGGCTTGCCTCAGCAACCGAGCTTGATTCAACGGCCAATGAGGCCTCCAGCCAAACACAACGCCATGTGATTGCAGCCCGTATAGAGGGGCCTGCCTATTCAGCATTCCTCGATGGCGTGGAAGGACAGCCGGCAGCTGTGCAAAAAGCGGCGCAGATCCATGTGGTGGTAGTCGCCGACACTGATTTGCTCACGGATCAAGTCAATAGCCCAGCGACCGACAGCAACACACTGTTTATCTTGAATACGCTGGATAACTTGTCCGCCGGTGATGTACTGACCAATATTCGCCCGCACGCGTCGGCGCAAAGATCGCCAAACAGGCTGGAACGGATGCGCGACAGCGCCGTACACGCCTACACGCAGAAGGCGACTGAATTGGAACAACGCCTGCTACGGACAGAACATGAATGGCAAATGCTGCGCCCAACGGAGGTGCAGCTCGGCTCCCAGACCGTGGACACCACCACCCAATTGGTTGCACTCAACAAGGAGCGACTGCGCTTGCCAATGGAATTACATGCCTTGAAAGCCGAGGCATACGCGCAGGTACATCGCCTGGAGTTCGCCATAAAAATGCTCGTGGCACTGGCGATACCCCTGATGCTATGCCTGGTTGCCTGGGTGGTTTTTCTGTGCAATCGACGGCGTCGACTACAGGCGGGCGTCGCGCTCTACTGAGTTCAACGCCTGGCAATCAGCCCCTGCCGGGCAATGCGGGTCAATTGTCGGATGACTTCCTGCGCGTCGCTCGCGCTGGGGGCCTGGATAACCGCAAGATCGAAGCTGTTATTCGCAAACCGGGCAAGAGAATCGCCATCTTCCACAAACTGAATCAAGAATGCCGATGGCCGCCCGCTGCGACGTGGCCACCCGTCCAGATAACGTAAGAGCGTAGGCTGATGCTTGCCGCCCAGGAGGATTTTTGGATTGCGTTGGGTGAGGTCCGCGGTGATCGGGGCCAGGCGTATCAGGGGGCGTAGTGCATTCATCGTGACGTGTCTCTGCCTCAAAAGTCTGCGGGCAGGTGAGAGGCAACACCGAACCAGCGCTTTAGCGGTATTTCGAAGTTGCCTCCCCAGGGGAGAACAGGCTTCTGTCGGGCCCTATTGATGAGACCCAGTGGCGCCCCGCAATTAGCTGTTTAAATCGGCGCATGGGCAGCATCCTAGAGAAGCCGGTGGGGCGGTGTCAAGAATCCCGAGCAACGAAAAGGCCCACACAGTGGTGGGCCTTTTCAGAGTTTTGTGCCGGTGTCAGTTGGCGATGGCGCGGTCGGCAGACAGTTTGCCAGCACCTTCCAGCAGCACCGCCAGGGAGCCGCCCAGCAGGGCCAGTGCGAACTCATAACCGTTGTTGGCCATGAACAAGCCGTTATGGATATGCACCGAGAAGATCGCCACCAGCGACAGAATGGTCAGGCCCAATGCCGCCGGGCGTACCAGCAAACCGATGATCAGTGCCAGGCCGGCAAAGAACTCGGTTCCGCCCGACAGCAGCGCCATCAGGGTACCCGGCGCCAGGCCAATGCTTTCCATCCACTGGGCGGTGCCCGCCAGGCCATAGCCGCCAAACCAACCGAAGAGTTTTTGCGAACCATGGGCGGCAAAGATGATGCCGACGACGATGCGCAGGATGGTCAGGCCGTAGCCGGCACGAGTGGACAGTACGCTTTTGATCATTGGGCTCATGGGGTGGATCCTTTTCGAAGTAGGGGTTGGTTGGCCCCTATATTAATCAGTTTAAGTAATGATAAAAGCCGAAAAAATGCCTGATTAACATCGAAAAAATAGATTATTTCGAGGCGATTTTCGGCGCCGGCGGTTCCAGGGACTCTCGCTCCCGATCAAACGCCAAGTAGTACTTGTTGACGCTATTAACATAGCTGACGCCCCCCATCCCCACCTGCTCCATGGCGATGCGCTCCACCTGGAAGAACCATTGATTGGGGTTCAGTCCCCGGCGCCTGGCCTCGGTGCGCATGCCCTGCACCCGCTCCGGCCCCATGTTGTACGCGGCCAATACGAAGGCCATGCGCTCGCGCTCGTTGAGCTTGGGGCTGGCGAAGAATTTGCGACGGATCAACGCCAGGTAACGCGCGCCGGCCTGCACATTGCTGTCGAGACTTTCGATGTTGTTGACGCCCACCCGCTGCGCTGCCGAAGGGGTGATCTGCATCAGGCCGGTAGGGCCGCCGCTGTTGCGCGCACCCGGGTCAAAAGCCGACTCCTTGAACGCCAGCGCCGCGAGGTTCAGCCAGTCCATGCCTTGCTCACGGGCGTGCTTTTGCAATACCGGGCGCAGTTTTTCCAAGCGCTGGCGGTCGACACGGGCCAGTGGGTTGCGCACCTGGTAGAGGCGCCGATAGATGCGTTGGAATGCCACATCCTGGTCGGACGGCGTGCGATAGGTCTTGAGAAATCGATCAATACTGGCCCGCAGCATCGAGGCGTCCTGGCGCACAAACCAGTACTCGTCGCCCGGTTCGCTGATTGCCACCTGCTTGTCGAAGCGCAACTTGGGCAGGATCTTCGACCAGCGCTCAGCAATCGGCTTCTCGACAATAGTCAGGTGAAAAATACCCGCCTGGACCATCTCCAGCACATCCTCCACCGCCAGGGTCGGGTCCACCCATTCCACCTTGACCGGCGGCTGTTTGTGCAAGGCCAGTTTCTGGTTGACCTGGCTGATGGCATCCGCCGCCGCGCTGCCGGTGGTCAGCGCCAGGGTGCGCCCGGATAGCTGCTCCAGCTTGGTAAACCGCCGCTCACCCTTCACCCCCACCAGCCATAACGGCACACCGCTGGCGATCGGATCGCTGGTGCTGATCTTGTGTGCGGCCTTCACATCCAGCAATTCACCGGGGGCCACCAGGTCGCCTTCGCCACGGGCGAGTGCGCCGAGCAGTTGGTCCTTGGCCTTGGGAATGATCTTGAGGTTGATTTCCTGGCCATCACGGGCGTGGCCATTGAGGTATTGCTCGAACGCACGCAGACGATGGTATTCGACACCGATGGCCTGGCCCTGGACCTCGCCGGAACTGTTACGGCTCTGGTTGACCAATACACGCAGGGTGCGACTCGAGCGAATCTCCGCCAGGTCACGCACCTTGCCGGGCCTGGTCACTTCCAGCGGCCCGTCCAGACGCGCGAGCGCCGTCGCGGGCAGCAGCAGCGTCAGGCACAACATAAGCAACACCGAGGGTCGGATCATCCGCTCTCCGGAAAGAATACTGGCCAACACCCTCGCGAAAAACGAGGCGTTGGGGGTCAGAAACAGAGCGCTTTAAGCGCTGGCAAGACGCGCAACGGTGGCACAGTGCAAGGCGTGCAGCCAATCACGATGTCACTTGCGACGTTCAAAGACAGCTATAACTCGTTGTAGTTCTTCGTTTTTCTTATAAATCTACAGCTCTGATATGCTTTCCGGCCGCAGGCGGAGATAGCACCATGCAACTCATTGATATCGGCGTCAACCTGACCAACCCCAGTTTCGACGAGAAGCACCAGGCCGTTCTCGACCGCGCCTATGCCGCCGGAGTGCAACAATTGGTGCTCACCGGCACCAGCGTCGACGGCAGCGAACAGGCCTTGGAACTGTGCGTCAACCTCGATGACAGCGGCCAACGCCTGTTCAGCACGGCCGGCATCCACCCCCACTCCGCCAGCGATTGGAACGGCGATAGCGCCAGGCGCCTGCGCGGTTTACTCAGCGAAAGCCGCGTACGTGCGGTGGGCGAATGCGGGCTGGATTTCAATCGGGATTTCTCTCCGCGCCCGCAACAGGAAAAAGTCCTCGAAGAGCACTTGGCTCTGGCGGTTGAGCTCAAACTGCCGGTGTTTCTCCATGAGCGCGACGCCAACCAGCGTCTGCTGGAGATCCTCAAGGACTACCGCGACCACCTGAGCGCCGCCGTGGTGCATTGCTTCACCGGCGAACAACCGGCGCTGTTCAGCTACCTCGATCTCGATTTGCACATTGGCATTACCGGCTGGATCTGTGATGAACGCCGTGGGACGCACCTGCATCCGTTGGTCAGGGAAATTCCCCGTGGTCGTCTGATGCTGGAGAGCGATGCGCCCTACCTGCTGCCGCGCACCCTGCGTCCAAAGCCGAAAAACGGCCGTAACGAACCCGCCTACCTACCGGAAGTGCTGCGCGAAGTCGCCCTGCACCGCAACGAAACGGCCGAGGACCTGGCTCAGCACAGCACCGCCTGTGCCCGCGCGTTTTTTGGGCTGCCTGCCGTGGATTGATGCGGTGCATTGACCCATGTCAAAACCGCTTTGCTGAGTAGCGGCACAATAATGGCACCTTGCCAATGCTGTTTCCGCTATCAGAGAAAACCTTCCATGGGTGCCTGGCTTAGCAATATCTCGCTGAAATACAAATTCTGGGCCGTCAACGCGGTCGCCTTTATCACGACCCTGCTCCTGGTGCTGTACGCCGTGCATCTCGAACAGCAATCGCGCAGCCATGCGTCCCAGGCCTCGGCACAGGCCCAGGCGCAATTGCTCGGAGCCTGGCCGGCCGACAAGGCCCTGCCCAAGAGCGAGCACTGGCTGACGTTTGCCCGCGGCCAAGTCCCACAGCTGGCCGATCAGAATCTGTCAGCCCTGAGCAGCAACACGGGTTGGGTCGAACTCAACCCCATGCCGCTGTTCGGCGAAAACACGCTGATGGGCGCCGAAGTGATCGCCCGCCCTGATGGGCAATACATCGCCGTGCTCGCCCACGCCCCCAGCCTGAGCCAGGTATTCAGTGAACGCTTCGCTAACTATGCCGTGGCGGTGCTGATCCTGATGCTGGCGATGCTCTGCGCCTCGCAATTGCTGATCCGCTTCCTGCTCAGCCAACTCAACACCCTCAAGGACGTGATGCTGCACGTGGAGAAAACCGGCGACCTGTCGGCCCGCGTGCCGTTGGCCTGCAAGGATGAAGTCGGCCAGATGGCCAGCGCCTTCAATGCCATGCAAGCCGGTTATCAGCGCGTGGTCAGCACCGTGGCGCGCACCGCCAAGCTTCTGGACGAGGGTGCCGCTCGATTGGCCAGCAGCATGAACGAGGTACAACACGGCATGCTTGGCCAGCAAAGCGAGACCGACCAGGCCGCCACCGCCATCAACGAAATGACCGCCACCGTCTACCACATCGCCCAACATGCCGGTGCCACCCGCGACTTGTCCCAGGCCGCCGACACCCTCGCTGGCAGCGGTCAGGACGTGGTCACCCGCGTACAGCACTCAATCGCCGGCCTGTCTTCCGGCGTGCAACAGACCGCCGAAATGATCCAGAAACTGGCCGAGGACAGCCAGAAAATCAACAGCGTGGTCAGTGTGATCCACAGCATCGCCGAACAGACCAACCTGCTCGCCCTCAACGCCGCCATCGAAGCGGCTCGCGCCGGGGAAATGGGCCGTGGGTTTGCCGTGGTCGCCGACGAAGTGCGCAACCTGGCCAAGCGCGTGCAAAGCTCCACCGACGAAATCACCCGCATGGTCTCGGCTCTGCAGGCCGGCACCCGCGACGCGGTGGACTTCATGCAGGAAAGCTCGTTCAAGGCCGACGACTGCGTACAACAAGCCCTGGAAGCCGGCACAGCGCTCGCCGAAATCACCAGCGCCGTGGCGCAAATGCGTGAAAGCAACACCCAGATCGCCGTCGCCGCCGAACAGCAAAGCCACGTGGCCGAAGAGATGAACCGCGCAGTGGTGAGCATTCGTGATGTGACCGAGAACACCGTGCAACAGACTGTGGATTCGGCGACCACCAGCAATGAGCTGGCAACGTTGGCTGGTGAGTTGAGCAAGGCGATTGGGCAACTGAAGCTGTAGGGCTTCTCCACCTGTAATCCGACTCCTACAATCGATTCTGCGTTTACCCGAAGTTTTGGCGAACCCTCCTAGCCGTCCTGGCGAATAGCGCCGACTTCTTTACCTGACGAACCTCTCCAAAGTCTCTCGCCTGATCATTCAGTGCGAGGGACCGCCGATGCACCTACCCGTTAATGCCCTGGTTGTCGGGGCTGCCTCTTGATTCCCATCATTGCCAGCTTTGTCCTGGCCCCCATGGATGCCAAGGCGCCGGACGTTGAGCGCGTCTTTCGTGACTTTCGCGGTTGCCTGAATACCTTTGATGAGTGGGCCGAGGGGTTCTTGAGCGCTTCGGCACTGGAAGTGGATCAGGTGTTCAAAGTTGGGGAAGAGGTGGCGCTGGTGGCGCCGGCTTCCTCCAAAACCCCCAGTAACACCGTCGCCAGGTGCGATGCCCAGGGATCGCTGACCCTGGTGCATATGTTCGAAAGCACTCGGTTTGTACCGATCGGCAATACGCCGGTGATGCTGCAAGCCATTGCCCAGGACGGCAGCCCGCTCGGCGCACCACTCCATCGGACCATCGGTCCCAGCGGCATCCTCGAAATCACCGAGTGTGATCGCAACCAGCCGTACCGAATCAGTTTCTACCCCAACGTTTCCAGGGATCACGTCAAGGCGCTGTATGGGTCTTATCAATCGGTGATCGCGGGGTTGGAAAGTCTCCTGCGTGACGAATGGACCAAGACCTTCCAGCCCCAATGGGACGACTTCGCCAACGCCACGCCGCCCGAACGTAGCGCGATGCAAGGTTTGGCGTTTTCAAGCGGGATGGCCAAGGCGCTCTACAACCTGTGGGACAACGTTACGCAGCTGTATGACTTGCTGGCGGACCTCAAGGCCAACAGCCAGAAGTTGTTGGCCTACATCTCCCAGACTGAACTCGATGAACTGCTGAGGCTGGGCAACGACGCCATCGCAAAGGGGCTGTTGGTGCTCAGCGATGAGCCGCTGCTGTTTATCTACATGTCAGCCATGGTCAGTTGGCTACGCCTGCTACCGCCGCCCGAGATGTATGAAGTGCTGGGCGAGATCACCGGTGAGGTACTGATCAATCTATTTCTGATCTGGGCGACCCGTGGCATGGGCGTGCAGATTCGCCTGGGCGCTCAGGTGCTGGGACATATCAAATCCGGACGAGCGCACAAGTGGCTGGAGAGGCTGGCTGATCAGTTGGTGGGGCCGACGTTGGACGCGCATGTCGAGGCGGTGAAGCCTTTGCTGCTCAGTGGCCCCGCGACAGCGATCAAGACTGTACCGGTTGCGCCGTTGAAGGTTGGGGAGCATGTGGTTTCGAACCCGGTGCCGGCGGTTCGCAGGAAGACTCAGCAGACGGTGTTGGTCAGGCAGGAGCCTGTCGATGATGTTCCGGTTTCAGGGAAGAATCCGAACGGGGATGCGACGGCATCTTCGGATAAGACCGTCACCAACGGCTGCCCCGTGTCGATGGTTACCGGGGAGGAATTGCTCACCCTCACCGATGGTGTTTTAGACGGGATCTTGCCGTTCGAGTGGACACGGTTATATCGCACCAGTGCGGTGGAAGTGGATGTCGGGTTGGGGTTTGGCTGGAGTCATTCGCTGGCGCATCGGCTTGCGGTGTCGGGCGATTCGGTGGTGTGGACGGACCATGAGAATCGCACTACTTCATTTCCGATGCCGACCGTTGCTCGGCCTGCAATCACCAACAGCTTGGCCGAAGCCGCGATCTATTTGGGCGCATCGCCAGATGAATTAGTGCTGGCCCAGGCATCACGGTTTTATCACTTTCGCGACGGTGTGCTGGTCTCGATCAGTGATGCGTACGACAACCGGTTGCGGATTGCTCGGGATTTTCTGGGGCGGATTGAGCGGCTTGATAACGGTGCGGGGTGTGCGCTGTTCCTGCGCTATGAATCGGACCGCATCGTGGCGGTGGACTACCAGGTGCAGCGGGCCGAAGGCCGTGACCCGTATGTCTGGATTACTGAGCAGAGCATTGTTTCCTACGCCTATGACGACGCTGGCCGGCTGGTTTCGGCGACCAATGCGGTAGGTGAAAGCGAGGTTTATCGCTACGACGATCAGCATGTGATTCTTGAGCGTGGACTGGCCGGTGGGGCGAGTTTCTTCTGGGCGTGGGAACGGTCTGGCAAAGCGGCGCGATGTGTCCGGCATTGGGCCAGTTTTTCCCAGATGGATACGCGGTATGCCTGGGGAGATGACGGCCGTGTCACGCTGCATAACGCCGATG